>JBPCVQ010000286.1:0-8901 GCA_051010395.1 Geminicoccaceae bacterium | reverse complement strand
TCATGCCAGGCGCCTGAAGACACTACGCGGCCTCAAGCCCTATGAGTTCGTCATGCAGCAGTGGACGAAAGAGCCAAAACGTTTCAAGACGGATCCGTCAAACCAAACCCCAGGACCGAACAAATAGGCTTAAAACTCATAAATAAGTACACATAGTCATTGTATTGTGATTCAATGTACCTCCATGGAGGAGGTTGTCATGAACCGTCACGATCTTACGGATTTCGAGTGATCTGTCATCGAGCCGTTGCTGCATCGGAAGTCTCGTGGCGTGCAGCGGGTCGATGATCGTCGGGTGTTGAACGGGATCTTCTGGTGGTTTCGCACGGGCTCGCCCTGGGCCGATATTCCCGAGCGCTACGGGGCGCACACCACCTGCTACAATCGTTTCACCTGCTGGAGCTATGCCGGCATCTGGGACCGGCTGCTTGCGGCCATGACCGAGGCTTGCGATGGCGACATCGTCATGATCGATAGCTCCCATGTCCGCGTTCGTCAGCATGGCGCTGCGCCCGAAAAAAAACGCGAAAGCCCCCGAAGACGGCGCTATTGGCCGCTCTTAAGGCGGGCTGACCACCAAGATCCGCGCGGTCGTCGATGCCGAAGGACGCCCATCCGCCTCGGCCTGTCACCGGGCCAGGACTGCACGAAAGTACTGCCGTTGCTCGACCATTTTGACAAGGGCACCGTCCTTTTGGACGATCGGACCACGACATCGATGCAATCCGTAGCTTTGCTGATGAACGCTGCGCCTGGGTTAACATCCCGCCCGGGAGCAACCGAAAGGCCAGCTACGCGTTCAGCAAGTGGGTCTGTCGACTGCGAAACCTGGCCGAGCGCTTCTTCAGCAAACTCAAACAGTTTAGAGGCATCGCCACGCGATATCACAGAAAAGCCGAAAACGTCCTCGCAGCCACCAAGCTCGTCACCGTAAGGCTATGGCTCAAATCTAATGAGCCTGCCGCCTAGTCAGACCGGCCCGGATCGCTTGGTCGATGCTGGCAAGTGGGAATGGCTATCAGGGATACTCGATCGCTGCCTGAAATCGTTAGATCACGAACTCAAGAAGCTCCGCCTGCCAACCTTTCTCACCGGGTACACCAAGCTGGCAAAGCAATGCGCTTCCGAGAACAAGGATCATGCGCAGTATCTGCTGCACGTTTGCGAGCTCAGGCTGATCGAGCGCGAACGCTGGATGATCGAGCAGCGCATCAAAGCCGTGAAATTCCCGGCGACCAAAAGCCTGGACAGCTTCGACTTCAAGCTGATGGCCTCGCTGAACGAGCCTTTGACTATGGAGTTCGTCCGCTGCGAATTCATCGATAAGCGGGACAATGTCATCGCCCTCGGGCCGAGCGGCTCTTCGAGGCCATCTCGCAACGCTACGAGTGCGGCTCCATCATCATCACCCACCTCCAACTTGCCGTTTGACGTCTCCAGGCAACGGGAATTGCCTGGTCCCCGTGGGCACGGATCAAACGATGCTCACGTTTGATGGACACCATAAAACGGCGTGTCGGGAAACTGTTGGTCGATCTCGGCCATGATCGAAAGGTTGGCGTCGCTCTCGCCTCGTGGCGTTGCGTGGAATGTTGATCGGCTGATCGAGAGCAGTCGGCTCAAAGAATTTCCCCGCGCCGTTGGCCACCGTCAGCTCGCCGGTCTTCGTGTACAGAGCTTTGACCTTCGCCTCGCTGACCACGGGTTCCTTCGCCGATGAGTAGCGTTCGAAGAGCTCCAATGCACCTTCCAAAAGTGCCTTCTTCCATTGATGGATCTTGGTCGGATGCACGCCAAACCCACTCGCCTGCTCGCCCTTCAGCGCTTCAAGCGCTACCTTCGACTCGAATTCAGCCTTATACTGCTTCCGATTCGACATCGTTGGCCTCCTCCAGTCGGCGACCAACAGACACGGATACGTAGATTACGTCACTTTCCGGCTAGCAGGGAGCGGCTCTGTGGAAGAGGTTGGCGAAGCCCTGCAGCTTCGCCGCGAGGTCCTTGGCGAGAGGCATCCCGACACCCTGCAAGGCCTGAACAACTTGGCAGGGCTATATTTTAGCCAGGGCCATTATAGCGATGCAGAGCCACTTTTGGAGGAAGCCTTACAGCTCCGTCGCGAGACGCTTGGCAAGAAACATTCTAACCAGCGCATCGGCATGCGGGTTATAGAGAAGGCCTGAGAAATCTCCGATCATCGGAATTGAATTCCATGACTCCCCAAACTCAGTTCGTGGGCTCTGTCCGTTAGAATTTCGATAAGGGTCTGCCTGCTTTCCGAAGGTTCGCTTGCCTTGGGAAGAAGCAGACCGAAGGACATCCATCGTTCAGGCTCGATGGGAACGAGAGAAAATGATCCGGGCGGGATGTGGGACGCCACGAGTTCGTCGGCGATCGTGATGCCTGCGCCTTCAGCCACGAGCCCGCAAGCCATCTGCGAGGACGCGACTTCGCAGACTTCGTTGGGGATCACGCCGGCAGAACGGAAGATGTCGTCGAGCTGATCGCGCAGCAGGAGTCCGTGCATCAGCCGGATGATCGGCTGGCCCTTCAACTCGTCGCCCGAGATCCGGCTCCGTCGGGACAGCGGGTTGCTGTGCGGAATGATGGCCTTTGCCTGTACACGTAAAAGGCGTTCGGTCCTGATCTCGGGGTGATCGACCGGTAGCGCGCCAATTCCAAGATCGTATTCTCGACCAGCCAGCCATTTGCCTGCTTCGCGCCGGGCACGTACGTCAAGGCTGACCTTCGTTCCGGGATGTCGTGTCAGAAACTCGGCAACAGCAGGCGAAGCTAAGGACTGGGCGATCCTGGGCATGGCGACAATGCGCAGGTTCTCGGTCTTCCCTGCCTTGATCTCGGCTGCAATCTTTGGAATGTCGTCGAGGTTATCCAGGATTCGGCCAGCCTCGCGGTAGAAGGCCAGCGCTTCCTTTGTTGGCACCAAACTGCGTCCGGTCCGATGAAACAGTGTCAGCCGCAACTCACCTTCAAGTGCCGAGATCAGGCGGCTGACGGCTGGCTGGCTGAGATGGATGATCCGGGCCGCCCCCGCAAGACTGCCTTCTGATACGGTCGCTCGAAAGGCGCGCAACGCCTTGATATTCATCGACGTTCTCGATTTGATTGCAAATTGGTAATGTGAATAAAATATATTTGCATTTTTTGCAAATATATAACTCGGTTACGCTGCGGCATGTTTACTTGGGAGGCCATCATGCAACGCAGAACCGTAATCACCGCCGCCATCACCACGCTGGCGCTCGGTCTGACCGCGACAACCGGTTTCACTGCCGACTATCCGCGCCGTCCGATCAACATCGTTGTGCCCTATGGCGCCGGTGGGGGTGTGGACACCTATGCACGCGCCGTTGCCGCCACGGCGGCGGAAGGCATCGTGGAGGTGCCGATCGTGATCAAAAACCAAGGCGGCTCCGGCGGCCTGAACGGTGCGCAGGCGGTGTCGAAGGCGCGACCTGACGGCTACACAATCATGCTGACATCGGGCGGGTCGTTCCTGTTGTCGACGATGACCCGCGACACGGATATCGATGCGCTGGAGACCTTCGACTTCGTAGGCCAAGTGGGCAACCTCAGGACTTCGCTGATGGTGCCGGCAGCGAGCCCGTTTCAATCCGTGCAGGACGTGATCGATGCGGCCAAGGCGGCCCCGGGCACGCTTCGCTGGGCGCATTCCGGCCGGGGCGGCTTCCATTTCGTCGGCGGCCTCGGGTTCCTCGCCGAGAACGGCATCGAGGCGCAGGATGTGCCATTCAAGGGCGGCGGCCCGACCCGTGCCGCTCTGGTGGGCGGTCAGACCGACTTTGCCTTTCTCGGCATTCAGCAGCTCGCCGGTTTCGAGGAGCAGATCCGGGCCCTTGCCGTCAACGCCGACGAACGCGATACCATCATGGCCGACGTGCCATCATTCGGCGAGCTGGACATTCCCTTCTCCGCCGTGTCCTCGCCGGTCATCATGATGGCGCCGAAAGGCACGCCGCCTGAGGCGATCGCCTATCTGGAAGACGTTCTCAAGCAGGTGGCCGAGGCCCCCGGCTTCGCTGAAACACTGGCTGCCGGCGGCACGGCACCAAACTTTGCCGACGGTGAAACCGCCAAAGCGGCGCTGACGGCGATGAAGGCTGATGCAGAGCCGTTGCTGGCCGGGCTGAGCAACTAGCCGGATCAGGCAAATGGGAGGGGAGCAAATGCGCCATGCTGGCGAAGGGCTTGTCACGGCCCTGATCGGAGCGTTCGCGGTCTGGGGAGCATCGCTGGTGCCGCCCCCTCCCGAAGGCGAGACATGGGCAGGCGTTCTGCCCATGGGCGCCGCCATCTTCTTGACCCTATCGGGTCTCTGGATGGCGGTCGCAAGGATGCGCGCGGCGTCAGGGCCGGATCGAACCCCGGCCTTCGACAAGACGGCGATCGGCGTCTTGCTCCTCTTCGCGGTTTCGCTCCTCTATCAGCAGGGGATCGTGAATTTCGGCTACGAGCTGCCGACGGCGATCGCCGGTCCCATCGCACTCTGGATGTTCGGGGTGCGCAGCAAGGTGGGCCTGGCCCTGTCGGTAATCCTGTTTCCGCTCGCCTTCCACATCGTCTTTTTCCGCCTTCTCGGCGCCTTTCCGCCGTTTGGTGAGGTCTTCGACCTCATGGACAGCTTCGGAGGATAGGCCGATGGAAATCTTCCCCGCTCTCGGCGCCGTTTTGACCAACCCGACGCTGATCTTCGCCGTCATCCTTGCAGCCGCCGTCGGCATGATCGTCGGCGCCACCCCAGGCCTGACGGCTGCGGCTGCCATCGCGATGCTGCTTCCGATCACCTATTACATGGACCCGTTGTTTGCGCTGGCCTTTCTCTACGTGATCGGCAAGTCCGGCCGCTATGGCGGCTCCATTGCGGCGATCCTGTTCAATACGCCCGGGACCGCGGCGTCAGCCGCCACACAGCTCGACGGCTATCCGCTGGCCCGCGCCGGCAAGGCTGGCAAGGCGATGAAGGTGGCGACGATCAGCTCGATCATCGGCGACTTCATGGGCGATATCCTCCTGATCGTCGGTGTTGGCTGGATCGCGGCCATCGCGATCAAATTGGGCCCGCCCGAAACCTTCGCGATCTACTTCGCCGCCTTCATAGTCATCGGCTCGGTGATCGGGAATTCCATCCTCAAAGGCCTGGCAAGCGCCCTTATGGGTGTCCTGGTGTCGATGATCGGGCTCGATCCGATCTCGGGCGTGGAACGCTACACTTTCGGCTTCTTCGACCTCTCCAACGGCGTGAGCCTGGTCGCGCTGATGATCGGCGTCTTCGTGCTGGGCGAGGTTTTCATGCAGCTGGAGCAAAAGAATCGTTCGGTCGAAGCCGTCCAGCAAAGCAAGAATCCGTCCGACAGCCAGCTGACCTTCGAGGAGTACCGGCCCTGTCTGCCGCATGTCGTGCGCGGCGGGTTCATCGGTGCGGGCATCGGCTCGCTGCCCGGTCTCGGATCGGCGATCGCGGCGTTTATATCCTACGGCGAGGGCAAGCGCCGTGCTAAGAACCCGGAGATGTGGGGCAAAGGTGCCTTGGAGGGCATCGCAGCGCCTGAGTCGGCCAACAACGCCGTTTCTGGGCCATCGATGGCGCCGCTTTTGACCTTGGGCATTCCCGGCTCGACCATCGGCGCCATCCTTCTGGGCGTCTTCCTGATTCACGGCATCCAGGTAGGCCCAACGTTGTTTCTGACCTCCAAGGAGCTGATCTACCAGCTTTTTGCCTGCGGCCTCCTCGGCATCGCAGCCTACGGGACCATCGGCTATTTTGGAGCAAGCCGGGTGGCGGCGCTGATCCTCCGCGTGCCGACCAAGGTTCTCTATCCGACGATCTTCCTGACCGCCTTCATCGCAGCTTACTCGGCGCAGGGCTCGATGTTCGACGTGCTGGTCATGGTCATCGCTGGCTTCGGCGGTTGGCTCATGCGGAAATTCGACTTCAACGTCGCGGCGTTCGTGATCGCCTTCGTGCTGGCCAAGGGGGCGGAGGAAACCTTCCGTCAGTCCCTCCTGATGTCCGACAGCGGTGCACTGATCTTCCTCCAGCGCCCGGTTGCTGCCGGCTTTCTCCTGATCGGCATCCTCGCCATCGCCTTTCGCATCCGTGGCGTTCTGAAGGAGCGTAAGGCCGTCGAGGAGGGCCTGGGTGATGCTTGACTGGCCCCTCTATCGGGGCAGCTACTCGACAGAGGCGATGCGCCGGATCTGGTCCGAGGCTTCGACGATTGGAGCCTGGATCAAGGTCGAACAGACGCTGGCAAGCTGCCAGGCCGAGATGGGTCTCATCCCAAAAGAGGCTGCGAAGAAGATCAATCGGATTACCGCTGATCACCTCGATCACGATGCCCTCCAGCGCGACATGAACCTGGTTGGTCGTCCGATCGTCGGATTGGTCAAACAGCTTCGCAGCCTGACCGGCCCCAAATATGCACGCCATGTCCACTATCGCTCCACCACGCAGGACGTGATGGATACAGCCCTCGCCATACAGATGCAGCTTGGCCTGGGCAAGATCGAGGGGACGGTCGAGGCTCTGATCGGCCTGCTCACCGATCGCGCTGTCGAGCATGCCGAGACGATGATGATCGGACGTACCAACGGGCAGTACGCCATGCCGATGTCCTTCGCGACCAAGCTCGGCGTCTGGAGCAGCGAGCTGACCCGTCGACGGGAGGCGATTGCGGAAGCCCGCGAACGGGGCTTGCTGGTGCAGGTAGGCGGCCCCGTTGGCGATCTGTCAGCCTATGATCGGGGCGCCGGCAAGGCGCTGAAGGCCAAGATGGCTGAAACGCTGAACCTCAAGACGACGGATCCCCACTGGCAGAATGCGCGTGACGGTCTCGCCGACATCGTCACCGTTCTCGGCATGCTTTGCGCAACGCTCTGCAAGATCTGCCACAACATCAATCTGCTTTCCTCTTCGGACATCCAGGAGGTGCATGAGGACTACGCGCAAGGCAAAGGTGCATCATCGTCGATGGCGCACAAGACGAACCAGCGGGCATCCGAATTCGGCGAGGCGGTAGCACGGCTTGGCCGGCAACGAGCCGAACAGATCGGCGAATTGACCCTGCACCAGCACGAGCGCTCCGGTGGGGTCTGGATTGCCGAATGGATCGTCGTCCCGGAGGTGTTTCTGCTGACGTCCGGCGCTCTTGCCTGGTGTGAGCGCCTCTTCGTGGATCTGGCCGTCAATAGCTCGGGCATGGCCCGCCATCTTGAGAGCCACAGAAACAGCCTGCAGGAACAATAGTATTGGGCGATGCCTCGGGATCTTCCATGATCGGTTGCTTCGATGACGATCCACGATTCGCATGGGTCCTAGAGCGTGACATTGATGGCCATAGCCCCGCTTCGTTCTTTGCGCGGCAGTGCTAAATTGAGCACACGGCAAATCGCTAATTTGCACTATGTAACAGAATCAACGATATACATCAAAAATATTGATATTAACTGAACCTTCGCAGGGGTATCCTTGCTATTCGGACGACTCGCGAAAGAACGTTATGCTCAGGTTCATCCCCCCAACTGGGTGATGTTCGTTACCAAGCACCTTCGCTAGCGTGACGACCAGCTCTGTCAAAGAAGGCGTGAGCACGGCGTTCGTAAGAGTACGGATTAAGCCCATCGAAAACATTTATTGTCAGTATTGACAATAAATGATCCGTTCAATATTTTCGTTCAACTTGCTGAGAACTCTAGATGGAAAGGCCTCCCATGCTTGTGCTCAATAAGGACCGTCAAGCGCTTATCGTCGCCTGTGCGATCTTGTTATCTCCGGCGATAATGCCTGGCTCCGCCTATGCTGATCAGAGCGGGCACAAGAAACCAGGCATGAACACTGCCGGTCCGCTGCCATCCGGCGCCGCTCGGATTATCGGCAGTCGGTTCCTGGATCTCGATGGCGAGATCAGGCGTCTTGGCGATGAGAATGGCGCTGGTCCGGTGGCGATTGTGCTGCTCGACCGTTATTGCCCGATCTCGACTCGCTACGCGCCCGAGTTCAATCAATTTTCCGAGGAAGCGAAGAGGCTCGGCGTCGACTTCTACGGGGTCATCTCTGATCCAGCCGCTAGCTGGGACGATATTCGTGCCTTTCGGGACGAATATGCTCTCGACTTTCCGATTCTATTCGATCCGTCGGGCGATCTTGCCTCACGTCTGCAGCCGGTTGTCACGCCTGAAGCCTTCGTGATCGATGGTGATGATCGCATGATCTATCGCGGTCGAATCGACAACCGGTTCGCCGCGCCGGGCAGCATGCGACGCAAAATCACCTCTCACGATCTCAAGGATTTCACCCGAGCCGCAGCCAACCGCGAAACTGTCGAGCCGCTGAGCACCGATTCCGTTGGCTGTTTCTTCAGCGCCTGGAAGGACGATGAGGCTGTCACAGCCACCTATCATCGCGACATTGCACCTGTCCTCGCAGCCAACTGCGTCGAGTGTCACCAGACCAATGGTATTGCTCCCTTTCCGCTTGAAACCTATGAGCAAAGTAATCGCTGGGCCGATATGCTGGCTTACGTCACAGCGGAGCGGCTCATGCCACCTTGGCGGCCCAATCCCGACCACGGCCGATTTCGCGACGAACGCTATTTGTCCGAGCGTCAGGTCGCACTGTTCGCCGCCTGGGCGGAAAATGACGCGCCTGAAGGAGCAGTGGCGGAGCGACCGGCCGAGGTCGTCCTGCCGGACAAGGATTGGCGCATGGGCACTCCGGACCTGGTGCTGACCATGACTGAGCCCTTCAATGTCCCTGCGACCGGCGACGACGTCTATCGCTACTTCGTGATCCCATCGACGATGACCGAGGACAAGACAGTGGTGGGCGTGGACTTCAAGCCGGGCGATCCGGCCGTGGTC
>JBPCVQ010000285.1:0-20200 GCA_051010395.1 Geminicoccaceae bacterium | reverse complement strand
CTTCCCAGTGCTGCAGGAAAGGCGGGATCAGGAGACTGCGACACTCTCCGGCGGCGAGCGTCAGATGGTGTCGCTCGGACGCGCCTTGATGACGGACCCGAAACTCTTGCTGGTCGACGAGCCAACCATCGGGCTTGCGCCCAAGGTCTGCGCCGACATCGCGGATGTCCTAAAGCGGCTGAACAAGGAACTCGGCCTTACCATCCTGATCGCCGAGCAGAACGTCAATTTCGCGATGACGCTCGCCGAGCAGCTCTATGTGCTCGAAACCGGCGAGATCAGGATGGGCGGCACGGTCGCCGAGCTTCAGGCCGATGCCGATCTGAACAAAGCCTATTTCGGCCACTAGTGGTGTGAGTGGCGTGACCACGTCACTTGGTTTAACAAGATGCCATGAGGACGGCATGATCCCAGGCCTTGGCTACGCAGGCTGCCTTCGTTAGCCTTGGGTTCAAGAACTTTTGCATAGAGGAGACCATTGATGGCGGGCGCCATTCGTATCCACGAGACCGGCGGGGCCGACGTTCTTCGCTATGAAGAGGTGGAGGTCGGCGAGCCCGGCCCGGGCCAGGTAAAACTTAAGCAAACTGCAATCGGCCTGAACTTCATCGACGTCTATTTCCGGACCGGCCTCTACCCGGCACCCGGCCTTCCCTTTACGCCAGGTTTGGAAGCTGCCGGAGAGGTTCTGGCGGTCGGCGATGGCGTCCGCGATGTAACCGTCGGCGACCGCGTCGCCTATGCTTCGCCGCCGCTTGGTGCCTATGCTGCGGAACGGCTGATGCCTGCGGACAAGGTGGTGCCGGTGCCGGATGGGATCAGCGACGAGGAAGCGGCCGCGATCATGCTGAAGGGCATGACCGCCTGGTATCTGCTGCGTCGCACCTTCAAGATCGAAAGCGGCCAGACCATCCTGTTCCATGCGGCGGCAGGCGGGGTCGGGCTGATAGCCTGCCAGTGGGCAAAGTCCCTCGGCGTCGAGGTGATCGGCACGGTCGGCAGCGAAGCGAAGGCCGAACTCGCGAAGAACCACGGCTGCGCCCATGTCATCCGCTACGATCAGGAGAGCGTGGTCGATCGGGTGATGGACATCACCTCAGGCAAGAAGGTGCCGGTGGTTTATGATTCGGTTGGTAAGGACACCTACGAAGCCTCACTGGACTGCCTTTCGCCGCTGGGCATGCTGGTCTGCTTCGGCCAGTCTTCAGGGCCGATCCCGCCCCTAGACATCGGTGTGCTCAACACCAAGGGCTCGCTCTATCTCACCCGCCCATCGCTCATGGCCTATACGCCGGCGCGTGAGGATTTGCTGACGGCGGCGCGGGATCTTTTCGAGGTTGTCGGGAACGGTGCGGTCAAGATCGAGATCAACCAGCGCTTCCCGCTGAGGGATGCGACGGCTGCCCATGAGGCGCTTGAAGGCCGGAAGACCACGGGGTCCACATTGCTGATGCCCTAGGCGATGCGATCGCCGACGGTAACTTGGAGAACGAGGACACAAGTGAGCCCGCTCGGTCGATGGGTGCAACGGCTGGTCTCTGAATAGTTTTACCTAATCGGAATACACTCAAGCCTGGAGTGCGCGCGCCGCCTTTTGGTGCGCTTCCATCAAGACAGGTAAATCGACGCCGGTCAGTTGGCCGTCCTTGACCAGCCAGCGGCCGGCGACCATCACCCGGTCGGCCCGATGGGCACCACACAGCACCAGAGCGGCAAGCGGATCGCCATGGCCGGAAAAGCGCGGCTCGTCCAGCTTGAAAAGCGCAAGGTCCGCCTGTTTGCCGACGGCTATTCTGCCAATATCGTCCCGTCCAAGGCAGCGGGCGGAACCCTCGGTCGCCATCCGGATCACCCGCCGATGGTCCGAGGCGGACATGCCATGGTTCACGCGTTGCAGCAGAAAGGCGAGCCGCATCTCCTGCATCAGGTTGGAAGCGTCGTTCGAGGCGGAGCCGTCGACCGCAAGGCCGACCGGCACACCTGCCGCCTCGAGATCAGCGACCCGGCAAGTCCCGGAACCCAGCACCATATTGGCGGCCGGGCAGTGCGCCACCCCGGTCCCGGCTTTGGCCAGCCGCTCAATGTCGTCGTCGTCAAAGTAAACGCCGTGGGCGACCCATGTGCGGTCGTTCAGCCAGCCTTGTTCCTCCAGATAATCGAGCGGCGACATGCCGAACCGAGCCTTGCAAAAGTCGTTCTCGTCCTTCGTCTCGGCAAGATGGGTGTGCAGGCGGCAGTCCAGGTGCTTGGCCATGACGGCGGTCGCGCGCATCAGCTCGGTAGTCACCGAGAAGGGGGAGCAAGGCGCAAGGGCAATCTCGATCATCGCACCCGAGCGGTCGCCGAGCTTGTTGAAACGCTTCACCAACCGTTCGCTGTCGGTGAGGATGGTCCAATCGTCCTGAACCACCTCTTCAGGCGGAAGCCCACCGTCCTTCTCGGAGAGGTTCATCGAGCCGCGGGTCAAAACGGCACGCATACCAAGCTCAGTCGCCACCTCTACCTCGATATCGATCGCCTTCGAAAGGCGTTTCGGAAAGACGTAGTGATGATCGACGCTGGTGGTGCAGCCGGACAGCAGAAGCTCCGACATCGCAAGCTTGGCCGCTAAACGTAACCCCTCCGGACGCAAACCGGCCCAGACCGGATAGAGCGTTTTCAGCCAGGGGAACAATTCCTTGTTCAGGGCCGGGCCAAACGCCCGCGTCAGCGTCTGATAATAATGATGATGTGTATTGATCAGCCCCGGTAAGGCGACATGGTCGCCGGCATTGACTTGGCTGGTTATCGCTGACTTGGGTTTGTGCCCGGTCGGGACGAGTTCGGTGATGATGTCGCCGTCGACCACAATGCCGCCGCCGGCATCGACGCCATCTTCTACGAAAATGGCTAGTGGGTCTTTGATCCAGACTGTCATACGTCGCTCGCTCCGTTCTCGGGCTTTTCCGATCGGCACTCTCTCTTCTACACTCCCTTCAAGCAAACGTAATTCCAAAGGGAGGCTCATTCATGGGCATGATCAAGGGACCCGGCCTGTTTCTCGCGCAGTTCGCCGGCGACGAAGCACCCTTCAACGAGCTCGGCTCGATCGTTAACTGGGCCGGGGGGCTCGGCTATAAAGGCGTACAGATCCCGAGCTGGGACGGGCGGTTGTTCGATCTCGCCAAGGCCGCCGAAAGCGATGCCTATTGCGATGAGGTCAACGGCACCTGCAAGGACGCAGGCGTCGAAATCACCGAGCTGTCCACCCATCTCCAGGGCCAGCTGGTCGCCGTCCATCCCGCCTTCGACGAAGGCTTCGACGCCTTCGCGCCGTCGGAAGTTCACAAGAATCCCACAGCTCGGCAGGCTTGGGCGGTCGAGCAGATGAAGCTGGCGGCGAAGGCGTCCCGACGGCTCGGCCTCGACAACCACGTTTCTTTCACGGGCGCCCTTGCCTGGCCTTACATCTACCCCTGGCCCCCGCGCCCCGCGGGCCTCATCGAGACGGCGTTCGAGGAGCTTGCCAAGCGCTGGAAGCCGATCCTCGATGTGTTCGACGAGCAAGGTGTCAATGTCGGCTACGAGATCCATCCGGGCGAGGATGTTCATGACGGCATCACCTTCGAGATGTTCCTGGAGCGTCTCGGCAATCATCCGCGCTGCCAGATCAACTACGATCCCAGCCATTTTCTCCTGCAGCAGCTGGATTATCTTGGCTTTATCGATGTCTATAAGGAGCGTATCTGCGCCTATCATGTGAAGGATGCCGAATTTAATCCGAGCCCCAAACAGGGCGTCTACTCAGGTTTCCAATCCTGGACCGACCGGGCGGCGCGCTTCCGATCATTGGGTGACGGGCAGGTCGACTTCAAGTCGATCTTCTCAAAGCTCCAGGCATACGGCTATGACAGCTGGGCCGTTCTGGAGTGGGAGTGCTGCTTGAAAAACGCCGAGGACGGCGCACGCGAAGGCGCTCAGTTCATCGCCGACCACATCATCCGCCCCGCAGAAAGCGCCTTCGACGACTTCGCCGCCGGCGAAGCCGACCAAGGCGCCAACCAACGGATGCTCGGGATTCTCTGATACTTGCCTGAGTCCGCTTGGACGTGCCCGAACCCACTCAAGACCGCTGGAGACAGACGATGACCATCGAAGACAAGGCTCAGGCAAGTTCAGCGCGTGCCGCCCGGCACCGCTGCCTCCTGGGTATGGTTGGCGGGGGGCAAGGGGCGTTTATCGGGGGGGTGCATCGGATCGCGTCTCGGATCGATGATCGCTATGAGCTGGTGGCGGGGGCGTTTTCCTCGGACCCTGGAAGATCGAAGGCTTCCGCCGTCGAGCTTGGCGTCGCTGACGACCGCGCCTATGGAAGCTATGAGGAAATGGCCAGGGCCGAGGCGGCCCGTCCTGATGGAATCGATGCTGTATCGATCGTCACGCCCAACCATATGCACTTCGGTCCCGCTAAGGCCTTCCTCGAAGCCGGCATCCACGTGATCTGCGACAAGCCCCTCTGCACCTCGCTCGATGAGGCGCGGGAACTTGTCGAGCTTGTGGGCAGGTCCGAGAGAATTTTTGCACTGACCCACAACTACACCGGCTACCCGATGGTCCGGCAGATGCGCGAGATGATCGCCTCTGGTGAACTCGGCGACATTCGCGTCATCCAGGTCGAATACGCCCAGGACTGGCTTGCCACCAAGCTTGAGGAGACTGGCCAGAAGCAAGCGAGCTGGCGCACCGACCCGATGCGATCGGGGGCGGGCGGCTGCATCGGTGACATTGGCACCCATGCCTACAACCTCGCCGCTTTTACGTCAGGCCTCAAACTGCATAGTTTGTGTGCGGATATGCAGACGTTTGTCGAGGGGCGAAGGCTGGATGACAATTGCAATCTGTTGCTGCGCTACGAGGGCGGGGCGCGGGGCATGCTATGGTCGAGCCAGGTATCGCCCGGCAACGAGAATGGCTTGGCCATTCGCATCTACGGGACCAAGGCCGGTCTCGCCTGGAAGCAGGAGCATCCCAATCATCTGACCTTCACCCCGCTGAGCGAGGCGCCTCGTCTGATCACCCGCGGTGGCCCCGGCTCCGGCGACAGCGCCGGCCGTGTCACGCGGATCCCACCCGGCCATCCCGAAGGCTATCTCGAGGGCTTCTCCAACATCTATGCAGATGTTGCCGAACTTATCAGTGCCCAGGCGGAGAGGCGTGACCCTGATCCCGACGCATTGCTCGTTCCAGGCGTCCGCGATGGCTTCGACGGCATGGCCTTTATTACGGCGGCGGTGGAATCCAGCCATCGCGGTGGTGTCTGGGTCGAACCCGAGACATACGATGGGACCGCGTCTCCATGATCCCTGTTCAGAACCTCGAAGCTGCATTCGATCAAGTTAGAGACCACTGGTCGCCTAAGGTAATCGGCCAGGTCAACGATCAATATATCAAGATCGCCAAGGTTCTGGGCGAATTCGTCTGGCATGCCCATGACGGTGAAGACGAGCTCTTCTATATCGTAAAGGGTCGCCTTCGCATCGAATATGAGGACCACACCGCCGACCTCACTGCCGGTCAATTCACCATCGTTCCCAAAGGTGTTCGCCATCGGCCAGTCGCCGAGGACGAATGTTGGCTGATGCTCATCGAGCCGATCACCACAGCGCATACCGGCAATGTCGAGAGCGAGATGACGAAGTTGATCGAGGAGCAGCTGACGTGACGTCGGCACTTTGTGCTTAGGAAAGATAGTCCAAACAGAAAGTCGAGCAGCTATTCCCACCGCATCATTGGCGAGACAAAGCATCGAGCGCTTGATGCTATTACAACCTAAAAGATATTTTTGTGGACATAAAGCAATTTCTGGTTAATTTGCGCCTCAGCCAACTGAGGAGCGGTCATGCGTCATTTCATCTGCGTCTTCTGCCTGTTGCTGCCTGCCCTGCCGGCCAAGGCGACGATCATCGATTTCGCGCCCAATTTCGTTATCGCCGCCATCGAAGGCTCAGAGCCGTTCACCATTGAGAATTTGTCGATTGTGTCACAGAACACCACCAACACGGCGAGCGGTAGTGGCAGCGCCGTTGCGACGATCAATGACTGGGACAGTGCGGCGATCAGGGTGGATTTGGGTGCCGGACCTGGAGCAGCTGCAGCGAGCCTGGTCAACATCGCGACCTTCGATCTGGTGTTCGAAGAGCCGGTCGAGGCCGGTCTTGAGGTCGGTTTTGGGATCAACGGACCGCTGGAAACGGACCGGAGTGACAGTTCGTTTGCCAATTGGGACATTTCTATCGATATCGATGGGTTTGTGCTCGGTGAAAATCAGGAGCATCGCTGTGACAACGGCGTTGCCGTTATCGGCACGTGCTCGGGATTTTTCGATAACAGCGTCGGGCAGTTTCCCTTCCTGATCGGCAATGATCTCCGCCTCAGGGTCACGACGACCATGCGTTTCGACATCGGCGTGTCCCGCGCGGCCGTTGCCGTTCCTGCGCCAGGTGCGCTTGCCATCACGCTGCTGTCGCTTCTCTGGATAGGTCGACGGTCGCTCGCTTCCTCCAGGGGCTGACAGCCGATCAATTCATTGGATGGCTCTTAGCGGATGCCCTCGCCGAAGAAGATCAGTGTACAGTCCTCATCGATCACACGAAATTCCCGCTGACCGTAATCCTGATTGAAAGGGGCGCGGACGCGCGCCGGCGGTAACTTTTTGAGCTCCGGCTCAAGGGCGGCGTAGAGCGCATCAATGTCCTGAACATCGATATAGAATGAGCCCTCCCGTTCCGGAGCGCTCAGATCGACATTGGCATCGACCTCGACGAGCCGCACAGCGACATCGTCGCGCCGCAGGAAGGCGTAATTGTCGGCCTGAAAGCCGACGGTGAAGCCGAGGACATCCCGGTAGAATTCGACTTGCCGATCGAGGCTGGTGCAGGGAACGAAGGGGGTGATCTGATGCAGGCGCATGTCAGCCTCCAGAAGATGTAGTCTACGGCGCGAGCGTTTTTCTAGCCTTCCAGAAATCGAGACGCTGCCCCTCGCCGACGTCCTTCAGGCCTTTTTCGAACAGGTCATAGCCGAGATCTTCATAAAATCGCTTTGAGGCCAGCGACACGCTGAGCCTTGATTGTGTGATGCCGGATGCAACAGCCCTGCTCTCAAGCAACGTCATCAGGGCCTTGCCCAGCCCTGAGCGCTGACAGGTGGGGTGCACGAAGACAGCGAGGATTTCGCTCCCGACCAGACTGCCTGTGGCAATCAGATCACCGTTTCGTTCGGCAACCAATAGGATACCCCTCGAAGCCCGCTCCAAGATTTCAAGTTCGCCGTGGAAACGTTTGAAGAACGCGACGGCGCGTGGCGGATAGAGGTCGATGTAGCTGGTGTCGATGGTCTCCAGGATCAGTCGTCTGAGGGCTGTGAGGTCGAGCTTATGGAACGGGCGGATGTTGATCCCTGGAAAATCCATGTCTCGGACCATCGATCTCTCCGATGGGTTATCAGTCTTCGATCGAGTTATCGGCTTCCGATCAGCCTTTTGCGGCGTGCACTCATCCGCTCATGCGCTTCCTCGGTCCCGTCATGAAATGACCCGAACCAGCGGTCCCAGGGCACTTCGAGATTGCCGTAATTGCACTCGAAATAGCGGTGATGCATCTGGTGATGGAAAGTGCCGAGCGCCAGGCGGTTCTTGTCGGCGATGAGGAGACCCTCGAAGCCGGTATGCGAGGTCGCGGCGGTGAGGGCCTGGTGTTGCACGTGAAACAGGATGTGTATCGGATGGGCGGCGATGATCCAGTGGATCAGGACGGACGAGAAGAACAGAAGATGCTCGATCGGGTGCATCGAAAGGCCGGACCAGGGGCCGACATTGGTGTTGCGATGGTGGAGCGCGTGTGCCGCCTTGTAGAGCGGCGGCCAGTGCAGCCAACGATGGATCCAGTAGAAATGGAAGGAGATCCAGACGGGCGTCAGGAAGACTAGCGCAATGAACCAGATTGGATTGTCGGACCAAGTCAGGACCGGTGCGTAGCCGTTTGCCATCGCCCAGAGCATAAGGACTTCGTACGCCGTCCAGAAGGCGACGCCACTTGCCAGCGTCCAGATCATGTTGTCAAATACTTGGTTGCCCAGCGTGAACGTCCTGCTTTTGCTCTTGAGTTCACGTGGATCGAACTTGAGATCCCGGCCCTGGCGTTTCCAACCGTGGAAATACAAATGCAGACCGCCTGCGACGATGATCATCAGGACGAGATTTTTAACGTAGAGGGCCGCTATCCAACCGCCGGCGAGCGTCCTCGCCTCTTCGAGTGGCGGCGAGAGGAAAAACCAGCAAAAGGTCGCGAGCACCACCAGGATCGAGTTTTCGGCAAGCGCGAACCAGCGATCCCTAACCCAGCCCAGCATGCGCAAAGGCTCAGGCGGCCAGCTGAAAAACGGCGAAACCCTGATCGGCACCTCCGGCCGATAATGCCACTGCCGTCCAAAACCCGGCGCGGCCGGCTCGTTGACTTGCCTGGTGCTTGTTGGCGACGCCGCGGTTTCTTCTTGGGGCATTCCGGTTCCTTGCGCGGGCTTTAGAGGTCGATCTCGATGGTGGCGTCGGGGGCGGCGGCCCTGGATTGGCAGAGGATGAGGGAGGTTTCGCGCTGTTTGGCGGAGAGCACGAAGTCGCGATGTTCGACGTCGCCTTCGAGCAATGTGCAGCGGCAGACACCGCAAAGCCCGTCAGAGCATTTGACGTCGACGGCGATGCCTGCTGCCTGGAGGACGTCGGTGGCGGTCTGGTCGGCGGGAATCAGGAGTTCGCGGCCGCTCTTGGCGAGCCGGAGCGTGAAGTCGTGGTTCACATAATCAGGCGTTTCAGGCACCGAGAAATATTCGAGATGACGCGCTTCTTCTGGAAAGCCCGCGCATTCGGCTGCATCCATCACCGCTTGCATGTAACGATCCGGGCCGCAGGTATAGACGTGATCGCCCTTTTGCCAGTCGCCGAAGATGTCCGAAAAAACTGCGCGAGAACCTTCATTCGAAACATGTAGTCGGACCTGGTCATTCCAGGACATGGCGGCCAGATCGTCTAGAAAGCCCGCGCTTTCCCGTGACGGACAGGAATAGTGTAAGGTGAAATCAGCACCGATCCGGTGCAGGTGGTGGGCCATGGCGATCATCGGTGTGACGCCGATACCCCCCGCCAGCAGGACGCTCCTGCCCGCTGTTTCATCCACGGGGAAGTAGTTGATCGGGCGGGAGATGAATATCTTGCGACCTTCGGTGAAAATACGATGCATCAGGGCAGACCCGCCGCGTCCGGCTTCTTCGCGTAGCACACCGATCTGATAGCGGCTGCGATCGGCGGGATCGCCTGACATGGAGTATTGGCGGAGATACTCAGGCGCTACCACGATGTCGAGATGGGCGCCTGCGGTCCATTCCGGAAGCTCGCCGCCATCGAGAGCGGAGAACTCGTATTTGGTGATATCCTCAGTCATCCGCTCGGCGCGCGTGATCTCGACACGGATGACGGGCGCTTCCCCCTCGATGCGGTATTCGTGGGCAAGGCCATCGATATCGCCGCGCGCGAGACGAGCCTTGTAGGCCTCGGCGGTAATTAGGGCCTGATAGGCCTCGATGCCCTTTTCTCGATCCATCGGAAAGGGAAACGGCCAGGGATGCGGTGCGAGAGGGGCCGGATAGACCGCGAGCGTCTGATCCTCATATTTCAGATCCAGATCCCGCTGCAGGCCGCGAGCGTTCACCGGCGCTTTCGTGGGCCGATAACCGCCGTCCTCGTCGATTTCCAGATCCCACCACCACTTCTTCGCCGGATTCAAACTGCCTCGCCCGACCGCATCATCAAGTCTGGCAAGTAACGGCGCTGCCCCCGGCAGCTTCATGGCGGCGTAGCGGAAGGGTTTTTCCGCGAACAAACCCTCCAGGTTCCAGGGGCAGGTTTTCATGCAGCGCCCGCACATGGCGCCGCCTTCTGTCGTGATGCGGTAGGTGGCGCATTTCTGGCTGTCGGATTTCCAGATCTCGTAGCCGTTGAACATCAGCTTCGGGCCTGTGGTGATGGCGCCGGACGGGCATTCTCGCGCGCATTTGTTGCAGCTTCCGCAAAAGCGCTGCAGGCCGAAATCGATGGGTTGATCATGGGTCATCGGCATGGTGGTGGTGACGACACCGGATTTGAGGCGCGGGCCGAGAAAGGGATTGAGGATGACCTCGCCGATCCGGCTGACCTCGCCAAGGCCGGAGAGGAGGAGGAGCGGTGGCTGCAGCACGTCGCCGTCGAGCACGGTGTGCGCCTTTGCCGGAAAACCGAGATTGCGGATGTGCTTGGCGATCACCCCGCCGAGGAGCGAGAAGCGGAGATAGGCGCGCATGGACTGGGCGACCGAGATCCAGTCATCGCCTGATGCACCCTCCATCGTCTCGAAACCCTGGTCGATGATCATCGAGATGGCGTTATCGTGGGGCGGGTCGATCGGCTCGCCGAGGGCGTTGTGCGAATACCAGGCCCAGTGTGGGCAGCGCGACAAGCCGACCGCATCGATACCGAGGAAATAGCAGGCTGCCTTGATGTTCGCGGCATTGCGAGCGGCATCCATCGTCGACGCTGCGATCGTTTCGCCCGGTGCGCCGTCCTGGATCAGAACGAAAGCGCCGAGTGCCCGTCGTTGCGCCATGGAAGGTGCTGCCTTCCGGGCGTAGTGGCCGTTCTTGGCGCCATCCTGCAGTTTCTTACCCATGTCGCCGAACTGCGCGCGCGCGAACATGTCCGTCCGTTTCGGCACGCGCGCCACCCGTGCCTCGTCAATGAACGTCGTTGGTCGATTCACGCGTTTAAGCGTCTCGAACGGGTGCGCACCGTCGACATAGCGACGGTTCTTGAAAGGCTCCCGATTAAATGCGTTCTTCTGAAACCCAAGGCCCACCCACCAGGTCGGTCCATGGGATCTCCACCGATCCTGTTCTTCGAGCGGCGCCAACGGCTGATCCGCCTCCAGCTCAAACGAGGTCGTCACCGCAGCCAGCCCAAACCTCGCCCCCACATAAGGAGAAACCAGACGCCCGTCAGCGATCGAGGCAAGTCCGGCCGCCGCCGCCAGGCGGAGGAGGTCGACGTCGGAGGCGGTTTGGGTGTGGGCGCGGGCGTCATGACCGAGGAGGCGGATGTAGTTGGCGATGACGACGGCGGTTTCGGCGGCACGCAGGCAGGCGCGGTGGGCCTGGGCGTCGATAATCCACTCGGCGCCTGGTTCATGCAGGTCAGGATCGCGAGGGTATTCGTAAAGGAAGACGATGGCGAAACGATGGTCGTCTATGCGGGTCGGTGGCGCCTCCATGCTCTCCTTGAGATCCGCCATGATCACGTCGATGCCCGAGGCGAGCGTGGTGGTCTGGCGGGTGCGCAGGTCTTCGGCGAGGCGATCGACGTCGGGGTTTTTTCGGGGTTCGGCGAGGTGGGCGTCTGCGGTGATTTCGCCGATGCCGACCATCGAGGCGTCAGAGAAATAGCCGAACGCCTTCAGATGCTCGGCGCGGGCCTTTGGGTCATTTGGACAATCAGCCCTCGCCTTGTTGACCAGCCCGCCCCGAATTGCGTCGAGCATCGCCTGATATTCGCCCATGGCATTCACGATGCTCTCGGGCGCCTCCGGGCGGCGGAAGGATAGAGGCGGCATGGCCGAGGCGGCATTCAGATTTTGGGATGACGCGGACCGAGAAAGGCGTTCCAACGGATAGGGCCCGAGATGGACCGGGCGATTCTTGTCGGAGAAGAAGCGGATCGTCATGCCTTGTCAGCCCCACCGCGCCGAGGCGGCGCACCGTTATAAGCATGGGCGATATTGTGAGCTCGATCAACGGGTGCGCGTCGGCGCGATGCTGTAGGTTCTTCAGCAGGCAAACTGACAGGAGAGCCGCTAAATCATAAAGGCTCCTCACTGGACGCCGCGAAGCAAATTGTGACGGGCGTATGATACGCACTGCAGCCAGGCTTCTCGTCTTGACGCCGAGGTCTCCGACATCATCGATAGCGGCGTTAGCCCGGTGTTAATCTCTTCCCGTCACAATAATGATTTGGTCCATGCGATCCTGGGAATCCACCTACCAAGACATTCTCGGCGAGGCTCAGATTCCCAGTATCGCATAGACCAGATGACCATCATGACAGATAACGATTAACGAAAGGTTGTCGGGTTAGCCATTTCTGCGGGAGTGCCACGGGTTGCGCGAACGTGAACGATGCAAAGTGTTTGTCCTGGTAGTGGTATCGCTCCGCGGCTTTGAAGACAGGTTTCCATAGGGTCAATTGGCGGCGATTACACCACTATCGAATCAGCACCGGTGGCGAGGTGACGACGCCGCCGTTCTGAAAAATCTGCATCCAAGACGATAAAGTGCGTATGGCGCTGAGCGGCTGGCCGATGAAGTCGAGCGCCATTTCCCAAGGGGCTTTTGGCTTCGGGAAGCGTCTGATGTTGACAGGTTGGTCGGAGGCCAGACCGATTTCTTCGCGGGCGAGTTCGAGAGCTCGAGTGAAGCCGCCAAGCTCGTCCACCAGGCCGAGATCCTTCGCCTGCAAGCCGGTCCAGACGCGACCTTCGGCGATCGCGTGCACGGCATCCATGCTCATGCCGCGACCGCGAGCGACACCAGCGGTGAAGGCCGCGTAAGTCTGATCGAGGAAACTGTCCAGCCGCGCCCGGCCGCGCGGGCTATAATCTTCGTTCACGCTCCACATCGAGGCGTTGGCGCCCTTGCCGACGACACCCCATTCGACGCCGAGCTTTTGCCAGAGCTCGTCCAGCACTGGCTTGCCTGCGAGCACACCGATCGAACCGGTTAGCGTGCCGGGATCGGCGACGATGTGTGTGGCGTCCATCGCGATCCAGTAGCCGCCTGAGGCCGCGACATCCCCCATCGAGACGACAACCGGTTTTTTCATGGCAACCGCACGCCTGATCTGCCGACCGATGGTTTCGGACGCCACGGCGGATCCGCCGCCTGAGGAGACGCGGAACAGGATCGCACGGACATCGGTGTCGTCGATGGCGTCGTCTATGGCTTTGGCGACGGTATCGGCGCCCATGACCCAGCCTCCCGGGCCGTCTCCATTGTTTCCCTCCTGGATCTGACCGACCCCCTCGATTAGCGCGATCACTTCCTCGGCCTCGCTATTCGGCGGCACCAGGGCAGCGAACCGCTCGAGATCGATGAGATCGGCGCTGGAGCCCGCCTCCTTCTCGGCACGTGCCACCACTTCGTCCCAATAGCTGAGACGATCGACCAGACCGTTGTGGAATGCTTCGTCGGCGCTGAAAGGGCCGCTGTCGATGAGGGTGGTCGTGGTCTCGGCGTCGAAACCGCGACCCTCCGCAATGCCTCTCCTGATTTGATCCAGAAGGGACTTGGCCAGCCATTCCAGGCTTTCCTTATGTTCGCTGGTCAGGCTGTTTTCGGTGAACATATTGCCTGCGGTTTTATAGGGGCCGCGCTGACCGCCGCTTGGCGAGACGCCGAGCTGTTCGAAGAAATCCTTGAGGAGCGGCGTTTCCAGATAGAGCCCGGTGAGGCCGACGGCGCCCAGCGGCTGCAGGTGGATCTCATCGAAAGCGCTGGCGAGATAATAGCCGAGTGTGCCTGGACCAAACTCGCCGAAACTGGTGGAAAATGCGTAAGCGAACTTGCCCTTTGTGCGAAACTGGCGAATGGCTTCTCTGATCTCCTGTGACTGGGCAAAGCCCGGGCCGCCGCCATCGATCCGCGCGATAAGGCCTGCGACATTGCCCTGTTCTGCGGCGCGTTCGATCGCCAAGATAGCTTCCGCGAGCGTCAGACTGGGCTCGAAGTCGAGGGCGGGGAGAGAGGCTCCGCGTGCCGCCTCGTCGAATCCATGGCGAAGATCGATGGTCAGAACGACACGGTCCGGCAAATCTTCATCGTCGGGAAGCACCATCCATACCAGCACACCGGCACTCAATATGACCAGGAGAGCAAGCATTCCGATCGAGGCGAGAATGCCAACGATGATTTTTTTCATCAGACCAAGGCCTCGGCGCGTCGGCGTCGTCGCTCGCTCGCTGTTTTCAGCTGGCCGCAGGCGGCGAAGATGTCCCGGCCTCGCGGCGTACGCACCGGCGAGGGATAGCCGCCGCGCTCGACGATGCGGGCAAAGGCCTGGATACGCGCCCTGTTCGAGCAGCGATAGCCGGCATTGGGCCAGGGATTGAAGGGGATCAGATTGACCTTGGCGGGAATGCCCTCAAGGAGCCGGACCAGCTCCTTCGCCTCGGCATCGCTGTCGTTGACGCCATCCAGCATGACATATTCGAAGGTCACCCATCGATCGCCCGAGGGATAGGCTCGGCAAGCCTCAAGCAGGTTCTCGATGTTCCATTTTCGATTGATCGGCACCAGCTCGTCGCGAAGATCGTCACGCACCGCATGCAGAGAGACTGCGAGGTTGACGCCAAGCTCTTGGCCGCATTGTTCAATCTTGGGAACGATGCCGGATGTCGAGAGCGTGATCTTGCGTTTGGGAAAAGCGAGACCATCAGGGTCCATCGCGATCTGAAGGGCTTGTTTGACATTCTCGTAGTTTAAAAGCGGCTCGCCCATGCCCATCATCACGATGTGGCTGATCTTGCGCTGGCCGCTCGGCGTCGGCCATTCACCGAGGCGATCACGGGCGACGAGGATCTGGGCCAGGATGTCGCCTGCGTTCAGATTGCGCACCAGTGGCATGGTGCCGGTGTGACAAAAGGTGCAGGCAAGCGAGCAGCCGACCTGGCTGGACACGCAAAGTGCGCCGCGTTCGACGTCGGGTATATGGACCATTTCGACGTCCTGGCCATCGTCGAAACGCAAAAGCCATTTGCTGGTGCCGTCCACTGAGCGCTGCTCCTCCACGACTGTCGGGCGAGCGAGGCCGTATGTCTCTTGCAGATGCCCGCGGAGCTGACCCGGCAAGGTGGTCATGGTATCAAACGAGGCGGCGCCTTGATGGTAGAGCCAGTGATGGACCTGACGGGCACGCATCGGTGCTTTGGCAGCACTTTCGCCAAGCGTCTCCATGATCTTCTGCACGGCTTCCTTGCCCCGACCTAGAAGCGAAGATCTCGAGAGCGCAGGCCCAGCTTCCGACATATTGGGCCGGCCTTCGTCCCGACGCGCTTCAGCAGCCATTGGACATCGAAGCTGCGGACGTCAATTCGGGGTCAGCCGGAGCAAGCTGCCACCATGGCATTGTATGCCTTGGTGAAGCCGAGGAGCGAATAGGTGTCGGTGGACGTCGTGTTCTTGATGGATTCGCCGCTGATCACCATGGACTCACCACGTTTCATGATGTCGATCAGCGTTCGATCTTCGGTTTCATCCTTGGTCCAGGCGTGTGCGCCGCGGGTGAACAGCGTGAATTGGTTCTGACCGACGGCCAGATTGACATTGCTGCCTTCGAGATAGGTGTACCCGGGCTGAACGCTGACCTCGTCGGTGACGTTGGGTGTGGGTCGCCTGGTTACGAGAACTGCAGGATTGCCGCGTCTGGTATAGGTGCCTGCCTGCTTCTTCGGTTTACTGACGATATAACAGATTTTTTGTCCGCCCTCGTCCAGTTCCCAGACATTCCAGTCGGTATAGCTGCCCAGAGAGTAGGGCGTTTGAGCATGGACACCGCTGGCAAAGCCGAACGACAGGACCAGAACGGCAACGGCGCGCGACACGCGGTCAGAGAAGCTAGCTGTCATCATCTCAATCATCGATGGTGGTGTTGGGATGGTTTGTTATGTCGACAAATTTCGCATGAATTGCAAGTTCTGTCTCACGGATATTTGGTCTTTTACGATCGGATTGGCGGCAATCCTCGGCTTGCTCTGACCTAAGGGCGAACTTAGATTGCGGTATGAACCAGATTGTTCCCTCTGCCAAAAATCGTGAAGAACATGTGGCGCTGATGGAAGCCATCGTCAAGCGCCGGAGCCGTGACGCCTTTGCCGATCTGTTCAATCAATTCGCACCAAAATTAAAGGCTTACTACCGAAAAGGCGGGATCGAGCTGACGCTCGCGGAGGATCTTGCACAGGAAACTATGCTCTCCGTCTGGCGTCATGCGACAAAGTTCAGTGCTGCGGCCGGCAGCCCATCAACCTGGATCTTCACGATCGCCAGAAATGCCCTGATCGACCATGTGCGTCGGCAGAAGTCACGGCAAGGCGATCTAAAGGATCCAAGCCTGCAGCCGCCGCCGGTCGACATTGCCGATGATCTGGTTGACGCTCAACAGCGTTATAGGTCGTTGAAGGCCGGGCTTGGAAGGCTACCGAAAGAGCAGGCGAAGATCCTCAAGATGGCGTTTTTCGACCATAAAGCGCACAGCGAGATCGCAGCGGAGACTGGTTTGCCGCTTGGCACGGTGAAATCGCGCATTCGCTTGGCCATGCAGCGCTTGAAAGATGATCTCGGAGATCTGGAATGAGCCCTCCAAGGCCTCTGCCCGAAGCGCTTCTCCTCGACTATGCCGCCGGCGCCGCCAGCCCGCCGATCGGGCTCTTGATGGCGACCCATATGGCGATGTCGAAGGAGAGCCGGGCATTGTTCGCCACGATGGAGGCGATCGGCGGCGCGCTTTTGGAGGGTCTCGACGACGAGCCACTGGAACGGATTTCAGCTGCCGGTGCGCTTGCCGTTCTCGATAGGGGTGAAGTGAGCGATCCCTGGAGAGCCAAGCCGGCTCTGACACATCCGAGTTCGAGGAAAGGCACACCCCCAACATTCCTGAAGGACGACCTGCCCTCCCCGCTTCAGATGGCGGAGAACGAGATTGGCGGTGATCGGCGCTGGCGCTGGCTCGGCTTCGGCGTGGCTGCCACCGAGCTTGCGGTCTCGACCAGGCATGAGCGCGCGCATCTGCTCTGGGCAAGAGGCGGAACCGGTATTGCCGCGCATCGCCATGTCGGCCGTGAGGTCGTGTTGGTGCTGAAAGGGGCATTTTGGGACGACGGTACGCGCTACGGTTCGGGCGACGTTGCTGTCAACGAGGACGGTACCGTCCACAGCCCGCGCATCGACGATGGCGAAGACTGCGTCTGCCTCGCGGTGACCGAGGCGCCGGTCCATTTCACCGGTCTCGCCGGTCTCATCCTCAACCGTTTCTGCCAATTCTAGTGGTGTAACCACGCCACTAGATGCCGTCGACGATCACGGCGGTGCCGTCGGCGTTTTTCAGGCGGAGCGGCAGGATTTCCTGATATTCGTCCGAGAAATACCAGCGCTCCGCGGCTGCGCGATCGTCGAATTCGATGATCACCAGCCGGGATGCCGGCAGTTCGCCTTCGAGCGTCGTGACCTCGCCGCCACGGACGAGATAGCGACCGCCGAACTTTGCCGCCATAGGCGCCACTTTTTCCCGATAGCGCTCAAAGCCTTCGGGATTATGAATGTTGAGCTGCGCCAGCATATAAGCCGCCATGATGGTGTCCCCAGCCTCGCTGTTGATGCGTTCTTCAGATCCAAGCTTAAAAACGTTGATCGCCATTTGTCACGGGTTTGTTAAGGTCCCAGACGGCGTGTCGTCCCGGATGGGCGACTTTGGAAAGGGGTGGAGATGATGGCGAAATCGGCTGGAGAGATGGTGGCGGAAGCGAATGCAGCTGTTGATACGATCAGTGTGGAGGAGGCAGCGAAGCTTGTGGGTGATGAAGGTGTAGCCTTCATCGATGTCCGGGAGAATGCGGAGGTCGCCAAAGGCAAGATCCCCGGCGCCGTGCATGTGTCGCGCGGGATTCTCGAGTTCGTAACCGATCCCAACAGCCCTATGCATAATCCTGCCTTGTCGTCAGGCAAGCGCATGATTGTCTATTGCGCATCTGGCGGCCGCTCGGCGCTCGCTGCCAAGACCATGAAGGATATGGGCGTCGAGAACGTGGCCAACATGCTGGGCGGCATCGCCGCCTGGCGCGAAGCAAACCTCGAAACCGATGACGGTGGTGGTGGCGGGGCCACATCCTAGACTTTGTGGGGGCTGTCGACGAACGCGCTTTGGTGAGAGGGTTTGCGGTCGTTCGGCTTTGGGGGCGGGCTCCGATTTGGTCTATCGGAGCCCGCCTCTCCATGGTGTAAAAGCTTCTAGTCAACGGTGCAGGCCGTGCCTGCTAGGCGGCTTGTTGGCGTTTGGCGACGACGCCTTCAGCGACTTTGTCGGGGACCTGCTGGAAGTGATCGTGCTGGTAGTCGAAGAAGCCGACGCCTTGGGTCGAGGATCTGAGATCGATGATCAGGTCGTGGATTTCGGCCTGTGGGATATGGGCCTGTACCTGGTCCCAGCCGCGCCAGTTCTTGCGGCCGTCATAGCCGAGGATCTGGCCGCGCTTGCCTGAGATGATCTGCAGGATCTTCGAGGTGTAGTCGCTGGGGACGGAGATGTTGACGGTCAGGACCGGCTCCAGCAGCACGGGCTGGCATTGCGGCAGACCTTCCTTCAAGGCGAGTGCGGTCGCCATCTTGAAAGCGATTTCCGAGCTGTCGACGCTGTGGAACTGGCCATCATAGAGGGTGACACCGACATCGACCACGGGAAAACCGAGCGGCCCCTTCTGCAGGAACTCCTTGGCGCCCGCTTCGACCGCCGGGATATATTGGCGCGGCACCGAGCCGCCGACGATCTTGTCGATGAACTCGAAACCGGCCCCGGCTGGGCGCGGGGCGATTTTGATTTTTACGTCCCCGAATTGGCCATGGCCGCCGCTCTGCTTCTTGTGCCGCCCATGACCTTCGGCCCCCTTCTTGATCGTCTCCCGATAGGGCGTTTCCGGCGGCTGGCCCTTGATGTCGACGTGATATTTTGATTTCAGCCGATCGAGAGCCACGCGCAGATGCATTTCGCCCTGCCCCCAAAGGAGGCTCTGGTGTAGCTCGGGGTCCTGCTCGAATCTGAGGCTCGGATCTTCCTCCACCAGCTTCGAGAAAGCGCCGGACATCTTGACCTCGTCGTTCCGGTCTTCAGCACTCACGGCAAAGGCGTACATCGGCTTCAGTGGCGACGCTCTTGGGACCGGGATAGCCGCGCTATCGCCGCCGGCGCCGTTCATGAGGATGTCGGCTGTCTTCGCATCTTCGAGGCGCCCAAGACCGACGATCTCGCCTGCCTCGGCGCTGCCGACACTTTTTTGCTCCGTGCCGAACATCTTGAACACGCCACTGAGCCGCATGTCGCCGGAGGACGGGCTTTTTAGCGTCATGCCATCTTTGACCGAACCTGCCCAGACGCGGGCGAGCGAGAGCTTGCCGGCGTGGGGGAGGTGATAGGTCTTGATAATCTGCACGATCGGCGCACCGGCGGGATCGATGCCCAGGCGATGGTTGGTGGTCGCGGGCGGCGGCGCCTCTTTGACAAGGGCCTCGAGGAGCCTCCTCGCCCCCATCTCCTGCTCGGCCACGCCCATGAAAACCGGTACGATCTGATCGGCGCCAAGGGTGTTCTGCATGTGGCGGAGTATGTCGTCGGCAGGCGGTTCCTGATCTTCGAGCAACAGCTCCATCAGATCGTCGTCGAAGTCGGCGAGCATCTCCAGCATGTCCTGGCGTGCCGCTTGCTCACGTTCCTGGTATTCCTCCGGCAGCTCGATCGGTTCACTGGGGCCACCAGCCTTGTAGGCATAGGCCTTCTCCGTCACGAGATCGATGTAGCCGATCAGATCCTCGCCGCGGCCGATCGCATATTGATGCGGAACCACGGGCCGATCCGAAACGGCGCGAAGGCTGTCCAGAAGATCGCGATAGGGGACCTCAGAGCGATCCATCTTGTTGATGAACACCAAATGCGGGATTTGGTTCTTGTCGAGATAATTCAGGATAGGCGCGATGCTTATCATGCGCTCCGGCACCGGCTCGACCACCACGACGGCGGCATCGATGCCGAGAAGGGCGTTGCGTGCTTCCTGGACGAATTCGACAGAGCCGGGACAATCCAGGATGGTGAAATTCAGGCCTTCGTAATCGAAGGAGACCGCGTTGACCTCGACCCCCATCTGACGCGCGCGCGCCTCCGGCGATGCATCACCGACGGTGCTGCTGTCGGTGGTCTTCCCCTTGCGCGAAATGGCGCCGGCGACGTAGAGCAGGTTTTCCAGCAGCGTCGTCTTGCCAGACCCGTTTGGTCCAACCAAGGCGACATTGCGAACCGTATCGGTCCCCGTCATCACGATCTCCCCTGATT
>JBPCVQ010000284.1:0-14133 GCA_051010395.1 Geminicoccaceae bacterium | reverse complement strand
ACTCCTGCAAGTCAACGCCGTGCCCGCGGCACTACCAGGGTTCGTGGAAGGGGCGGAGTTCGACGAGGAAGGACCAGGTGGACGGGTCCTGATGGGCGGTGTGGTACATTTCTTCGGCGATTGCTGCGGGTTTGGTGAAGAAATCGTCCGGTTTGTCGGGGGCCAGGATCGGGCGGGTGCGTGGGGTGTCGATCATGGCGTCGATCACGAAATAGGCGACGTGGATGCCCTTGGGACCGAACTCGCGGGCGATGCTTTCGGCGAGGATGCGCTGCGAGGCCTTGGTCGAGGCGAAGAAGCCCCAATTGGTCTTTCCGCGCGTCGCCGATGTGTTGCCCGTGACCAGGATGGTCCCCTTGCCGGCCTCCAGCATCGCCGGGATGGTTTCTCTCGCGAGATGGAGCAAGGCCGTCGTGTTGACCCTGAAGTTCTTTTCGAGGTCTTCCGGATCCAGGTCGAGGATCGACCCGCGCACACTTCGAAGGGCGTTGTGAACCACGACCGAAGGCGCACCCAGCTCGTTGCGAACCTTGCCGATGGTCTCGACGAGCGCTTCCAGATCGGCGACATCGCAAGGATAGGCTTTGGTCCCGCTGATCACCGTTTCGAGTTCGGCCAGACGCGCCGCGTCTCGGGCGAGCATGGCGACCTGATAGCCGCCCTTGGCGAAGCGTCTGGCGATCTCAGCGCCGGTTCCCTTGTCCGGTCCGACGCCGGTTACCAGGCAAACCGGCTTGGTCATGGGGTTCTCCTCATCAAACAGTCATCAAGGAGCTTCTGCAAGTAACGGCCGGCGACCCTGTCGCCTAGGCGGCGGCGCTTGGCCTTGCCGCGATTTCTCCGTGCCAGCGTTTCACATGGGCGCAGTCATCCGGCACCTCATAGTTGGCGCGCTGGCTGAATTCGACCGCGATGAAGGCGGTGATGTCGGCGATCGAGATGTTTTCGCCTATGAGGAAACTGCTGCCTTCGAGGTGGCCGTTCAGATGGTGCATGAAGCGATCCATCGTGCGTTTTCCGCGCTCGACCAGGGCCGGGATCTGCGGCTCGCCGCCTGGCAGGCCCGCAAGGCCCCGGTCCGCGAACATCGGTGCGCCATTTCTGACCATCTCACCGACGGCGCCAAACCCATCGAATTCGGCATGGCGGTTCCACATCTCGATAAGGGCTTTCTCCTTGGCATCGCGGCCGAAGAGCACCGGATCGGGTTGAATTTCCTCGATATAACGGCAGATCGCCACCGATTCGGCGATGCAGGTGCCGTCATCCAGCTCCAGTGCCGGCACGATGGCGCGTGGGTTGATCCGCTTGAAGTCGTCCGTGAACTGCTCGGCCTCACGCGTATTCACCTGAACCGAGGGGATCGTCATGCCCTTCTCGGCGAGAAACATGCGCACCCGCCGCGGATTGGGCGCCAACGCGAAATCATAAAGCTTCAAGTGCGAGCTCCCTGATCGCCGTTATGTCCGGTATCAAGGTGCCCAGGCGGGATCACTGGTGTCAAGCGGCCCCACCGGGGCCTGGGCGACTTGTTGGTGTCAGATGCAGCACGTGCGTGCTTTTCACGATCGCCGGTGGGCGCTCAGGAGTTGCTCCATGTGAAAGGCAGCGTGGTCCTTTTCATAGCGATGCTTCTGGCCGACGGGGCAGGCTATTCGGGCAAGGCAACCGGCCTGCCTGCAGTCGTTGACCGGTTTCGCCAAGTGATCGAGGCAGGTCTCGAAGGCGTACCCCTTGGCAGAGAAAGCACCGACCGGGCAGGTGGTGAGACAAGGACGGTCCATGCAGTCATTACAAGGGTGCCGACCCGACACGGAATTCCCTTGTGGCATGGAATCGCCTTCGAGGGGCTGATCAATCAGCAGCGCAGCGCGAAAGGCGATCCAGAGGCCAAAGGTGGGATGAACAGTCAAGCCGAGCGGCGAGGGGAACAAGGTACCGGTGCGTTCGGCCCAGCGGATGAAGGGGTGAAAAGGTGGACCTTCGAACGGGTAGACGGCATCGATGCCGAACTTTTTGGCAATTTCGCCGACGATAGTCTCCGTCCAGCGATCGAGCGTGAGGCCAGGGCTGTTTTGTCGTGCTGCCTCGAAAAACGGCCAGACCGCCGAGCCGACATTGCCGACGATCGCTACGGTGCTTGGCTCCGACGATCTGTCCGGGAACAAAGCTTCATCGCCGCTCGGTTGAAAAATTCCGAGCATTTCCAATCCGTTGTCGCGAAGTGCTGAAACGAGATCTGAAAAAGATAGGGCGGCTGGCGATTGAATTGAGGGCATGTGAAGCAGGCCACAGTCATTGTCGATAAAAGTGTGCAGACTTGATCGCGGTCAACGTCGTGAGGTCCAGGAGCGGTCATTCTCACATTATTATGAAGAAAACATAATCTTTAACTTGTTGGCAGCACTCAATGTTCATGCAATGTCTATGTCACCTCGGAAACGCTGAACAAAGGCACCATGCCATGCGGCCTGCTCCCGGCAGGCAGTCGATGTTGGTCGAGCGGCGATGCGGCGGAAAGGGACGATGATGGACTATGATCGATTTTTCAAGGATGCGGTCGACCAGATCCGGCAGGAGGGGCGCTACCGTGTCTTTGCGGATCTCGCTCGTGAATGCGGCCGCTTTCCCCATGCCCGCTATTTCGATGCCGAGGGACAGCCCAAGGCGGTCACCATCTGGTGCTCGAACGATTATCTCGGCATGGGCCAAAATCCGGTCGTCGTGAAGGCGGCGACCGAGGCGCTCGAAGGCTACGGCACCGGTGCCGGCGGCACCCGCAATATTTCCGGCACCACGCATCTGCATGTGCTGCTCGAGCGCGAGCTCGCCGCCCTGCATGAGCGCGAGGCGGCGCTGGTCATGACATCTGGCTACGTCGCCAACGAGGCGGCGATTTCGACCATCGCCAAACTATTACCGGGCTGCCTGATCCTCTCGGACGAAAAGAACCACGCCTCGATGATCCACGGCATCCGTGACAGCCGCTGCGAGAAGGTGATTTTCCGGCACAATGATCTCGATCATCTGGAACAGCTTTTGAAGGCTGCGGATCCTGATCGTCCGAAGCTGATCGCATTCGAGTCCGTCTATTCGATGGACGGTGATTTCGGACTGATCGAGGAGATCTGCGATCTCGCCGAGGCCTATCAGGCCCTGACATATTTAGATGAGGTGCATGCCGTGGGCATGTACGGACCGCGCGGCGCTGGCGTTGCCGAACAACGCGGCGTGATGCACAGGCCAACTGTGATTCAGGGGACGCTCGCGAAAGCCTATGGCTGCATGGGCGGCTACATCGCGGCCAAGGCCGACATCATCGATGCGATCCGCTCGATCGCCTCGAGCTTCATCTTCACGACGTCGCTTGCACCCGCCGTGGTCGGCGGTGCTCTCGCAAGCGTCCGGCATCTGAAAGACGAAGGCACACCTATTCGCGCCAAACATCAGGAGCGAGCGACGACGCTTAAAAACCGGCTAGAGGCTGCTGGCCTCCCCGTGATGGATAATCCGTCCCACATCGTGCCGATCTGGGTGGGCGATCCCGTTTTGTGCAAACAGGCCTCGGACCTGCTGCTGGCCGAGCACGGCATCTACATCCAGCCGATTAACTATCCGACCGTGCCCAAGGGAACCGAGCGTCTCCGTATCACACCGACCCCGCTGCATGACGACGACCTGATGGGCGATCTGATCGAGGCGCTGCAAAGCGTCTGGCGCAAACTCGGCATGGAAAACCGAAAAGCAGCCTAGGTGGCGTGGCCACCTCATGAACGTAGCCGTGCCTAGCTTTGCGCCTTCAGCAGAGACGGGTGGTACGCGACGAGCTCGACGGTATTGCCTTCGGGGTCGGTCGTGAAAATCCCGCGCCAGCCGATCCAGTCGAAGATCTGAACCCGGTAGTCGATGCCGTTTTCCTCGTACCAGCGCATCACCGCTTCCTGCTCGCCATAGCGCAGGCTGAGCGCCAGGTGGTGGAGGGATGAGCGGGCGCCCGTGGCGGGCGGCTCCGTGCCTCTTGGATGCAGATCGCGGCGCCCGGCATCGTGGTGGAACAGGGCAAGCACGGCGGTGTGGCCGCCGAAGCCTTCGGCGATCTTGAAGAACACGATGCCGTCTCGATAATCGCCGCTTAGATGCTCCAGCCCGATGATGTCCCGATAGAAGGCGGCCATCACCTCGATATCGGCGCAGCGGATCGCGATTTCTCCCAAGGCCCTGACCTTGAAACCGCGCCTGGCAGCATCAGTCATCGTTCGGCCACCATTGTCCGTCGATCACCACACCGTCGCAGAACAGGCGATGATCGCCGATCATGGGACTGCCCGTACTATCGATATAGTCATAGCCGCCCTCCCGCAGCTCCAGGATGCTCGCATCGCCGGGTGTTCCTGGCGTGAGTGTCCCCAGTTCCGGCCGGTTGATCGCGGCCGCAGGTGCTACAGTAGCAGCACGGATGATCTCCGGAAGCGGCATGTCCAGGCCGATGAACTTCGAGAGCGTCACCAGCAGATCATAGGCGGGGCCATGCACACAGAGGCTGTGCACGTCGCTGGAGATCACGTCGGGCATGAAGCCTTCGCGCATCATCGCGCGCGCGGTGTCGAAGCTAAACGAACCCATGCCGTGGCCGATGTCGAAGATCACACCGCGCTCGCGGGCGGCCAGCACCTCCGCCTTGATCTGGCGCTCGGAGATGATCGGCGCATTGGGGAAAGGGCGAAAGCAGTGGGTGAGAATGTCGCCGGGCTTCATGGTCGGGACCACGTCCGCATGGGTCGGCGGCGGCAGGTCGAGATGGGTCATGACTGGCACGGCCAGTTCGTCGGCGGCGATCCGTGCCAATCCGTAGGGCGCGGCATCGGCGCCGCTCGCGATCTTGCCGACCCGGACCTTGACGCCGACGGTCAGGTCCAGGTGATCGCGCGCCACCCTGACCACCTCCGCCGGATCGCACAGGCGGATGTCATCGCACTCGCCGACCATGACCTTCGAGCTGAACGCATAGATTCCGGCAAAGGAGATATTCAGATACGCCAGAATTCTCGCGCGAGAATGCTCGATGACGTGCTTCCGAAAACCCAAGAAGTTTGCGGGGCCGGCCGTGCCGGCATCGACAAAAGTCGTGGTGCCCGCCCTGCGGGCGATGCTGTCGGCCTCGATACCGATCGAGGTGCCGCCCCAATAGACATGGGTGTGCAGGTCGATCAAGCCCGGCGTGACGATCCTGCCTTCGGCGTCGATCAGGGCTTTCGCGTTGTCCGGGGAGATGTCGTCATCAACCCGCTCGACCACGCCATCCTTGAACGCGACATCGGCGATACGGTCGATGTTCTGTCCGGGATCGATCACCCGGCCGCCCTTGATCAAAAGATCCACACGCTGGCTCCCTGCTTTGCTGCTGTTGCAGGGGATCCTTGCGCACGTCGCTCACCACGGCAAGTCCTCTAAAGGCAAGTCAACGCCGTGGCCGCACCACACGCAGTGGTCGCACCACACGCAGTGGTCGCACCACACGCTGTGGTCGCACCACACGCTGTGGCCGTGCCGCTCACTCAGCCGGTGGCGCGGACCGGCGCTCCGGTCCTGATCAGGAGATGATGATCGAGGAAGTGGTCCAGCCATCGATCGCTGGCGGGCGCACGGCGATCATAGTCGGCCAGCTGCTGGTCGCGCGGCTGGGCGCCTTTGTCCTTGAAGATCTCGAGCTTGGACGCTCCTATTTCCGAGGTCGACCAGCGCTCGATCATCTCCCTGGTCATCTCCGGATGGAATTCGATGCCATAGACCCGGTCGCCATAGCGGAAGGCCTGGCCCGGGAAGGCGTCATTTTCGGCGAGATGCACGGCGTCACCCGGGATCTCGAAGGTTTCGGAATGCCATTGATAGAATATGACGTCGTCATTCATGAAGCTTGAACAAGCGCCCGTCGACCTGACGCCGACATAGCCGATCTCGACCAGCCCGCCCGGATGTGCGCCGACCTTGGCGCCGAGTACGCGCGCGATCTGCTGAGCGCGAGGCAGATGCCGACCATCGGGCAATCGCAAGGCAGGGCCGTGCGCTCCAGCCAGTCGAGCTCGGCCTTGATGCCATCGAGATGATCGTCATTGGCGCTCATCGGTCCGCCGAACACCACGGCGGCGGCATAATCGTCGAGGCATTCCGGCAGTGGATCGCCGAGATTGGGACAGCGCCGATCGAGCGTGTAGCCGCGCCGTTCCAGAAAAGCGCCGACCTTGCCCGGCGTGGAATGTTCCTGATGAACGACGATGAGGACTTTTCGGGTCATCCAGATGATCTTTTGCTTTGAGAGCCAGGGATCAAGGCCTCTCTACCTTATTTTGGGTTGAGAAGACCAGAGCGCATGTCATTGAAATCCATCGGATTGCCATTACCGAGCGAAAAAATTGACCCACGGGACACACTGCCTCAGCCTGGGGCGGCACCGGTGAATGGGGAGGATGAATGACCATGCGACAGGCGAGAACGGAATTGGAGATCGAGACGTCGGGACAGGGGTTTTATGAGATCACTCGCGAGACCAGGGATTTCGTCGGTGATCAGGCAATCGAGACCGGCCTTCTCACTGTCTTCCTCCATCACACCTCCGCATCCTTGATGATTCAGGAGAACGCCGACCCCACGGTCCAGGAGGATTTTCTGGCGTTTTTCAAACGCTTGGTGCCCGAAGATGGCCGATCCTACAAACACGGCTATGAAGGGCCGGACGATATGCCCGCCCATATCAAATCAGCACTCACCACCGTGCAGCTCTCGATTCCCGTGAGCGCCCACCAGCCGGATCTCGGCACCTGGCAGGGTGTCTACTTGGTCGAGCATCGCTACCGGCCGCACACGCGGCGCGTGACGCTGCACTTGATAGGTGAGTGACCGCTGTGGCGCGTTGCCACCGCGCTGCTGCGTTGACTTCACAATGGTGCGATGAGGGCGTTGGCGTCCGGATCCCAGCGCCAGATCATGTCGCTCAAAATATGTGTGCCGCCGAGCCAGCGGTCGACGTCATTGAGTTTGGCGTGATCCGCCTCGCCTCTGAGAACCGCACGTCCGGCATCAGTCAGCGAGAGATCGGCATCCAGGTAGCGCCGCCGTTCTTCGTCGGCGAGCGACGCGCTGAAGCGGCAGGGCAAGCCGTTGACGAGCGGCGATCTGTTGAAGGCCGTCTCCTCCAGACAGCGCCAAAAGCTCCAGTCGCCCATGAACACGGCCTCTTCCATCGCCTGAACGGCACCGAACAGTTGTTTGGGCGGCTGGCCCTCGCGCTCGATCACTGTGAGGATCTGACGTTGCGTTCTCGAAAGACCATTTCGACTGTCTGGCAGATCCTCGAAGAGACGTTCTAACGCCGCCTTCATATGGGGCAGGGGGGAGAGGTCACGATCGAGATACCCGGCGAGTTCGGCCGGTTCCGGCTTCCGAAATACTCCGAAGATCAGCGCGGCAAGCGCCATCTGCTCGCCTGAAACAGCCGTTTTCAGTGCCTTGAATTCATTGATGCCATCAGGTGTCTGCAGTCCCAGATAGTCATCGGCCTGGACGAGATAAACGGGGAGAGAGCCTAGCTCCTGATGGAAGAAGTCCAAGAGCTGCAGCAGCTGTAGCTGATCATAGAGATCGTGTTCGAACCAGAGTGTGATCTCGTCGTAGTCGGCGCAGCGCCGGAGTGTTCGGTCCCGTCGCTCGAAATCAGAGACTTCCTTGCTAGACGATAGCCCAAAGATGTTCGCGAGAAATGGCGCGCGATGGGCGGAGAGTTGTTCCAGACATTCGGTCTCGGGCACGGGGCCTTCATGCAGGACATCGCGCCAGGGCAGGATGTCCGCTTTGATCCCGGCTTCACGCATGAGATCGACGGCCGAGTCGCCGTTGGTGATGATCAGTTCCGTCATGTCGCCGCTTCCTTCAAGTGGACGAAAGCTTCGGTGCGGCGATCAAGTGCTGGACCCGCCGCCGTCAGCTGACTACATAGCTGGTGGATAAGCTAAATCGTCTTTGCCCGCAGCCTGTTAACAGCAATAGGGTCATGCAGGAGTTGCCTAAAGGCCAAGAGTTGAGATCAGGACAAGGTTCGCTGCCATGGCGATGACGCCTGCCTGGATTATCGATCATCTCGGAATGCAGCCGCATCCCGAAGGCGGCCACTATGTCGAAACCTTTCGCGACACGCCGGATCATGGTGGCCGTGGTGCCTTGACCTGCATCCATTTCCTCCTCCAGGCAGGCGAGACCTCGGCTTGGCACCGCATCGATGCCACCGAGATCTGGCATTTCGCCGCTGGCGACCCACTGATCCTGACCCTGTCCGTGGGCGGCCATGATGCCGAGGCTAGACATCTCGGGCAGGACCTCATGGCTGGCCAGTCCCCGCACGTCATCGTGCCGCCTTCCTGCTGGCAGACGGCGGAGACGCTCGGCCGCTGGACAATGGTCAGCTGCACCGTCGCGCCAGCCTTCGATTTCGAAGGCTTTGAGTTGGCGCCGCCGGATTGGCGCCCGACCCCACGTACCGCCAGTGATAGCCCAGGTCCATTAATGAGAGGTTCTTGATGATGCCGATCGTTCTTGCCGAGCCCTTCAGATCGCTTTGCATGCTGTCATCGGTGCTGTTGCTGACAGTGACGGGATGCGCGATGGGACCAGACGATGATCAGCACCTCGCTTTGGCGATCAAAGAGCACTATGCCGCCAATGCCACCGAGGAAGCGGGCGCCTGCAGGAGCCCGAAGATCGACAGCATTCAGGAACATCGGCTGCTCGAAACCACTGCGGATGGCGACGACGTGATGATGGTGCGTTACAGCTATTTCGACCGGCATGCCGATATGGATGCCAATTGGGACAGGCTCGTCCATCTTAGTCAGCCTTGCGGCGGCATCGCGGAGCGGCAGTTCGTGCTTGCGCGCGGCGAGCTTGGCTATCGCGTGACGGATATGGGCGGTGAGCGCCGCAACGGGGAAAGCAAGCACTGATCATGGCCGACGATCTCTACAGTCTTCTCGGGGTCTCACGTCAGGCCAGCCAGGATGACATCAAGCGCAGCTATCGAAAACTCGCAAAGGAGCTGCATCCCGATCTCAATCCCGACAACGAAGCGATTGCCGAGCGTTTCAAGAAGGTCAGTGCGGCGCATGCCATCCTGTCCGATCCCAAAAAGCGGGCGAGCTATGATCTCGGCGAGATCGATGACAGCGGCCAGGAGCGTCAACGCTACGGCTCCTATCATGGCTTTGGAGGCGGGCAGGGCGGCGCCTTCGACGAAACGACCCTCGAAGGACTGTTCGCCGATATGTTCGGTCGCGGCGGTCGCCAAGGTTTTCATGCGACCGAACGCGGTGAGGATGTTGCCTACACACTGAAGATCGACTTTCTCGAAGCGGCGAAAGGAGCGAAGAAGCGTGTGGCCATGGGAGATGGGCGAACGCTTGATCTTACCATTCCCCCCGGCATCCAGGAAGGCCAGACCCTTCGTCTGCGCGGCAAGGGCAGGCCCGGCATGCGCGGCGGGCCGTCTGGCGATGCCATGGTCGAGATCCAGATCAACTCGCATTCCCTGTTCGAGCGCCGTGATCGCGACATTCATCTGGAGCTGCCGATCAGCCTCGGCGAGGCCGTTCTCGGCGGCAAGATCGATGTGCCGACCATTGACGGGCCGGTCACCATGACCGTGCCGAAGGGGGCCAGCACCGGCACGACGCTTCGCCTGAAGGGAAGAGGCATCGGCGGCCCCAAGGGAGGTGCGCGCGGCAATCAGTATGTCCGCCTGAGCGTCGCACTTCCGCCATCTTCCGATGACGAGCTCGAGGCATTCCTGGAGCGCTGGTCCGCCGATCATCCCTATAATCCGAGAAAAGATCTGCCCGACGCTTGACGCCAAAGCGCGTCAGCCCTCATTCCCAATCACCGTTCACACCGCTACCATCATCATAGATGTCAGCGCGGTGTCGGCAGGCCGCGCAAAGTCCAGCGCCAAGGCGCTGCCTTGCAGCCTTGAAAACATGGGAGGTGCCGGTGGGGCTGATGGTGCAGATCGCGCGTCGTTGCATCCACGCGATCGGCCTGCTCGTTGCTGTCGTCGTTCTGAATTTCTTTCTTCTCCAGCTTGCTCCCGGTGACCCCGCCCAGACCATCGCCGGCGAGATGGGTGGCATAACCGAGGAGATGCTGGCGAAGATCCGTGCCGACTACGGTCTTGACCAGAGCCTTGTCAGCCAGCTTGGCACCTATCTGGGGCGCTATCTGCGCTTCGACTTCGGCTACTCCTTCTTCTTCGATTCCAGTGTTGCCGATCTGATTTTTTCCCGTGTGCCGGCAACGCTTTTGCTCGTTCTTTCAGCACTCTTCCTCGCGGTTACCGTGGGTACGCTGTTCGGCGTCATCTCGGCGCAGAAACCCAATGGATGGCTCTCTCACCTCGTCACCATGGTATCGATCGGCGGCTATTCCGCCCCGGTCTTCTGGATCGGCCTGATGCTGCTGGTTCTGTTCGCGAGCATCATTCCCCTGTTTCCGACGCAGGGGATGATGGACATTTCCCGCGACATGAGCCCCTTCGATCGTCTGCTCGACGTCCTCCGCCATCTGGTTCTGCCGACCGTGACGCTCGCCATCATCTATCTCGCCCAGTACAGCCGCCTTGCGCGCGCCAGCATGCTGGAGACGCTGGGCGCCGATTACATCCGAACCGCGCGCGCCAAGGGGCTCTCCGAGCGCACCGTCATCTACAAACACGCATTGCGCAACGCCGTGCTGCCGGTGATCACCATGGCGGGGCTGCAGTTCAGCCAGCTCTTCGCCGGCGCCGTCCTGGTGGAGACCGTCTTCAACTGGCCGGGCATGGGCCGTCTCGCCTTCGATTCCATTCTCCGCCGCGACTACCCGACCATCCTCGGTATCCTCTTCTTCTCCGCCCTGATCGTGATCGTCGCCAATCTTCTGACCGATCTAACCTACCGCCTGATCGACCCCCGCATCAGGACCACAAACCGATGACGGCGGATGCGACCCGCATTGGGTGTACGGCCCGCACTGGGTGTACGACCCGCACCGAGAACAAAGCTGCTGAGTCCGCCCCAAACGCTGAGCAAAGTCACGCGTCTGCGAGCATCGCAGTCGAGAGGCCGTTTTGGGATGCGGCTTCGATGTTTTGCCGCAACCCTGGGGCGGTGATCGGGGCGATGTTGTTGATGGTGATCATCGCGCTGATGATTGCCGGTCCCTATCTCTACCCGACAGACCCTTTCGAGATGGTCTGGGTGCCGTTCTCGCCGCCTTTCGAGGAGGGTGCGCCCATGCTCGGCACCGACTTCATAGGCCGCGACCTTCTCGCCGGCATCATCCAGGGCAGCCGGTCGACGCTTGCGGTCGGCGCGATGGCGGCGCTGATCACCTCGGTGATCGGTGTGCTGATCGGTGCGTTCGCCGGCTTCTATGGAGGCTGGGTGGATGCGGCGCTCTCGCGGGTGACCGAATTCTTCCAGGTCCTGCCGCCGCTGCTGTTCGCCATGGTGATCGTCGCCGTCCTGCCGCCGACCTTGCCGATCATCGCAACGGCGATCGGCGTGGTGAGCTGGCCAGCGGTCGCGCGCCTGACCCGCGCCGAAGTCCTGCGCATCAAGACAGCGGAATACGTCCAGGCAGCACGCGCGGCCGCCGCTCCCGATCGCTTCCTGATCTGGCGGGTCATCCTTCCGAACGCGCTGCCACCGCTGATCATCGCCGCCACCCTCAATATCGGTGCTGCGATCCTGTTCGAATCGGGCTTGAGCTTCCTTGGCCTTTCCGATCCGAACATCATGAGCTGGGGCCTGATCATCGGCAACGGGCGCGAGCACATCTTCACCGCCTGGTGGGTGGTGACCTTCCCCGGCCTTGCGATCTTCCTCACCGTGCTCGCAGTCAGCCTCATCGGCGACGGCCTGAACGATGCCCTCAACCCCAAACTCCGCGAGCGCTAGGCCGATGGTCGGCCAGCCGTTACTTGCAGTCGAGGATCTCGAGGTCACGTTCGAGACGCGGCGGGGGGCGGTTACGGTGCTCAACCATGTGTCGTTCGAGGTGAATGCCGGAGAGATCCTCGGCATCGTCGGCGAGAGTGGTTGCGGCAAGAGCATGACGGCACTCGCCATCATGGGATTGGTGCCCGGTCCGAACGGCCGCATCAGCGATGGGCGCATTCTCTATCGCGGCGAGGATCTGGTGCAGGCGAACGAAGTCCGGCTTCGGTCCGTCCGCGGTGCGTCGATCGCGATGATCTTCCAGGAGCCGATGACCTCGCTGAACCCCGTTTTCACCATCGGCGAGCAGATCGCGGAGACGCTCCGGCTGCATGAAGGACTATCGCGCGCGGACGCACGGCGACGTGCGCTGCAGGCGCTCGATTCCGTGCGCATCCCGGCCGCATCGACGCGCTTTGGTGCCTATGCGCACGAGCTTTCGGGGGGCATGCGCCAGCGTGTGATGATCGCCATCGCGCTCGCCTGCAAGCCCGACCTCCTCATCGCCGACGAGCCGACCACGGCACTCGACGTCACGGTGCAAGCGCAGATTTTCGATCTCCTGCGCGAGATCGGACGCGAGAGCGGGGCGGGGATCATGCTGATCACCCACGACATGGGAGCCGTCGCGGAAATGGCCGATCGCGTATTCGTCATGTATGCCGGCCACGGCGTCGAAAGCGGCCCGGTGGATCAGGTGCTTGCAGCACCAGCCCACCCCTACACCCAAGGCCTGATTGCCTGCACCCCGCATGTCCAGATGGATGCTGCCAATGCCGATCTGCGGCTGCCATTGGCGGAAATTCCAGGCGTGGTCCCATCCCTCCACGAACGCCCACCGGGGTGCCCCTTCGCGCCACGCTGCGCCCAACGCCTGGCATCCTGCTACAGTGCCATGCCGACGGCGTTGCCGGTAAGAAATGCCAGAACGAACGACCACGCCGCAGCCTGCCATCTCCTCGCCGTGACACCGCCAGCAGCTCATGCACGCCGACCCATGGGGAGATCCCCGTGTTAAAGGTCGAGGGACTGAAGGTGCACTTCCCCCTGGCAAAACAACATTTCCTGGCCAAGCGCGCCGTGGTGCGAGCGGTAGACGGCATTGATTTTTCCGTGCCGAAGGGGACTTGTTATGGACTGGTCGGTGAGAGCGGGTCTGGAAAGTCGACAGCGGCACTCGCCTGTATGCGCCTGATCAATGTAACTGACGGCCAGATCTTTCTGAATGGTGAGGACATCACCGACCTCGGAGCCGATGCGCTGCGCCAGCACCGTCGCGGCTTCCAGATGGTGTTCCAGGACCCCTATGCCTCCCTCAATCCGCGCCGACGCGCGGGCGTCATCGTACGTGAGCCACTGGATCTCATGGGGATCGGCCGACCTTCGGAGCGCGACAACGTGGTTGCTGATCTGTTCGAGCGCGTCGGCCTCCTCCCGGAACAGCGCCAGCTCTTCCCCCATCAGTTCTCGGGCGGCCAGCGCCAGCGTATCGCTATCGCCAGAGCGCTCGCCACCGAGCCGGAATTGCTTGTGCTGGACGAGCCGGTTTCAGCGCTTGACGTCGCCATTCAAGCCCAAATCCTTAACCTTTTGAAGAGCTTGCAACGGGATCTCGACCTTACCTTTCTTTTTATCAGCCACGACCTCGGAGTCATCCAACATATGTGCGATCGAATAGGCGTTATGTATCTGGGCCAGATCGTCGAGGAGGCCGATCGTAACCAACTGTTCGCCGATCCTCGCCATCCCTACACCGAGGCTCTCCTACAATCCATCCCGTCGATCGCCCGCCGTGGCCGTCACCCCGCGCCTATCCAAGGCGATCCGCCCAACCCCATATCCCCACCGCCCGGTTGTCGCTTTCATCCCCGCTGCCTCAAAGCCCAGCCCATCTGCCGTCATTCGCCGCCAGAGCTCAAAGCAACCCCAAATCGCCGCCGAACCGCCTGCCATCTCGTCAACTTCGAACATGAATTTCTTCCCCCAACGACTTGACGGCCCCGACAATCCCCCTTAGCAAGACACATCCCGTCGGGCGCATAGCTCAGTTGGTAGAGCAGCTGACTCTTAATCAGCGGGTCCAAGGTTCGAGTCCTTGTGCGCCCACCAATCTTTTCAA
>JBPCVQ010000283.1:0-9327 GCA_051010395.1 Geminicoccaceae bacterium | reverse complement strand
TCCATGGCGACCATCGTCGCCTGCGGCGGCTTTTCCGCGATCTGCGGCTCGTCGCTTGCCACAGCCGCCACCATGTCCAAAGTCGCCATGCCGGAAATGCGCAAGTTCGGTTATACCGACCAACTCGCCACCGCTTCAATCGCCGCCGGCGGCACGCTGGGCATCCTGATCCCTCCTTCGGTCATCCTCATCATCTACGGCATCATGACCGAACAGAGCATCGACAAGCTCTTCCTGGCCGGCATCATCCCCGGGATGCTGGGCATCGGCCTCTACTTGGCGGCGGTGCGCTGGACGGTATGGAGGAACCCAGACTCCGGACCGGCGGGCGAACGCATTATCTGGCGCGACCGCTTCACTGCTTTGCGTGGGGTCTGGGCCATCGTCCTACTATTCATAGCGATCCTCGGTGGGATCTATCTCGGCATTTACACCGTCACCGAGGCAGCAGGCATCGGTGCCGGCGGTGCCCTTTTGATCGCCTTGTTCCGAGGCCAGTTAACGCTCGGCTCGCTAGCCGAGGCGTTGGTCGAGACTGTCAAGACTACGGCCATGCTGTTCACGGTCCTGATCGGTGCCCAGATCTTCCAGCGCTTCATCGTGCGCGCCGGCATGCCCGATGATCTGCTCGCCTTCGTCACCGGCTTCGATGTGGCCCCACTCACCGTCATTTTCCTGATCCTTCTGGTCTACATCCTCCTCGGCTGCGTGTTCGAAAGCCTATCCATGCTACTCCTCACCGTCCCCGTCTTCGCCCCCCTAGTTGCAGACCTCGGCCTCTTTCCCGCCTATGCCGGCGCCCAGGCGGAAGAGGTGGCGCTGATCTGGTTCGGCATCATCGTCGTGGTTGTTACCGAAATCAGCCTGATCACCCCACCAGTGGGGCTGAACGTCTTCGTCCTCAAAGGCGTTCTCGGCGACGTCTCAACCGGCACCATCTTCAAAGGCGTCACCCCCTTTTGGATCGCTGATCTTTTTCGGTTGCTGCTCCTGGTCCTCGTCCCAACGCTCGTCCTGCTCATCCCCCTATCCATGTAACCAGCGACGGCGTGCCGCTGGATTTGCCTGAGTAGACCTGACACGGATTAACCATATCCAGAGATGTATTATACCAACATTTCATCGCGAAAATGGTATGAATCAGATTATCGACAGCTTGGAAATATCTAATGATTCCATTAGCTTAGAAAGCGCTCTGGTTGAGGTGCAATAACGCCTTGAGCGGCACGCTCGGGGCGACCTAGTTCTCGTCCTCGTGGTCGATCTCGACTTCTGGCATAGGCTCGAATTTTGGCTCGTCGAACGGCGACAAGTCCGGCTCAGGTGCGCGAGAGCCTGGAGATGCGCGTAGTTCATCTTCAGTCCTCAATGATAGGCCCAAGGCGGCCCGTCGCATCAGGCGGCTTTGTACGCCTTGGTCGCTGCATCGATCGCGCTGGCCTTATTGTACTTCGTCTCGGTAATCGAGATCTCCTCACCTTTCGGCGCATGACCATAGCGTTGGGCGAAGATACCGAGATAGATGTCCGTGTCTTCAATCATCTTCAGCGAGATCGAGACCCGCGTCCTCTTCGATTGCGGTCAGGTTCTCAATCATCTGATCGAAAGAAAACCCAGCTTGATGACAGCCGAAACGGGCTTGTTCCCGATGCTCGGGCAGATCCCGAGCCGTGCTGGAAATTATAACGGTAGGTGGCTTTGCCATACCAACTCGGACGAAAATATTTTTTGCAACTTTAAGTTAAATGAAAGAAAGCATCATCGAAGATCGACACCGCATTATATCAAGCCAGTCAACGAAGGCCCGCGTCAGACCTACTTCGAGGACTGCTGCCGATCGTAGCGTGCTGCTTGCAGGAGCCCGGCTTGGTCGAGCAGGCGGCCGCGGGCGGCTTGCCAGAGTGGCTTGTTCGAGAAAATTTGATCCGAGAGGGTGTCGACGGCGTCGTACCAATAGCCCCCGGCCGCGAGGCGTATGGCACGTTCTTCGGGGCGGGCGTCCTGTAGCGCCTTTGCGAAAGTAGCAGCTGACTTGTGTTCCATTACGGTCTGGGCGGCGAGGTCAGTGCCGTAGTTCTCGCCGTCGGGGGAAAGCGCGATCGACCAGATGTATCGGTGGCCATCTTCAAGGGAGAGGCCGTGCTCATGGAGGCTGACACCGTAGATGCCTTCTTGATCGATGCCATCGATCTGGAAATCGAGAAGCGGATCGATGGTCGTTGCATCGTCTTTGAGCAGCGTGAAACGCACCGGTCCTGGCGCTGGCTTCGAGATGTGCCAATAGAGCGTCGGCGTTGGCGAGAGGGTGCGCGCCATTTTTTCGGGTGCGAGAAGCTCGATCTTGGGGCGAACCGTGATCGCGCGCACGCCGCCTGCGTCCGTGATCTCGGGTGCGCCGGCATCATGGGGTACGAAGATCAGTTTTTTCAGGCTTTCGGCGATTTCACTCTCCGAGAGTGCTGGTGCTTGGGAGTCGGATGCCGCCTTTTCCTCCGCATGGCCAAGACTCGCGGCCAGGATGGCGAACGCCACCAGGCTGCTCACGAGAATGCTCTTGTTTGCTGTCATTCTAGTAACTCCAAGGGTCGAAGCCGGCACTCAATGTCGACCATGCACCCGATGAACACCGGTCGTCAAAGCTTTGCCTCTGAGGTTGGCCTCGCCGACGAATTCCGTCCTAAAGTCCTTGCCAAGCCTGTTGAAAGTAGCCTCCGATATGAGAATTCGGCATTGACCCACATCACAACCGAGCCTTGGGTCGTCTTTGGCATAACCCTCAATGCGTGCGGCGGTGTTGGCAGTGTCACCGATGATCGAATATTGCCAGCGATCGGCGCTGCCGATCACGCCGACCATCAACGGGCCGGTATGGATGCCGATTCGGATGCCGATCGCCGGCAGGCTTTTTTCGCGCCATGCGGCGTTTAGCGTGGGCAACGCCTCCGCCATGGCGATGGCGCAATCGACCGCAGCTCTTGCGTCGGCATCGATTTCCGCCTCGGTGTCCCGCGGTTCTGGCACGCCGAATTCGATGGTGAGCCCGTCGCCCGCGAACTTCTCGATGACGCCGCCATGGTCATCGACGATGGTGACCATGGCGGCCATGTAGTCGTTCAGCCAGTCCGCGAGTACGGGCTCGGCGAGGCTTTCGGAGATCGTGGTGAAGCCCTTGATATCCGTGAACATGACGGTGGCGGTCATGAGTTGCAGCGCTTCGTTTTCATCAAGGTCGCGCCGTCGCCAGATCGCGTCGGCGACGCCCTTGGAAACCACGCCTGAAAACAGTGCCATGATGTCCTCGCGGTCATGCCTGGCACGGGTCATGACATAGGTGATCGCCAAAGTGAGAGAAAGGGCGAAACCGAGGGCGGGCGGTATGAGCGGCAACCACCAGCCCAGCGCTGCAAATAGCCAGAAGGCTACACCAGCAAGCAGCAGAAGACCGGCGGTCGTGCCCATGATCAGCCGGAGAGGCGAAGGCAAGAGAAGGGCGACGATCCCACCCAAGATCGTCCAGAACCAGATCCAGCCGCCGTCGATCACCGCCGCCAGCAGTGGGCCGCCGACCCGCTGTTCCGTGGTTTCCAGGGGCGAGAGCGTGCCGTTCGAGAGCCCGATTAGCTGACTGACGATTTGGCCGTGCAGATGCAGGCCGAACATCTTGTCGCTGGCCATGCCAGCGCAATTCAAGGGCACGTCGAACACGTCCTTGGCGGCGCGCACGGTGTTGCCGACGAGAACGATCCGTCCGTCGAGTTCGATCTCATCGGCACCGCCGCCGAGGAGATCACCGATCCGATGGCGTTCGAAGCCTGTCTTGCAGGCAGGGTAAGTCAGGAGGAACTGGTAACCGCCGCCAAAGCCGCGGCGCTGCCGATAGAAACCACTGTCATCGGGAGAAAACGGGCGGAGCGTATGGTTGCCCAGGACGAGGCGTTCGGGGGCAGGCCAGTCGAAGGCGACGCCATTCACGGTGAGATAGCGGGCCGCTAGGAGGAGGGGCAGCGTTATCCTCTTGGCGCCGCTTTCTTCGGTGAGCTGAAGGAGGCCGCGTCTCACGCTGCCATCGGCATCGGGGAGAATGGTGGCTGATGCGACCTGCAGCGGTCGATCGGCAAGCGCAGGCGGTGGGCCAAAGGCACCGGTGTCATCCTTGACGATGCCGATAATCGAAGGGTGATCGAGCAAAATTTGGGAAAGCCGCTCGAACGCGGAGCGATCCTCGATCTGTGGTTCTGGCCGATCACGGATCAGATCGAGGCCGATGACTGTGGCACCCTTCGCCGTCAGTACGTCGAAAAGATCTGCCAAGTGTTCGTCAGGCAGCGGAAAGCCGAATGCGGCGTCGTCCTCGTCGGTATATTCGACCATGACCACAGGCTCTGTCGGCCCCTCACGATCGCCGGTGAGGCGAAGATAGGTGTCAAACGCCTTGAGTTCCCAACCTTCGAGCAAGCCTACGCTGCGTAGCAGAAGAACCAGCGAAAATGCCAGGAGCGTAAGAGATGCGAGTACGAAGAGAGGGCGTTTTTCCATCGGGCAGCTATTTTCCAGACCCGTTGTTTGGCGAGTGGGCAAAGGCGACGACTCATTGATGAAGCTCTCAGTATTGCGACTTCGTCTGGTTCCCTGCATATCCTGAGAAAGTGCTGAGGAAATTGAAAAGAAAGGTAGCATGAAAGGCGGCGTCTTGGCAGCCATTCCCGGTCCGGTCGCCGTGTGAATGCGAGATATCAGACGGTCGTCGTAAGCCCGTCTTCGGCGAATTCGAAGCGGCCGTGTTCGAGCGTTCCCAGGCGACAAAGCATGCTGTCGCTCATATGAGTGAGAAGGATGCGCTCTGCGCGGAGGTGATCCTTCTGGGCGTTCAAGGTCTGCCAATCCAGGTGAGGGACGCCGTTGGGTTGAAAGCCATAGCATTCCGCAATCAGAAGATCGGCGCCGTCGGCGATGTCGATGAGCGTATCGGTCCAGCTTGTGTCGCCGGAAAAGGCTAGTGTCTTGCCACGGCTTTCCAGGCGGTAGGCGAGTGACGGTGCGCCTGACGGGTGGTCCACGAGGTAAGAAGAGATCGTGAGGTCGCCCAGGGTCTCATCCTTTCCTGCCTCGATTTCGACCACGTTGAGCGAAAAACTCCAGGCGGTGTCTCCGAGATCAGGAAACAAAACCCTGATTGCCGCAAAGATCCGGTCTTTTGTTCCTTCAGGGCCGATGATGGTGAGTGTTCGGGTTCGTTTCATCAGGAACTGTGCATGGATCAGGAAGAAAGGCACACCGCCGAAATGATCCCCATGCAGATGACTGAGCAGGATGCCGTCGATGCTTGCCGGATCGACATTCTGCTGCTGCAGGCCGAGCAGAACGGTCGCGCCGCAGTCAAGCAGCAGGTTCTGTTCACGGGTTTGGAGATGGAAGCAGGTCTGCAGCCGGCCGCCGCTGCAAAAAGCGTCGCCACAGCCCAACACACGAAGGGTCAAATCAGCCATCGTGCGACGTTAGCTCTCGAAAAAGTGCTCGTCTGTGATTTTGCTCACAGCGTCTGGAAAATTCGATTTTTGGTCAGTCGATGATCACGCCTTCGGTGTCGTACTCGGCTTCCGGATAGTGTGGATCCAGCTCTTCAAGCGTGTGGCGGATAATCCGAGCGATCACAGCGTTGCGATACCATTTGCGATCAGCCGGGATTACGAACCAGGGAGCATGACGCGTACTGCAACGATTGAGGGCGATCTCGAAAGCGTCTTGATAGTCATCCCAGTGCTCTCTCTCTTCGAGGTCGCCGGGATTGAACTTCCAATGCTTGCTCGGGTCGTCGAGCCGTGCCTGAAGCCTTTCCTTTTGCTCGTCCTTGGAGATGTGCAGGAAGAATTTGAGGATGGTGACGCCGTTTTCGTTGAGATGACGCTCGAAATCATTGATCTGATCATAGCGCTTTTCAATCGCCTCTTTCGGCGCCAGGCCATGGACGCGCACGATCAGTACATCTTCATAGTGGGACCGGTTGAAAACACCGATCATGCCTTTCGCCGGCACAGCCTGGTGAATACGCCAGAGATAGTCGTGAGCAAGCTCGATCGATGATGGCGCCTTGAAGCTGGTGACGCGCACACCCTGCGGATTTATCGGTCCCAGCACCTTCCTGATGGTGCTGTCCTTGCCGCCGGTATCGGTTGCCTGAATGACGATCAGGAGGGCCCGTTTGCCTTCGGCGTAGAGACGGTTCTGCAGCTCGGCGATCGCCGAAATATCGTCGGCTGCCGACACCTCCGCCTCGTCGCGATCGGGAAAACAGCTCTTGTCCCTCGTATCGAAATCAGCAAGCGAGGTTTTCTTTTTGTTTGTGGGCAGCCGGTATCGATCGAAGACTGGTTCCTTCTTATTCTTCCGGCTCATGCAGAACTCCGGTCCTTGATCTCGTTAGTGATGTTCTCAGTAAAGACCACCGGCGCGCGGTGCGTTCGATTCGGGGCGGCGCGGATCTATCGGATTGTCATTGTCGGGGGCATCGACCTCGCTGGCTGCCGGTCCCAGCGCTTCATAGACGTCGTAATCCTCTGGCGTCGTCTCTCTCGGTTCTGTGCCGGGTATGAAGGCTTCGAGGATCACACTTTCGGTGGTCGGTCCGGGAAGCAGCCCGCTATCGGCGTCCACCCTAACCAATCGAATGCCAGGTGGAACGCGAAACGGTGTCGGCGGCTTTTCTTTCAAGGCTTCCTGCATGAACTCGACGAAGATCGGCAGGGCGGCCGACGAGCCTGTCTCCTTCTTGCCGAGTGTGCGCGGCGAGTCGAAGCCGACATAGACGCCAACCGCAAAGTCTGGGGTGAAGCCCAGGAACCATGCATCTTTACTGTCGTTTGATGTGCCGGTCTTGCCTGCGACCGGCTTGCCGATGGCCTTGGCGCGGCGTCCGGTGCCACGTTGCACGGCGCCTTCAAGAATGTTGACCATCTGATAAGCGCGTGTCTCGTCGATGATACGCTCGCGTTGGTCGGCGAGTGCGGGCGAGGGTTGATCGGTCCAGGCAACGTCGAGGCAGCCCTCGCAGTCCCGATTGTCCCGCCGCGCAACGGTCTGTCCGTGGCGATCCTGAATGCGCTCGATCAGGGCGGGTTCAATCCGCTTGCCGCCATTGACCAACATCGCATAGGCGGTCGTCAGCGTCATCAGATTGGCCTCGGAGGAGCCGAGGGCCGAGGCCAGATTATATTCCAGCTTGCGGGCTAGTCCGAAGCGCTTTGCCATGCTGATCACATTGCCCATGCCGACTTTGTCGGCGAGGTGCACCGTGAGCGCATTTAATGATTTTTCGAGGCTGAAGCGAAGGGTCCGTCTGCCATAGAACTTATTGGAGTAGTTTTTCGGCTTCCATTTGCCCTCGTCCGGGCCTTGCGGATAGATCCTCCCAATGTCCAAGAGCGTACTGGACGGGGTAAAACCTTCTTCGAAACCAGCGAGAAAAATAAAGGGTTTCAGGGCTGATCCCGGTTGGCGGCGCGCCTGGGTCGCTCGATTGAACTCGCTTCGCCCATAATCGAATCCACCGGACATGGCGAGCACACGGCCGTTATGCGGATTGATCGCGACGATGGCCCCTTCGACCGCAGGCGCCTGCCTCAGCTCGTGGCGCGTGGCTGCGGACGGCGGCACCGTATCGTCGCCAGTCGCGGCGACATCGGCCTCGACCGGCACCTCCTCCACCCAGATGACGTCGCCGGGTGCCAACACCTGATCGACCGCCGTGATCTCTGGCCCGAGAATCTCATCGCCATTCTCCTCTCGGTCATGCTTGCGCGCCCAGGCAACAGCTTCGAGATCAAGCTCAATGGTCCGTCCCTCGACCAGGCCGATCGACGCCGCATCTGTACCGGCTACCAGGACAATGCCGAGCTTCCACGCCGGCAAACCGCTCGGCCGTTTCAGCTCCAGCAGCTGCGTTTGCCAATCGGCGCCTTCGACGAGCTCGATCCTGGCGACAGGGCCACGCCAGCCATGGCGTCTGTCATAGGCGATCAATCCGTTATGCAGGGCCTCCTCGGCGGCAGTCTGCAGCGCTGGCAAGATCGTGGTGCGAATGGAAAGCCCGCCTTCATAGAGCGCCGACTCGCCGTGATCGGCGATCAGCCGCCTGCGTACGGACTCGGTAAAATAGTCGGCACTCACCAGCTCAGTGTCATCCCGCCGGCTCATCACCAGCGGCTCTTCCCAGGCAATGCCAGCTTCTTCCTGGTTGATCATGCCGAGGTCGAGTAGCCGGCCGATCACCCAGTCGCGGCGCCCCTTGGCCACATCCGCCGCGCGCACGGGATGATAGCGCGACGGCGCCTTCGGCAGCCCTGCAAGAAAGGCCGTCTCCGCGGTCGTCAGATCATCGAGCGATTTGTTGAAGTAATTGAGAGCAGCAGCAGCGACTCCATAGGACCCGACGCCGAGATAGATTTCGTTGAGATAGAGTTCGAGAATCTCATTCTTACTGAAGGTGCGCTCGATCCGAAGGGCTAAAAGGGCCTCCTTGAACTTCCTGATATACGAGACCTCGTTGCTCAAAAGAAAGTTCTTCGCGACCTGCTGGGTGATGGTCGAAGCGCCAACCGGGCGCCGGTTCTGACCAATCTGCTGTATGTTGGTGATGACGGCGCGCAGAATCCCCACCGGGTCGAGGCCAACATGGGTGTAGAAGTTCTTGTCTTCGGCTGCGAGAAAAGCCTGGATCAAGCGTTCCGGCATGACCTCGATCGGCACGAAGACACGGTTTTCCTGTGCATATTCGGCAAGCAGGCTGCCGTCACCAGCATGGATGCGGGTGACGGTTGGCGGTTGATAGTCCGCGAGCTGTCGATAGTCCGGCAGGTCGTGGCCGTATTTATGCAGGAGATAGAGCAGACCACCGCCCATCGCCAGTGCGGTAAGCACTAGGAGCAAGGCGGAAATGCCCAGGAGTTTCAGTATGGTGCGCAATGCGAGGCCTGTTCTGATAGGATCATGTCTTCAACTATTATGACGGTGGGGCGCCGAAATAGCGATCGATAGCCTTTACCATGCCTTTTGCCAGATCGCCGAGGTGGTCCTGGTCGGTCAGCCGTTTCTCGTCACCTTCATTAGAGAGATAGCCGAGTTCCACAAGAGCTGAGGGCATATCCGGCGATTTCAAGACCACGAAACCCGCCTGTTGGCGTTGTTTCCTGAGAAGTTTGGTGACGCTGCCGAGTTCGTCGACGAGAATTTCGCCTACTTTAATCGATTTGCTGTTGGCGTCCCGCTGGGCGAGATCGATCAGGATCTGGGTAATCAGCGGCTCATGGTGGCTGAGATCGATGCCACCCAGGA
>JBPCVQ010000282.1:0-2942 GCA_051010395.1 Geminicoccaceae bacterium | reverse complement strand
TGCCGATATCGACCACATCCTGGGTTTTGGCTATGCCGACGAAATCCTGCCCGGGATTCTGCTAGCGGTTTTCGACGGCGACGCCGTCCCCCTGATCGAGGCGATCGAGGACCGCAGGGTGGATGGCTGCGTACGCTGGACCCTGTTCGACGTTCTGGCCCGGCTGGTTTTCGACGGTGCGGTGGGACGTGACGCCGCCTTGTCCTTGATCGACCGGTTCGACCGGGACCGCCTTGCCGAGGATGGCGAAGAAGCCTGGGAGGGATGGCAGGACATCATCCAGCTTCTTGGGCTGGAGGAGCGTGTCGACCGGGTCCGGGCCTCCTGGCGGGATGGCCGCAATTCCCAAAGGGAGAACGACCAGGATGACTGGCTGGACGAGCTGAGGCGGTCGCTTGCCGAACCTTCGGATCTATCCCGCTTCGAGGAGCAAAGGCTGGTCCCGCTCGTTGACGCGGCCGAAGCGCTGAGAGCCGTGCATGACCGGATCGATGCCGATGACCCGCCCTCGTCAACGTCCATTCCGGACAAGCGCCTGCCGAAGGACCCCGCGGCCAAGACCGCGCTGACCGACAAGGAAAGAGAGTGGCTGGACGGATTTCTATGCTCGGCCCAGGCGCCGGACATGGCCATGGATCTGGAGGAGGTGGACGGCTTCTTTACGGCGCTGATCGTCGGCCCGGAGCTGGTCATGCCGAGCGTCTACCTTCCTGTCCTCTGGGGCGGAGAGGGCGAGGGGCCGGACTATGACAGCCTCGAGCAGGCGGAGTATGTCACCACCCTGCTGATGCGCCATTGGAACACGACCACATGCCGCCTAGACCAAGGCTATCCCTGCCTTCCCTTGCTGGCGGCCGAAGAGTTCTGGCCCGTAGGACGCCGCTGGTCAACCGGCTTCATGCAGGGCACCGATCTTTGCTTCATCGCATGGGAGCGTCTGATCGAAGACGAGACCGACGGACGGATGCTGGTGCCGATTTTTGCCCTGAAGGAGGCTCTTCCCGATGGCAGTGAGCCGTTTTCGGAGGAGGAGCGCGTCAAGCTGCTGTCGGCCGTGCCCATGCTGTTGCGTAACCTGCACGCATACTGGCGTCGTCATGGTGACGCTGGGGTTTCCTCAGTCCGGAAAGTCGGCCGAAACGCGCCTTGTCCCTGCGGGTCGGGCAAGAAATACAAGCGCTGCTGCGCCGCCGTCTCGGCGACGGCAACCCTCCACTGATCCGGTCGCCGCGGGAAAGCCCCGTCCCTCAGGAGGTCCCCAGCGCCGGCGCCTTCATGAACTCGGCGATCCTCTGAAAGACCGCGACGCGGATCTGGTAGGCCTCGGGACGTTCGGCGAGATCATCCTCCGGATCCCCGACAAAGCCGGCTTCATCAGCAATCCGGCGTTCAAGCTGTGCGAGATGACCTCCAATCTCCTCGGCCGTGAACAGGTGTCGGACCTCGGCGACGAACCGCGGCAGACCGGCGGCAAGCTTCGGGTCTTCGGCCGCCGCCTCGGCAAAGTTCAAAAGTTTCTCGCCGACGAGATAGTCGAAGGCGGACCCGACGCCATGCCGCTCCCGGATTCCGACAGCCGCCTCGCATTGTTCTTTCCAGAGATTGCACCCGAAATCCATGACGACTTTCTTCTTTCCGGTCTCTCCGGCAGTCATCTGGCCGGATCGACGCCGCCTAGCCAGTGTGGCTTGATAAGCGACCGTTCGCTGAAATTGCAAGAGGGCGGAGGGGGCTGTTGTAAGAAGAAGACGGCCCTCCCAGGATCCGCAGGGAGGGGACGGGAGTCTTGGGAAGGACCGTCGGGATAAAGTTGCGGTGGAGCCAAGGATCTTCACTCATGGAAGAAGCATAACTACAACCATGAGTAGTAAAAATCAAACATTTAATCGCGCATATATCGTTTCTTCATTGCCGCTATTCGGGCGAGGGAGATCACCATCGCCGGAGGCGAGACGGCGGACGCGGACAGTTCCGTATCTGTAGCGCGCTCCCTTGCGCCTGCTCCGATGCAAGGGGTGTTTTCCCCGGCGGCTGCGTGCGAAGAAAGGATGCAGCGCAGAGGGGGGCTGTCCTGGCCGGCGATTCCTTGTTGTGATAACTGCCCGTGATCAGGGATTTTCGATGAATTCCAGCAATGAATTTCAACGACCTCAGAATGGCGGTTGCCGACAAGACCGGCCTTTCCAAGGGCGACTCTGACCAGGCCATCAGGGCCTTTGTCGACTGTCTACAGACGTCGCTCGGCCAGGGCGACAAGGTCGGCGTTCCCGGCCTTGGACAATTCGAGATCGCGGAACGTGGCGCCCGAGAGGACCGCACCCCCGGACCAGCGAGACAATGGCCATCCCGGCCATCAGGGCGGTGAAGTTCAAGGAGGCCAAGGCCTTGAAGGACAGGCTCAGTAGCTAAGCCCAGGCGGGATTGGGTCGGTCATCGCACCGTCGTCACGACCGGCAAGAAACCCATCGGCCTTGGCCGGACGCCGGCCGCATCGGGGACAAGGATCGAGAACCCATGGGAACCGTTCACCACCTTCAGCCCAAGCTCACGGCTCATCGCCATTTCATAAGCGATTTCATGGAGGCCGAGGTTCCCTGCTTCGCATTGGGCATGGTCGAGGAGCGCGGCGAGAAGGTCGGCTTTCTCGGGATCCGGCCCGACGTCGCCATGCCACCCGACGTGCTGGCGGCGGGCTTCGGCTTCGGTCACTCCGTGTTCGGTAACGACAGGTTCGTGGCGGTTCATCTGACCTTCAATGTCGCAGCCTTTGCTCTCGGGCGAATACGTAGAAGCCGCTGGCCACGATGATCAAGGCGCCGACCGTTGTTGGCAGATCAGGGAGATCGTCGAAAATAGCATAACCGATCACGATGGCACCGACCAGGACTGTATAGTTGTAGGGTTGCAACACACTTGCTTCCGCTAGTTGCAGTGCTTTGATC
>JBPCVQ010000281.1:0-11915 GCA_051010395.1 Geminicoccaceae bacterium | reverse complement strand
GCACAAGGGGTCGCATGCCTTTGGCGATCTGACGCATCTCGGCATCGGTGAACGGAATGAACCCCCAGTTCTTGGCCCAGGCGTCGTTGAAGATATCGAGGATGACGCCGAGTTCTTCATTGTAGCGCTTCATCGCCACCGATCGGACTGTTATCCGCGCTTCCTTACTGATCCGATCCAGCATGCGCTCGCCGCGGATCTCGATTTTTTCGTTGATATCCAGGGTATATGCAAGAAGGTCCTTCGCCTGCTGATAGCCGGCCGAGGCAAGCCTTGCCGCGGTGTAATCGCGCGCGAACGGCATGAGCATCATGGCCGGATGATCGAAGCCGTCGACCAGGAGACCGCACTCTTCGTTGATCGAGAGATTGAATGGGCCGCGCATCTTCTTCATGCTGCGATCTGCTAGCCAGGCTTCTGCCGTCTCCAGCAGCCCATCGAACACCGCCTGGTCGTCAAGGGCATCCAGAAGGCCGAAATGACCGGCGTCATCTCGGTGTTTTTCGAGATGCAGCCGGTCGATCTGAGCACTGATCCGACCGATTGGCCGCCCTTCGCGGAAAGCCAGCCAATACTGGGCTTCCGCATGCTGGAAATAAGCATTCTTGGCGGCGTTCAACGTCTCGTCACGTTCGACATTGAGCGGCGAGATATAGCCAGGTTGACCCCGATACAGCTGGTTAGGGAGATCGATGAAGGTCTTCAGGCCGGCCCGGTCGGTCACCGGTCGTATATCGAGAGCGCCGTTGGCCGAAGCGGTCGTCATGGAAATTTGTGCATCCATTGGGAGAGATAAGAGCCTGTGTGTCCATGGAAATCACGCATCAATGGCCGGCAATCTAGAAGGGGCGGGCATGGGCGGCAAGGCTCCTCCTGCCAGCAGGCTCTGAACGGCGCTTGCTAAGGCGGTCGAACATGGTCGTCAGCGGAGCTGCCAGATGAAATGTCAGCCGGCATTCGGCTGGGGCGAGTTCACCGGACTTCTTCACCGGACCATCAATGATAGGTGATGTCGAGCACCTCGAATGCGAGGCTCGGGACGAGCGTATTGCTGATCTGGACATGCGATCTGTTGATCTCGACTTCTTCCCAAGTCGGGTCCATGCCGGTCCATACACCATCGATCAGGACTTCGACCCAGGCATGCCCGCCGAGCGAAGGCGTCTGGTCGTTGCCGCCATAGACGAAGCCCGACACTTCACGCGCCGGAAGCCCGGCAGCACGCGCAAGTGTCACGAACAGCTGGCTGTGTTCGGTGCAGTCGCCGGTGCGATTGTCCAGAACGTCGAAGATCGAGGTGGTATGATAGGCATAAGGACTTTCAGGAACGTTTTCGATATAGCCGGCGACGAAATCGAGAATGGCCTCCGCAAGCCCTTGATCATCGACGTCCGGGCCGAGCGGCGTCCTGATCTTGTCGATTAGCGCCTTCAGTCTGGGGTGGTCTGCGGGATGGCTCGACGTCGGTCGAAGAAAGGCAGAAGGTTTGACCTCCTCTGCCGGAGCCGGTTGCCTTGCGAGCTTGATGATGGCTGTCCTGTCGTCATGATACTCGACGCGTTGTCCAAAGCCGTCGCTCACCACCTCATCGATGGTCACCACCGGATCATCGACGCTCGCTTTGAGCGTGAGGGTCTCGATTTCCGAAAGTCGTGCCAGCGGCCGGTTCAGCGTTTTTTCGAATTCAGCGAACAGATCGACGCCCTGATTGGGCTCATGCGCGATAGCCTCGGTTTCCGCGCGAAGCTCGATCGGACCTAGGAAGAGATTGACTGCCTCGCCATTCTGAAAGCGGGTTCTGGCCTTGTATGAAAAAATTTCTGACGATGATGCTGTGCTGAGCGTCTGGAAGAGGTGATCGGCGCCCAGGATCTTGCGTGTGCCGACTTCCTCCAGGTCATGGATAGCCGTTGTCATCACCTGGTGCTCGATATCGAAATCTTCGGTTTCGAGCTGTGTGCCGATCGAAGGGCCGCTTTCGAGAAACTGGTGAATGGCGATAGCTTCTTCATCGCAGAGGTCACGATCGACGCCCGGCCAGATGCGGGTCAGGTCACCTTCGAGAAGATGGAGAGCCGCATCTCGCTGCTCGTAGCTGACGCGGCGATCAGCGCTTTGGTAGACACCGTCAAGCAACCGATGGGGAGAGCGAGCATCGAAACGCCTGGTCTGCTCGATGGTTTCTTCCGTCTTCTCCAATCTGAAGGTCATGGAAAAGCGCTGAACGATCAATTGCCGCTCGGTCCTGCCGGCATCCGACATTTCCAGATCAGTCGCCGTCATGGCGTGACCGATCTTGTCGTCTTCATAATAGAGCCCGTACCAGCGTTTGGCCCCGATCAAAGGGTGATCGACGGACACCGCGCAGGGCAGATCCGCCGCCCAGGCGTTCGGGATGATCAGGCCGAGCCCGATCAGGCTAAAGAAGAAGAGCAGGCCGTTCATAGTGCGCATCCTGCCATGACATGGTTAACTTTTCGTCAACTGCGATGCCGTCTTTGGAAGACCGTTGTGCCTGCCCGCAAACTGCGCGGTCAGATCGGCAATGATGTCATCGAGCGAGCGGTTGGTGTCGACGGTGATGGCATTCTTGGGCGGCTCCAGCGCGTCGAGCTGGCTATCGAGCAGCGAGGCCGGCATATAATGCCCTTTTCGCGCGGCAAGGCGTTGCCCGATCAGATTTCGGTCTGCCCGGAGATAAACAAACCAGACGCAGGCCGCGTCGGGGGCGACGTCGCCGGTGTCTGGGCTAAAGCTGCCCGCGCTAGGGCCGGCGCGGAGCCGTTCGCGGTAGCTCGCCTTCAGGGCTGAGCAGGTAAGCACGACCAGCTTTCGCTTACGAAGCCAGTCATCGATCTCGGCGCGCAACCGGTCGAGCCAGGGCCAGCGATCATCATCGGAAAGCGGCTGGCCCCTCCGCATCTTCTCGACGTTCTCTTCGGGATGGTAGCTATCGCCTTCGGCAAACTCGGCCTGGATCGCTGATGCAAGAGCCTGGCCAACGGTCGTCTTGCCGACACCGCTCACCCCCATGACGACGATCACGGCCATGCGACGACACCGGTCATTCGATGACACCAGTCATGGGGCGGGAGACAGGTTTTGACTGAACGTTCCCTCCGGGTCCCTTTCGAAAAGAGCCTGCATGCCTTCGGAATTCCTGCCACCTTCTTCGAAGGCGGTGGAAACCAACTGAAGTGGTCATACCACTAGGTCGTCCAGTCATGGTGAAAGCTGCCTTCGCGATCGGTGCGCTCGAAAGTGTGCGCACCGAAATAATCCCGCTGGGCCTGGATCAGATTGGCGGGAAGCATCGCTGAGCGATAACCGTCATAATAGGCAAGGGCCGAGCTGAACGCCGATAGCGCCACGCCCTGCCTGACGCCAAGCGCCACGATGGCGCGCCAAGCCGGTTGAGCCCGCTCCAGGAGGGCAGAGAAATACGGATCGAGCATCAGATTGGGAAGCTTCGAATCGCGCTCATAGGCAGTTCGGATGTGACGCAGAAAGCGGGCGCGTATGATGCAGCCGCCGCGCCAGATGCTGGCGATCTCGTCCTTCTTCAAGTCCCATCCGTGGCCTGTGGCAGCCGCATCCATCACCGCAAAGCCCTGGGCGTAGGCGCAGAGCTTGCTCGCGAGCAGCGCCAGCTCCAGCTGATCGATGAACCGGTCGACATCAAGATCGAGAGGCTCGTTCGGGCCCTTCAGCCTGCTGGCGGCCCCGAGGCGCTCATCCTTCATCGAGGAGAGCGTGCGCGCCTCGACCGCAGCGGCAATGGTCGGCGCCGTACTGCCATAGTCGAGAGCGGCGCGCACCGCCCAGCCGCCGGTGCCCTTCTGGCCGGCGCGATCGAGGATCACCTCGGCCATCGGTTTGCCGGTTTCAAGATCGCTCTTGCCGAGAATGTCCGAGGTAATCTCGATCAGGTAGCTGTCGAGCTCGCCTCTGTTCCAACCGGCGAAGGTCGCGCGCATCTCGGGGTAGGAAAGGGCGGCCGGGCCCTTCATCAGCGCATAGGCCTCGGCGATCAGCTGCATGTCGGCATATTCAATGCCGTTATGCATCATCTTCACGAAATGGCCGGCACCGTCGCTGCCGACATGGGCATAACAGGGTTCGCCGTCGACCTTGGCGGATATCGCTTCCAGGATCGGCGCAATTCGGCTGAGCGCTTTACTCTCGCCACCGGCCATGATCGAGGGGCCGTGGCGCGCACCTTCTTCGCCGCCGGAAATACCGGTGCCGACGAACAGAATGCCCGTATCCCGAAGGGCCTGCTCCCGCCTGATCGTGTCCCGATAAAGCGCATTGCCGCCATCCACCAGAACGTCGCCAGGCTCGAGAAGCGGCAGGAGCTGGTCGATCTTCTGATCCACCGGATCGCCCGCCTTGACCATCATCACGATCGCTCGCGGTTTCTTGATGGCTTGAACGAACTCAGCGAGCTCAAAGGTCGGCATCAACGGGCGCCCTTGAGCTTCTGGACTGTCGACGAAGTCCCTGGTGCGCTCTTCTGTTCGATTGAAAACGGCCGTCCGATAGCCGTGATCGGCGATGTTGAGCGCCAAGTTTTGACCCATAACCGCGAGGCCGATCAGGCCGATATCTGCTTGTTCGTTCATGTCACCATCCGGGCTTCTTGGCGGTGCCCATGATGTCGCATAAGCCGCGCCGTCAGGCAATGCCCGTAGCGGATCGCTTCGTCTTTCCGCATTCCTCATGATTGTCGGCTGCGAAAGAAATTCGAGGCATGCCGATAAAGGAACGCATACCGTCGGGTTGCTCTATTCGTTCTTCGAAGGCGGTGGAAATCCAATGGCGTGGTCATACCACCCACTGGCGTCTTGAGGCCGGTCGTCGGATAGTCTTCCCATGGATTATCTCCGTGACCACTGGCGAGGCCGACATCCACTTCCTTGGGCATTCTGGGTCAATGCCGTCATACCCTTCGTCCTGATCGCCATACTCGAATCCTGGATCCGACCAGACGCAGGGAGCGTTACCCTTGTGGAGGCAATCCAGACTTCACTTTTTATTCTGATCGCACACGCGGTGATTCTTCCCTGGCAGATCGTCGGTCTTTGGCGCAGCTGCCGCCGTCATCTTGAGGAGCGGGGCGATCTGGTGGTCGTCACCTTTGCCCAGGCCGCCGTCATCGTCGCTTTGGTGATTACGGCGGGTGCCACCACCACCACCGTGCAACGTATCATCGGATATCGCGCCGATATCGCCGAAAGCGATGCCCGAACATCGCCCCGCTTTAGCCTGGCCGTCATCCCCGATGGCCAGGCCGTTGCCATCGAAGGCCCCATCGAACTCGGCTTGTCACGCGCGCTTGCGGACCTTCTGGCCGGAGAACCGAACATCGACAGCATCATTCTGAACAGTGACGGCGGCCGGGTCTTTGAAGCGCGAGGCGTTGCAAAGCAGATCATAGACAAGAAACTCAATACCCACGTCACTGCTCACTGCCGCTCCGCCTGCACTATCGCCTTTATCGCCGGCAGCACCCGAACGCTCGGTTCCAATGCCAAACTCGGTTTTCACAGCTATCGTCTGAACGCTCCCCAGGCTCTCACTGACCCCCTAAAAGAACAGGAAAAGGACAAAGTCTTCTTCCTCCAGCAGGGCGTACAGCAGGAATTTGTCGTACGCGCCTTCGCCACTCCGCATGAAGACATGTGGCATCCAGATGTGAGCGATCTGCTGCGCGCCCATGTGGTGCATCGGATCGTCGAGTGAGTGGCCTTGCCTTGTGGGGCCTGTGTCAGACCCATCCAGGAAGTCATCGAGCGATTGTCGACACCTCGTCGATTTCCGCGGTTGCCGTGACTGAGATGGAAATTCTCTACTGTACGTCGAAGGGTGTCTGTCCCATGTTCACCCGCGTGATCGCTATCGAATTCCGCTCTCGGGGGCTACGCTACAACGCGGCTGGCCCGCGTTTATTCGGGTGCGGCATGGATTGCGCGCGTCGAAGGAGCTGAGCACACTGGATGTCGATGCCTCCGAGAGTGATGTGGAGTGTCTCCAGGGGTATATCTGCGAGCCTGAGGAAGTAGCGTGGGCGGTGCTGTTTCTAGCACCTGACGAAGCAAGCTTCGCGAATGGAGAGACACTTCTGTCGACAATGCCATGCTCGTCGGCACTCAAAATGAAGTTGCGGTGAAAATCTAGAGATCTAACGGACAAGGATCCCAAAAAAGGAGCTACGATCATGACAGAGGCAACAAGACGTCAGTTTTTGGATAAGGCCAAGGCCGGAGGAGTGGCGGCAGCGGCTGCTGCAACGGGCCTTGCCGCTCCGGCGGTGATCGCGCAAGAGCCTATCAAGTGGCGCTTCCAGACCTATGCGGGTGCCGCTCTTGGCGAGCATGTGACGAAGCCGATCGTCGATGCCATCAACGCCGCGGCGAAGGGCGAATTGGAAATCGAGCTCTTCTACGCCGATCAGATCGTGCCGACCGGCGAGCTCTTTCAGGCCCTGCAGCGCGGCACTATCGATGCCGTTCATTCCGACGATGACAGCATGGCGTCCCCGACCCCGGTGCGCCAGTTCGGCGGCTATTTCCCGCTCGCTACACGGCACGCGCTCGATGTGCCCGTGCTCTTCAAGCAATATGGCCTGGCGGAAATCTGGAGCCAGGCCTATGCCGATGTGGGCGTGAAGTGGCTCTCGGCCGCAGGACAAGATCCTTGCAACTTTAACACCAAGAAGAAGATCTCGTCGCTGGCTGACCTCGACGGTCTCAGGCTCTACACCTTCCCGACCGCCGGTGTGTTCCTTAGCCAGTTCGGCGTGGTCCCGGTCAACATTCCCTACGAAGATGCCGAGGTCGCCGTGCAGACGGGCGAGCTGGACGGCATGGCGTGGTCGGGGATCACCGAGGATTATACCGTCGGCTGGGCGGATGTGACCGACCACTTCCTCACCAACAATATTTCCGGCGCCTGGATCGGGTCCTTCTTCGTCAACGAGCAGCGCTGGACGGACCTTCCCGACCACCTGAAGGCCCTTGTGTCAGGCATGGTGGAAAGCGGTCACTTCTATCGCAATCAATGGTATTGGGGCGGAGAAGCGAAGCTGCGTGCGGAGGGCGACAAACTTGAGCTGTCCTCGATCCCGCAGGAGGAATGGCAGCAGGTGGAGGACGCCGCGGCCACGTTCTGGGATGAAGTCGCCGAACAGGGCGAGACCGAGGCGAAGCTGGTGCAGATCTTCCGCGATTATCGCGAGGTCATCAATTCGGCGGGTTATCCTTATAGCCGGAGCTGATCACCTCGACCCTGATGAGAAAGGGCCGGTCCATTGGGCTGGCCCTTTCGCGGCTGGTACGAGTAGTTTCAAGGGGGGACGGCATGAGTAATTTCATGTCAGCCTATGTCAGGCATGTCGAGCGGTTCAATTACCGAATTGGCCGGTTCGCCATGTATCTGATCTTCGTGATGATGGCGGTCCTTCTCTGGTCATCTTTCACCAAAACCGTCCCCTTCATGCGGCCCTCGCTCTGGACGCTCGAATTAGCCCAGTTCCTGATGGTCGCCTATTATATCCTCGGCGGGCCGTATTCGATCCAGCTCGACACCAATGTTCGCATGGATCTCGCCTATGGCGCATTGAGCTTTCAGAAGAAGGCCTTCGTCGATGTCTTTACGGTAACATTTCTGATCATCTATCTCGGTTTCCTCATCTATGGCGGTATCAACAGTCTGACTTACGCCATCGAATTCGGCGAACGGTCGTCATCCGCATGGCGCCCCTATCTATGGCCGGTGAAAGCGATCACCGTCATCGGGCTCATTTTGATGTTGCTTCAAGCACTGGCCGAACTCTTTAAAGACATAGAGCGTTTTAAAACCGGAGATCCAGGCAGGCTCGGGCCCACAGGCGGGGGGAACGCCCGATGACCTATGACGGCATTGCCATTTTGATGTTCGCATCGATGATGCTGCTGCTCATTACCGGGCAGCGCGTCTTTGCCGCCATCGGGTTCGTTGCGGCGGTCTCGGCGTTCTTTTTGTGGGGAACGGGTGGTTCGGACATTCCGTTCTCCGCAGCCATGAAGCTGATGAAATGGTACCCGCTGCTGACACTGCCGATGTTCATCTTCATGGGCTATGTGATGTCGGAGAGCCGGATCGCCGACGACCTCTACAAGATGTTTCATGTCTGGATGGGGCCGCTGAACGGCGGACTGGCGATTGGGACCATCGGCTTGATGGTGCTGATCTCCGCGATGAACGGATTGTCGGTCGCGGGCATGGCCATTGGTGCGACGATCGCTCTCCCTGAACTTCTGAGGCGCGGCTACGACAAACGCATGGTAACCGGCGTCATCCAGGCCGGATCGTCGCTTGGAATCCTCGTTCCTCCATCGGTCGTGCTTGTGCTCTACGCCATGATCGCACGGCAGCCGGTAGGCCAGCTCTGGCTCGCTGGCGTTTTTCCCGGCTTGCTGATGGCGGCTCTCTTCATCATCTACATAGCGATCCGTTGCCGGCTGCAGCCCGAGCTGGGCCCACCGCTCGCGCGTGAAGAAAGAAATATCCCGCTGGCTGAAAAGCTGCGACTGCTGCGCGCCGGACTTCTGCCTCTGGTGATCTTCGTCGCCATGATGGTGCCGTTCGTCAATGGTTGGACGTCATTGGTCGAAAGCTCGGCCATCGGTGCTCTCACTGCCTTTCTCGCCGCCGTGATCAAGGGGCGAATGACGAGGCAGGTCTTCGAAAACTCGGTGCGTTCGACACTGGCTGTCTCATGCATGTTCATGTGGATCATTCTCGCCGCCCTCGCTTTCGGCGCCGTCTTCGACGGTCTCGGCGCCGTGCGCTCGATCGAAAATCTTTTCATCGGCGAATGGGGCCTTTCGCCCTGGGTCGTGCTCGCGCTCATGCAGGTAAGTTTCCTGCTGATGGGCACCTTTCTCGATGACACGGCGATGTTGGTCATCGTAGCACCACTCTATGTCCCCCTGGTCGGACATCTCGGCTTCGACCTCATCTGGTACGGCGTCCTCTACACGATCACCTGCCAGATCGCCTATATGACGCCGCCTTTTGGCTACAATCTCTTCCTGATGCGTGCGATGGCCCCGCCGGAAATCACGATTATCGACATCTATCGATCCATCGTGCCTTTCGTGCTCGTCATGGTGATAGCGCTGGTTCTCGTCGCGGCGTTTCCTCAAATTGCACTCTGGCTGCCCGGCTATGTGTATAATTGATCCGGCGGCTTGTAATACTGGACGGGACGCCCGCCAAGCGAGGCAACGTCAGACGACGCATCACGGGGAGGGTGGCATTGCCAGTCAGGTCAGTTGAAACGCCGCTTGGTTGGGTCAGCCTCAAGGAAGAGAACGACGCCATCACCGCGTTGACATGGGATCAGGCTGGCACCGATGAGACACCGTTGCTTGTCGAGGCCACGCGCCAGCTGGCGTCCTATTTCCGACATGAACTGAAAGCCTTCGATTTGCCGCTTCGTCCCAGCGGCGGCGCCTTCCAGCAGGCGGTCAACCTGGCGATGCAAGCCATCCCCTATGGCGAGACCCGGGAGTATGGCGAGATTGCAGACGAGCTGGGATCGATGCCGCAGCCGGTGGGCAATGCCTGCGGCGGCAATTCCATTGCGATCATCATTCCCTGTCATCGTGTCGTTGCGTCATCAGGATTGGGTGGGTTTTCCGCCCCTGGCGGCATCGAGACCAAAATCGCCCTGCTGCGCCATGAAGGCGCCTACTCCCTGCTCATCTAGGTGGTGTGACCACAGCATTCGGGGACGTTGACTGATCCCTATGCAAGGGCCTCACATGGCAGGGCAGAGGGAAACCAGGTGGGATTTGGCTCCAGGTAGTTTAGGTGAAGCTTCGTTCGCAAACGGGTGAGCCTATGGAAGGAAACAGCGCCTCGGAACGCCGGGTCCTGGTTTTGGGTGCCGGAATCATCGGGACCACCACGGCCTACAATCTCTTTCTGAACGTCGGTCACGGCCATCTCGGCTGGACCATGGCTGTCGCTCCGGGGATGTGATCGCATCGTTGATCGCTGGCGAGCCGGCGGGGATCGACTTGGGCGGTATGACGCTCGACCGCTGTTGACCACGCGGCCACCCGCATTGACAGAAAAGCAAATCGTTCGACCTTAATCTTATAGCGATAACAAATTAAACGCCCTCGCAATATGAAGGGGCGAAGCGTGGCGACCGTCTCCGGCTTTACCCTCGTTCCGGAGCTGAAGGAACCTCCATCAGGTCGAGCTGCAGCCGGAGCCGGACACCTACCCGATCATGTCGCAGAAATACAACGTGATCTTCGGCATCAATTCGGAACTCACCGAATTGCATGATGCGGTCAATCAGGAGATCGGCAAGATCTGGGCGGACTGCACCAATGTCGAGGTGATGGGCAAATACGGCCTGGGCGACAAGAGCTGGTTCCTCCCGCCGGCCGCCGAGGACAATATCCGGATAGGCGTCGATCGGCCCGATGACTGGGATGCACCCAACGCCGATCACTGCTTCTAGTCGGACGCCGACTGCGTGATGAAGCCTTACAAGGGGTTTCGCCACGCACGTCCCTGATCGAAACGGACATGGTATCCATGAACCCGTTGCTGCGCATCGTCGATCTGCACAAAAGCTTCGGCTCGCTCGAGGTTCTGACCAGTGTCAGCACTGACGTTGCCCGCGGCGAAAAGCTCTCGAAAAGCCGACCTCGGGGCACATCTACATCGATGACAAGCTCATCGGTGAGAAGCAGGTCGATGGCAGGTTCGTCCATCTGAGCGATCGGGAACTGGCCGAGGAGCGCGCCGAGATCGGCTTTGTTTTTCAGCGCTTCAATCTGTTCCCCCATCTCACAGCCCTCGACAATGTCACGGTGGCGCCCAGGCGTGTGCTCGGTGTGCCCAAGGACGAAGCCGAACAGCGCGCGATGGCGCTGCCTATGTCGGCGAGATCTACCGTGCCGGCCTCGGTATCAATCCACAAAGGCCAGCTGGAAGCCTCCCTCTCGCTCGGCATGACGCCGATCAAGGCGATGCGCTTCATCGTCCTGCCGCAGGCCGTGCGCATCATGCTGCCGCCGCTTTGCAACTACGCAATCCTCCTGGTCAAGGACACGGCGATCATCTCGACGATCGCGGCGCCAGTATCCTCGATCGAAGCTCGCAGTGCGATCCCCCCCGCCGTCATCGTGATGGATTTGCCGCTGACAAGAAAAGGCCGCCTCCCTTAGGGTGGCGGCCTTTCTCGGTTCATGGGCTGTTTCAGTCGAGCCTGTGCTGTTTCAGGGCGCGTTCGAACAGCTCGGGTTTTTTCATGTGGGCCATATCCTCGTCATAGGTCTTCTTCTCGAAACCGATCTGCCAGACGTGGAAACCGATCCAGAACACCAGACCGAGAACGAACCACATCATCTCGGTGCCGACGAAGGGATAGATCGGACCGACGGTCGAGAGATCGATGGCCCAGCTCGTGACTTCAGTCGTAGACATGATCTTTCACCTCTCTCAATCTGCACCACCGGCGGGGTTGGGCAAAAGCCCGCGTTCCCGCGCTTCCTCGAGTTCCGCCTCGATCACCTCCAGCTCCTCGGCGTCGCGACCGTGATAGTCGGCGACATCGAGACCCACCAGCTCGATCTGATGCGGGATGCGCAGCATGCCGAAGCTCTTCAACAGGCCCGCAAGCAGCCAGGCCGGCAGGAAGCCGAGCACCCAGAACATGATGCAGGCGCCGATGAACTGGCCGAGCGGATTGATCGCCGCATAGCCCTCGAAGGCCGATGACGGGTGGCCCCAGAGCATGAAGCCGGCGATCACCAGGCCGATGAAGCCGGCATAGCCATGCACCGCGACCGCGCCCACCGCATCGTCGATCTGGAACCTGCGCTCCACCCAGAAATGCAGCTTGT
>JBPCVQ010000280.1:0-29904 GCA_051010395.1 Geminicoccaceae bacterium | reverse complement strand
CGACTTCGCCACCCTTGGAGCCATGCGCCAAGCGTTTGTAATGGTTGTGCACGGCAACCGACAAAACCCGCTTCGCTCGCTCCTGACCAATCACGTAATCGTCAAGAACACCCTTGATCTCAAGGGGCGTCATGATGGTCGGTCCGGACGTGCGCCGGCTTTTTCGGTCCTCTTCTTTAATAATATCGGCGCAAAGCTCGACGCACTCATTGCAAATGAATACATTGGGCCCGGCGATCAGTTTCCTGACCTCATGCTGGCTCTTGCCGCAGAACGAGCAGTAGAGGGTCGACTTCCCGCCGCCGTCGCTCGACTCCATCATGAGGCTCCCATCTATTTGGCCATTCGTACAGTACAGCCACAGTCCCGACTTCGGCTAGAATCCAACCAACCACGTTGACCGTCACCCGGTCAAGACCGGCAGATGAGCTTCCCCGTCGGCTTGACGGATTTTTGATGTGATCTGGATGAGAATGACTGCGGCGTTTTCTCTTGACTTCAACGCAGCTCAGGCATGCGAGCGCATCGCGAATTGGCCCTTGAGCATTAACGAACAGCATTCATCGAGCGCTCGGATGCCAATCATCGGCTTCGAACCACATAATCGAGGAAAAAAAATTGGCGCCATATCGGCCGAACTAGCGAATGGGGCTGCCCAATTCATGGATCCAGTCAGTGTCGATACTGCCCATTGAAAACTGTTGGGCTTCGACCTGGCCAATGTCCAACTGCCCGACGAGGGGGGCTTGTAGAAGTCATAGAGCCCCTTCTTCGCAGTGCGAAAAGGGAGGGTAGCCTCGCCTTGGTCCGCGCCGTCACATGATGGCCGCCTGGGCCTGCCGACTGTAGGTCCGCCAATCAATTCCAGTGTATTCCATCATGATCTGAAACGCTCGGCCGCGCTGTCGGCCCGTTGTCCAGAAAAACGTCGCCGAGCAATGCGGGCAATCCTTGCCGTCGCGAGTTGACCGACTAAGCCACGATGGGTGCCCTTGTCGAGATCGGAAGGGGCCTGGAAGGACAGCTTTCCACCGTACGGCTAATGTCCGCATTAAGAATTTCGTGAGGAAAGGTGATTGAATGAAATTAGAGCTTTGGTTGGCCTTTATAGCCACTTACACAGTCATTTCCGCTATTCCAGGGCCAAGTGTTTTCATGGTCACTGGCCTAGCACTGACCTGGGGAACGAAGGCTGCATTTCTTTGTATTCTGGGCGAACTGCTTGGGGGTGTGGTGCTCATTGCGCTTTCGTTGTTCGGGGTCGGAGCGTTACTGGCCGTATCATCAGGACTGTTTCAGCTCGTGAAGTGGGCAGGTATTCTGTATATGGCATGCCTTGGTGTTTGCCAGATTGCAGAAGCACGTCGATACGGAAATGCTAACGTTCCCGAACCAAAGGGATATAAGGGCCATGCGAGTGCTCGTGCGGGATTCTTCACTGCCGTCCTAAATCCTAAAGCCATCATATTTTACGTGGCCTTCCTCGCACAGTTCCTCGATCCAGACGGGAATATCTACATACAGTTCACAACTGTGGTTCTGACTTCCACGGCGATCGTTGCGGTTGTGTTGGGCATCTATGCTTTGATTGCTGGGCAGGTCAGGAGAACCTTCCAAAAACCCGAGGTCCGCCGTCGGTTCGGATATATTGGCGGGGGCTTCTTGCTAGGGGGCAGCGTGTTTATGGCGGCGAGCCGCTGATGGAGCTCCAGAGACGTGGACAGTTCCTCCATCGTTCGAGCCGCCTCTCCAGCTTCCTTGACAATTGGCACGAAGCGCGAACGAGCTTTATGCCACCAATCGCTGATCAGCCTCTCCAACATGCTTAGATCGCTTGTTCTCAAAGCCCAGCAACTTGCAAGCGTAAGGGATTTCCCATATTGCCACTGATTGCAGTCCGCGACACCTTTGCTTTCGAAGAGCACACCATTTGGTGATGATGTATTAGCGTTAACAAAACCTTCATCGATCGATGCTACCCTACCCTTAATGAAGATAGATTGAAGGTTTGGCTACATGCCGTATTTGTCGCGCTCGTCGCTTCATCCTTGTGCTATAATGCTGATTGGTTGAATGACTGGACATGTTGAGAATCGTCGTTATATGCAGCAACCTGAGCGAATTGGGCCACCGAAGTGAACGAGCCCCTTGATCGAAACGGTGTTCGAAATGTGGGCGTGACTGGCGGAGTGATCGCGCAGGCCCTCTCTCGGCTGATGCGCAGGCTGCGGGGGCCGGAAGAAGACGTGGCGCCGCCGCCTTCAGATGCAGTTCTAGCGCGCCCTTATCCCTGGGAGACCAACTATCCAGAGGAATTGACCTGGGATCAGAAACTTGCCGAAAAGCCGCTGTTTGCCCTTCTCGATGATGCCGTGGCTCGATATAGCGAGCGGCCCTGCCTCGATTTTCTAGGACGTAAGTCGTCCTATAAGGAGATTGGTCAGCTCGTCGACCGCGCAGCGAAAGGTTTCCAGGCCCTCAGGGTGAAAAAGGGTATGCGCGTAGGGCTGTTCCTGCCCAATTGCCCCTATTACGTGATCGCATTTTTCGCTGTGCTCAAAGCCGGCGGTACGGTCGTAAATTTCAATCCACTTTACGCCGAGCGCGAGATCGCCCGGCAGATCGAAGATTCGAATACGACGATCATGGTCACGCTGAATATTCGTGGCATGTATCCGAAAGTTGCAGCTCGATTGGAAGATACTTGTCTTAAGACCATTGTGGTTGGTTCGATGGGGGGCCTTCTTCCCTGGCGCGAACGTACTCTTTTTGCACTGTTACGGCGAAAGGAGATCGCAGACGTCTCCCATGACGAGCACCACATCACCTTCAAGAAACTGACTGCGAATGACGGTCGGTTCGAGCCGATCACGATCGATCCGGGCACTGACATAGCCGTTCAGCAATATACCGGCGGTACCACGGGCCTTCCCAAGGGGGCGGAGCTCAGTCACGCTGCTCTCTACGCCAATACGGAGCAAGTCCGCTTATGGGCGACAGATGCGAGGCCAGGCGAAGAGAAGGTGGTTGGAGTCCTGCCGCTGTTCCACGTCTTTGGCATGACTGCCGTGATGAATTCCAGCCTTGCCAGCGGCTTCGAGATCATTCTTCTTCCGCGTTTCCGTCTCGATCAGCTTCTAAAATTGATCGATCAGCAAAAGCCTACGGTCATGCTCGGTGTGCCCACGATGTATTCGGCTATCAATAGTTCAAAGCTCTTGAGCGACTATGATCTCTCCAGCCTTAAATACTGTATTTCCGGTGGTGCGCCGTTGCCTGCACAGGTGCAAGAGCGTTTCGAGAAGCTCACCGGCTGCACCCTTGTCGAGGGCTATGGGCTGACCGAGGCAGGCCCTGTCTGCACCATCAATCCGTTCCATAGTCCAAGGCTGGGCTCGGTCGGGCTACCTTTGCCCGGCACACTGATCGAGATCACTTCCCTCGATGACCCTGACCGCCGTCTGTCGATTGGTCAGCGCGGCGAAATCTGCATCACTGGCCCGCAGGTCATGCACGGCTACGCTCAGCGCAACGCCGAAACAGCAGAGGCCCTGCATGGTGGGCGGCTGCATACCGGCGATGTCGGCTTCATCGACAATGATGGTTACGTCTATCTCATCGATCGCATCAAGGATCTTATCCTGTCAGGCGGTTTCAATGTCTATCCGCGCATGGTCGAGGAGGCTGTCGAGCTCCATTCGGCTGTCGAAGAGGTGACAGTCTGCGGTATCCCCGACGTCCATCGTGGTGAAATCGTCAAAGCCTATGTCAAGTTGAAGGAAGGTAAGTCACTGACCTCTGGGCAGTTGCGATCCTTTCTTCGTGACAAGCTCGCACCCTTCGAACAGCCGCGGCAAATCGAATTCAGGGACGAGCTTCCTCGCACCCTCATCGGCAAGCCTTCGCGCCATGCCCTCATCGTCGAAGAAATGCGGCGCCTGAACGAGACGACGTCAGTCGCAGACCAGGCGCCTCACTCTTCACCAAAGCCAGTTGCAGATCAGCCATCGGAGATGACATGAGCCTCGAGCCGCTGACCGAGCAGGTCAAAATTCAAGCCCCGCAGCTGGCGACGCTCGGCTACAAGGTCAAGTTCGATGTTGAGGATGAAGGTGTCATTCTGATCGACGGCACCGCAAATCCTGTCACGGTCGTCAATGATGACATGGACGCTGACTGCACCATCTCTCTAAGCGCAGACAATCTGGAAAAACTGATCGCCGGTGATCTCAGCCCAACACTCGCCTACACGTTGGGACAGATCAAGGTCGACGGCTCGCTCGGTGTTGCCATGAAGCTTGCAAGCCTCTTGGAAAGCTGAGCCTCACCGGGGTTCAACCTGGTCGGGCGTCTGGACAAATTGAACCCGACATTAGGGGGGCGTCGGTCAGCTTAATACTACAGTAGTCTTTTGTATCTTTTTCAATGATTGCTAGAGTTTTTTTCGATCATTTGCGGTCATATGCAGAAGCAGCAAAGTAGTTTTCGCATTCTGTCGGCGTGAACAGTTCGATGGTTTCGGCGATAGCGTTCCAGAGATCATCAACGGTTCGTGCTGCGGTCTTTTTGAGGAAGGCTTTGAACTTGGAGAAGGCCATTTCGATCGGATTGAAGTCTGGGCTGTAGGGCGGCAGGAAGCGAAGCTCTGCCCCGGTGTGCTCGATCGCCTGGCGGACGGCGATTGGCTTGTGTGCGGGCAGGTTGTCCATCATGACGATTTCGCTGGCTGAGAGCGTTGGCGCCAGGACCTGTTCGACATAGGCGAGGAAAGCCGCTCCGTGCATCGCGCCGACGATGATCTGGGCCTCGAATCAGGCTTGCCGTCCGCACAGGACATCAGGCCGATGCTGTTCGGCGGCGTGTGTGGTTTTTTTATAGGTCATGTCGTGACGGTCGAGCAGACGCCAGATGGTGCTGGGCGCCACCTTCAGGCCATGGGTTTGCCAGACATAGTCAACCAGCTCGGCAAAAACGAGAGATCGGTGTCAGAGCCAGCCTCTGATAACCGTACAGTGACGTAATTTACGTATCCGTGTCTGTTGGTCGCCAACTGGAGGGGACCCACAATGTCGAAGCGGAAGCATTGCAAGCCTGAATTCAAGGCGAAAGTGGCGCAGGAAGTGCTGAAGGGCGAGCAGACGGTGTCGGAGCTGGCGAGCTGATTTGGCGTGCATCCGACCATGATCCATCAATGGAAGAAAGCGCTGTTGGAAGGTGCGCCGGAGTTCTTCGAGCGCGACTCGTCGACGAAGGAGCCGGTGATCGACGAGGCGAAGATCGGCGAACTGACGGTTGCCAATGATTTTTTGTCCGAAAAGCTCAAACCGGAGACGATGGCTGGACAACGTCTTCGTCGAGCGGCTATGGCGATCCCTGAATTATGAGTGCGGCTATCTGCACGCCTGGAGCGACGTCCACATGCCGCCCATGATGGCCGGACACCAGATGCCGCCTATCAACAACCTGTCACCCCGGCGCCAGCCGAGATGGCCGCATGAAATGACCACGGAGAACCTGACTGGCAGGCACGACCCTGTAGCTTAAAATTCCAACGTCGCTGTCCGGTTATCAGGGACCAGCTCCGTGCAACCAACATCAAATAGCTCATGAAAAAACCTATGTGAAATACATAATAAGCCATAAAATGAAACTATGACATAAAATATTAACCTTTGGTGTTTGATCTGCCTTCGATTTCAAGCGGATCAAGTCCTTGCCGGAGCTGTTCGACGTCGTTGATCCTGACAATGCGTTTTCCCCTTCGCTGTTCCTGGTCGACCAGATTGCGGATTTCCGGCATCCATTGACGGTCGACATCAAAGATCGTCCGAAACAAGGCGTCGGTTGGCGGCGGCGTTTTCGCCCCCGCGGGTGGATAGTCTATGAGACCTCGGCTCCAGGCCATCTGACGCTCTGCTGCAAGCCAGAAGTGCATCCAGATCGGCATGTCAATGAGGACGATTACTGTGGCGCGCCGAAGGCGTTTCTCGATTGACTCCTTCATGCCCAGACCATCGATGACCCAGGCTCCCGCCTCGATCGCCTCAGTATGCTCCTGTTCGTAGGCGTCGAGCGCCGAAGGCGTCCAATCTGGACGCCAGAGGATGCGGTCAAGTTCGAGATGTGGAAGATGCAATTCCAGGGCAAGCCGACGAGCGAGGGTTGACTTGCCAGCTCCGGCATTGCCCACGATGGCGATTCTAGGGCCGCCAGCCACGACACCTACCCCAGACGCCAGCGTGTGCCATCGGGTCCATCTTCGAGAAGTACGCCCTCGGCTTCGAGTTGGTCTCGGATCAGGTCGGCCATCTCGAAGTCCTTCTCGGCCCTTGCCGCCCGTCGCTTCTCTAATAGCCGCTCGATTTCGTCCCGATCGACCTCGGTTTCCTGACCGGCGGATTGTAGCCAGTTCTCGGGATCCTGCTCCAAGAGTCCCAGCAGATGGCCAGCTGCCAGCATCTCCTGTTTGATTGCTGCCCGTTCTTCCTCATCATTCGTGCTATTAGCGCGTCGCACAAACTTAAAAAGGGCAGCTTGTGCTATCGGCGTGTTGATATCATCAAGAAGTGCTTGTCGGACACCTTCAGGGGGCTCGGCCTTCGCTTCTGGTTGGCTTGGTCCCGGAAGCGTCGAAAGGGTGCGGTAGAGACGATCAAGCGCATGCTTTGCACGGGCAAGCCCAGATGACGTCCAGTTCAAGGGCTTTCGATAATGCGCGGAGAGCAACGCATAACGAATGGCTTCGCCAGGCACGGTCTTGATCAGATCATGCGGCAGCAAGACATTGCCGATCGACTTCGACATCTTCTCCTGCTCGACGTCGAGAAAGCCGTTATGCAGCCAGAAACGGGCAAGCGGCGCACCTTCATGAGCGCAGAGTGACTGGGCCAGTTCATTCTCGTGATGAGGGAACTTCAGATCCTGACCGCCGCCGTGAATGTCGATGGTGGCGCCCAGATGTTCTTCGATCATCACGGCGCATTCTGTGTGCCAGCCCGGACGGCCCCGTCCATATGGACTGTCCCAGCCCGGTTGTTCCGGTGTCGAGGGCTTCCACAGCACGAAATCGGCAGGATCACGCTTATAGGGGGCGATCTCGACCCGCGCACCATCGATCATGTCTTCGCGTGACCGTCTGGATAACGCCCCGTAGTTTTGGCAAGCTGGGACATGAAACAGCACATGTCCATCAGCTTCATAAGCAGCGCCTTTGTCGATCAGACGGCTGATCATCGCCAGCATCCCATCGACATGACCTGTCGCCTTCGGCTCGATGGTCGGCGGCAACACATTCAATGCGGCCATGTCTTCATTGTAGGCTAGGCTATAGCGACTGGTGATCTCATCGATCGGCAAACCCTGCTCGATAGCTGCCTTGATGATCTTATCGTCAATATCTGTGACGTTGCGGGCATAGACCACATGCCCGAACTCATGGCGGAGGGTGCGGAACAGCACATCGAAAACCACGGCAGGACGGGCATTGCCGATATGGGCGTAGTCGTAGACGGTAGGGCCGCAGACATACATGGTCACCCGGCTTGGATCGCTGGGTGAGAACGGCTCTTTCTTTCCGGAAAGGGAATTGAACAGTTTCATCGAATCGACTTTTCAGGCGAGGAGGCGACAGGATGTCGTAGCAGGTGGCAACTTGGCAACATCAGCCGTTTTGTTCAAGTTGACATCGTCCCTTGGGCCGCTAAATCGGTTCCGATGATGATGAATCGATCAACGAATGGAAAGATGTCGATGCGCGCTCTGCCTGGCAAGCTTCTCCGACTGGCGGCCAGCTTCGCAGTTGTGGCCCCTACGCTCGGCTGCACACCGGCGCGCGTCTTGAATGCGCTAGTAACCGACAATGGTTACCGGATCGAACGCGACGTGGTTTACGGCGAAGCTCCGCGCCACAGGCTCGACATCTACGTTCCAGAAATGGCAAGGCCGGGAGCCAGTGTCGCTGTCTTTTTTTATGGTGGTCGTTGGGAGTTTGGCTCGAAAGTGGACTATCTGTTTGTCGGTCAGGCCCTTGCATCCAAGGGGATCATCACCGTCATTCTCGACTACCGGCTTTTCCCCGACGTCCGTTTTCCTGGCTTTATCAAAGACGGCGCGAAGGCGGTTGGTTGGGTGCGTCGGCATATCGCCGATCATGGTGGTGACCCCGATCGGATTTTCCTGGTTGGGCACTCAGCAGGCGCGCATATTGCGGCGATGCTTTCGATGGAGCCAGGATTTCTTGCCGCAGAAGACGTTTCTGTGGAATGCATAGAGGGCTTTGTCGGCCTCGCAGGCCCTTATGACTTCCTGCCGATCGAAGATCCCGTCGTCAAAGAAATCTTCGCTGTGGACGATTTGGAAGCGACACAGCCGATCAGCCATGTCAATGGACGAGCACCCACGACGCTGCTCTTGACAGGCGATGACGATAGTACCGTGCTGGCGCGCAACAGTACGCGTCTGGGAGATGCGATCAACAACATCGGTGGCAAAGCAGAGGTCAAGACTTATGAACGGATAGGCCACGTCGGCATCGTGCTAGCCCTTGCCACGCCATTTCGCTGGCTGGCGCCGACCCTCGACGACATCGTCGAGTTCATCACATCTACAGGTCGACAAGACAGCTGCGCCGCCTAAGTCCGGGGGATAGACTTGGTGGTATGACCACTTCATTAGCTTCCTGCTGTCTTGCGTCTTAGCTGGCGATTGACTCTACCTTGAGGACGCCATCAGATTTCGGCATGCGATTCCAGGCATCGAGGGCTGCGATTTTGTAGGCTTCCGCCAATGTTGGATAGTTGAACGTGTTCTCGACGAAGTAATCGACCGTACCACCGAGATTGAGCACGGCCTGGCCGATGTGTATGAGTTCTGTGGCACCTTCGCCAACGATGTGAACGCCGAGCAGGCGGCGATCTTCGAGGTCGAAGATCATCTTCATGAAGCCTGTTGCCAACCCCATAATTTGGCCCCTTGAAGTCTCACGAAAACGCGCGACACCGCATTCGAAAGGCTTGCCTCGCAGCCTGACTTCCTCTTCTGTCATGCCGATCATCGAAATTTCGGGAATTGCGTAGATCCCATAAGGAAAGAAGGTCGGGGCATCATGGGCCGGCTGACCAAATGCCGTGCAAGCGGCGATCCGGCCCTGCTCCATCGATGTCGAGGCGAGGCTGGGGAAGCCGATTACGTCACCTGCCGCGAAGATGTGAGGAACCGCGGTCCGGAAATCGTCTTTCGTGACGGCGATCCGGCCTCGCTGGTCGGCGGTGAGACCAACAGATTCCAGCTGGAGATCCTCAGTTGCTCCCATTCTGCCCGCGGCAAACAGCACGGCGTCCGTACGCACGATTCGACCGTCTTCGAGTTGTATCCTACAGCCGCTTTCCGTCCCTCGCTCGATCGAAGCCACCTTACAGCCAAGTCTGAGAATCACGCCTCGCTGGCGGAGGTCGTGGGTAAATTCTTCGATGATCTCACGATCGACGAAATCAAGCATTGTCATTCGGGGCTCGATCAATGTGACCTGGAGGTCAAGCGCGCTGAACATGGTCGCATATTCGAGGCCGATCACGCCCGCACCGATCACAGTAAGGGTCCTCGGCAGGCGTTTAAGTGACAGGATCTCATCGCTGTCTAAAACCGTTTCACCGTCGAACGGGATTTCAGGCGGCCGAAAAGGCTTGGTTCCGACCGCAATGATAAAACATGATGCCGTGAAACGGGTGCAGGCCCCATTGGGCTTTTGAACTTCGATGGTGTGGGGATCGATGAAGCGAGCGTGGCCAGTGACGATCGTCACTCTATTGCGTGCGAACTGATGCTCCAGAGTTTCGACTTCATGATCGAGCGTGAGGCTGAGGCGTTCACGCAGATCATCGGCAGATATCTCTTTTTTGACACGATAAGTGCGACCGTAGAACCCACGTTCGCGATAGCCTGAGAGGTTGAGAATGGTCTCACGTAGGGTTTTGCTCGGTATCGTGCCAGCGTGGACCGAGACGCCGCCGACCTGAGGATGTCGGTCAATAACCAAGACCGATTTACCAAGTTTTGCCGCTTGAATCGAAGCGCGACGGCCTGCGGGACCGCTGCCAATTACGATCAAATCATATGCGGACATCGGTCTTCGCCCTTACTGTGCTAGCGTCGACAACTGCCTTCAATTGCTCTGGCCGGAAGACGCCTATCAATCTGCAAGTGGGTAGAGGCGATTGTTAGTTAGCCTTCAGCCTCCATGCGAAGCTGGCAGTTTCCACCAATAAGGTTAAGGTTCGATGAACCTCCTCGAGGTAAGCGGCATCGGAGAGGAATCTTCTTCAGCTATTTCAGGCTTTGATGTTGGTTGGAACTGAGACGCAACGAGCCACCAGTTTGGCCTGAACGCCGTGGCTCTCAAGATCTGAAACCTTGCGAGTGACGGTTTTTGCCACACGCAGACAGCTCGATATATCCGGCATGGGCTGAACATCGACGTCATGAGACGGCGGTGTGAACAAGGTCCAGGAGATGATCAGAATAATCGCTTCCATAGCCGTCAACCAACCCGATGTTCGAGCGTTCGCCAAAGTAGCATATCGCTTGCACAATATACATCAAAAGTTGATAATCAACACAAAAATTCAACCATAAAGATAATTGCCTTCAGTCGAGAGAATTGCCACTTATGCGATCGACACCGTCGTCGGCAATCGATATTCGCTGAAACAGATGATCCAGCCCTAGGCTGGCCCTCTTTGATCGTAAGAAACATGCTGGGATGGTTGGGAAAGCGACCAAATGCATCCCCGAAGACCAGGAGTGTGACAGCTACATATCGGCCGACACGATTCCGGGTATCGTCAAAACGGCTGGGAGCCGATTAAAGAAAGAAAACCATTGGGAACTTCGACGCCATCGGTCGAAGCTCGGTGCTGTCGATTCGAAGACGAGCCGGAGCTGGCTTGCTGCATTCGAGTGCTGATCTCATCCGATATTTTCGGCCAGATATCGTTCAACAAATGAATCCAGAATGCCCGCATCGGCCGCTAGATCCAGCACCGTGAACCGATCGCGGAGTTCTCGCGCATGCAAAATGGCTTCCCTGTAAAAAGAGGGCGATATTCCCAGGTCTTGCGGGTCGATGGGTATGCCGATTGCACCAAAGGCGGCCCGAAGGTGCTCAAGCGACAAGGCTCTCGCTCTGAAGGCGTCTCGAATGTCGGGCCAACGCGTTGCCAGACGTTGGTTCAGTATTTCCAGTCGATCTCCCTTAATCGATTTTCTGGCCAACGCCTTTTGGCAAGAAGAGCTATGCGCACCAAATCGCTTTGCCATCGCGACAGGATCGATCGCCGTGCCTGCAAGTAGAGGAGGGGCGTCGCGCGTCAGAATCTCGTTTTGCAGGGCCGAGAGGGTCATCGTTGCCAGGCCCACCTGCTCTCCGTGAAGACTACCGGGATGAGGGCGGTGCATCATATCAATGTAATGGCTGATCAGATGTTCGCCTTGAGACCCCGGCTGGCTATTGTCGGCTATCAGCATGCCGAGGCCGCCTAGCACCAAAAGGCGTGCAAGCGATCCGACAGCATTGAGATTGCCCATCCGAAGATCGCGGATTTGGGTGAGAACGTCGGCTTCATCCTTCGCCTGAATCAGAAACGGCGTTTGCAGAAATGCGGTATCGAAGAGATGATGACTGAGTAGCCAGTCAAATTCCGCCGTACTTCGGCAAAGGCTGTCGCCGACGCCGGCACGAATCATACGATACGGCGCATTTGCGAGGATCGTGAGATCGAAAAACGCACCCTGTGGTGGTGTCGCAGGGAGGCTAAGCTTCTCTCCACCCAGGCTGATCGACGCCGTTGCCGTCACGTAGCCATTCATGGATGGTGCGGTTGCAAATACTGCGTAGGGTTGCCGGCGCCGATGGCTCACATATTTGGCGACGTCGTTGAGCGTTCCGGCACCCACAGCGACCATGGCTTCTGCATGCCGTGTTTGATAGGCCAGTTGCTTCACAGTGGCTTCATCAGCTTTTGGCGTCTCAATCACAACGAGCTTTGCGTTCGGTAGAGCGGCGAATACTCGCTTTGCAAGAACGTCATAGGTGTTGGAATCGCAGACGATGGCCGGCGACTTTGGAAAATCGAGATCGTGAAGGAGATCGCGCTCGTGACCGTCAAGATTATGTTCGAATGTCAGGGCCCGGATCGGGCACTTAATCCGCTTGCCGGTTTCGGCAAGCCGGAAGTCGCCGGCTAGAAGGTTGGTGATCGGGTCAATGGTCACCTGGTCCCGTCATCGATCAAGGTCGTCGGGTTCTGGGCCATCGATCGGCCAGGCACCGGCTTTGGTCAGTGCTTCAGCCTTCCATCCGGAGGTTTCGCGGGTGAAGCGAAGAGGTAAGGCGTTATGTCCAGACCAATAGGGCATTTCTAAGCTTAGTGCCCCGGCAAGAACGCGTCGAAGGCCGCCATGGGTAACCACCAACGTATCATCAGCGACCAGCGCAGCCTTGAAACCCCGAAGGCTGCGATCGACGAAGTCATCGATGCTCTCAATACTGGGATGATTAAAGGACCAGAGTTGCCCTTCGATGGGTTGATCCTCAAAAATCCCAAAGGAGCGTTCTCTGAGGTCGGCATTGATCGAGACTTCCAGGCTCAGCCGTTCGGCGACTGGCTTTGCCGTTTGGCGAACCCTCCTGAGATCGCTGGCGATCATCACCAAGGGCTTTGCTTCGGCCAGGATGCTTGCCGCCTCTTCGGCCTGCGTAATGCCTAAGGCATTGAGGGGGGTATCCGTGTGTCCTTGGCAGATTCGTTGGCGGTTATGATCCGTCTGGCCATGACGGAGAAAATAGAACCGATCACAAACGGGCCTGAAGCCCGCATGGCCCGCTCGGGTACGCAGCTGATCTTCCCAATTTTCGTTCATGTTTCATCGTTCTCAACGTAGATGAGCAGTTGGCTTGCGGCGATCGGACCACCGGGATTTTCTGTTTCGATCTGTGTGAGACGCTGCTTCAGCCGACCAAGATAAACCGTTGCGTCTTCTGCACTGTCCGGCGGTGAGGAAAACAGGGGTTCATCTGAGGCTATGGCGACGATCATGGCAAGGCCGGGTGGGCCTGGAATCGTCTGGTTGGTCTGAGCCAGCTGATGGGTCAGGTCAGCAGGCCAGACTTCCGGCGACGACATGACATGTTCGACGGTGCCATTCCTTCGCACATAGGCAATATGCAAATTGGAGGGAAAGCTTGGAAAAAGAATATCGAGCTTTAGATCGCGACCTATGACCTGAGAGGTAAAGCTCTCGGTTGTGTTGATCGTGAGGCCAAAGAGTTTCTCAATATTATTTTTGCGCAGCGGTGTTGTGAGCTGGACGAGGTCGCAAAAATGCCATTCTTCGCCTTTGCAGTCGAGTGATTCCAGAAGCTTGCGTGTAGTGTCCTCGACGATTGAAGCTGGCGAGGTGCTATCTGTAACCGCACTGATCGCCGCTGATTGCTCTCGTTTCGAGGGAGCTGTCTCCGTATGAGACTCCGCCCTCGACAAAGCGTTTTTCTCACTTGTTGCAGCGGTATTAGGCGGAGGCGTGGTTGGCAATGGCTGAGAAGGGGCCGCATTCGCGGTCGTCCTTCTCCCATTGGTCGTGGGTGGTTCGAGAGCAGGTTCGGTCGGCTTGGGCGTCGGCAGAGCAGCTGTTGGTAGGCCTTGCTCCGGTAGCACCCAGTCATCGCTGTTGTCGTCTGACTGAGGTAAAGGAACCTTTGCAGCATCGGTTCCTTCGAGGTCTTGCGCCGATATATCGACCTGATCTTCAGCCGTATCCCTTGATCGGGGCGATACCCTTGCTCGTGTCTTATCCGGCGGCGCGGCGACCGTCTCATTGTTGGAGGGTATGTCGTTGAACGTCTCAATTCCGTCGCTATTGAGGTCGGTGCGATCGATTTCGTCGGAGCTAACAATGTTGGATAAGTTTTGCAGGACTGCCAGGTCAAGTGATCCATTAGGCTGGCAAGCCGTGCCTTTGCTAAATTCCCCACGACCTCCGGCTTCGAAACTGACCGTCTCCCGGCTACCTTCTCTGATAGCTCCTGATGAGGCTGCAACGTCGATGGTTTTAGTGACGACATAGGTGGTGTCGGTTCTTATCACCGTGCCTTGAGGTTGGCCAACCAGCCTGATAATAATTCGGCTGTCCAGATTGAGTGAGCGGTTGAGAATAACCGGCTTTTCCTCAAGTTCGTAGTTCAGCGAGACTGCAGGAGCGGAGCCTGCGATCTGACCAAGGGTACCGTTCTCGTGAGTGACTATGGACCCACAGTCGATATAGGGGCCGGGATCACCGCTGTAGCGGGCGATCAGAAGATTTTTTTCCTCGTCAGTGTGTTCGATTTGGAATGCTGATGCTTCGAGGAATTCGACAAGCTGGATCCAGACTCGTTCCGGCTTGTCAGCCACAAGGGTTCTTTTCGGCTGTGCCGGAAAGCTGGTCGGCGGCACATAGCCGACCATGTCCTTCAACGACTTTGAAGGAGAACAGCCTGCTGCGACCAGTACCACCAGAACGGCCCACAATTTGCCGTGGCGCATCAACCCTTCCTATCTTTCCTCCGAGGAAAACGAAGAGTCAGTATGCGATTTTGGCATGCCTTGCCAAGATATTTTCTCGAAGAAAGGAGTTAGCGCAGCTCTTTTCTATCTGCGGAGACCTGTTGGCGGTGTTTGTTGAAGTCGATGCAGTGAGGATCGAACCTGCCTGTCGAGCGCTCAGAAATTCGGTGGTTTGACGCCAACAGTTTCAAGATGACGAGCGATCTGGCGTCTCAGCCGATCCAACCCATCTCTGTCCTTGGCTTCAGCCCGTGCCACTAGAACAGCCTGCGTATTCGATGCGCGTAACAACCACCACCCGTCTTCCGTCGACACACGTACGCCATCGATGGAGTTGATGGTGGCGCCTTCGGCTTCAAGGTTGGATTTGACCCTATCGACAGTGTCGAACTTTACTTCGTCTGCGCAATCGAAACGTAATTCTGGCGTGTTGATCATCGGTGCCATGTCGTCATGCCAAGCAGTAAGCGGGCGATCGCTCTTGGCAAGGATGTCGAGCAGTCGGATAGCTACATAGAGGGCATCATCATGGCCGTAGAAACCATCGGCATAGAAGATATGACCGGACATTTCGCCCGCAAGGGGTGCTTTTTTCTCGGTCATCACAGTTTTGATGAGTGAATGACCAGTTTTGTACATGATCGGTTCACCGCCTAGATCATCGATAGCATCGAAGAGCGCCTGGCTGGCCTTGACATCAGCGATTATTGTGCTGCCAGGAAGGCGATTCAAGATCTCTGTGATCAAAACCTGTAACAGCTGATCGCCGAACATGATCCGGCCTTTACCATCGACAACACCGATCCGGTCGCCATCGCCATCGAAAGCGATGCCAAGTTCTGCTCCGTGCCGACTAACAGCTGCAATCAAATCCTTAAGGTTTTCTGGCACCGTCGGGTCAGGGTGGTGGTTCGGAAAGTGGCCGTCAATATCAGCATAAAGGAGGTGATGTTCGCCCGGGAGTTTTTTTGCAAGGGCCTTGAGCGCCTCGCCACTGGCGCCGTTACCTGCATCCCAAACCACCTTGAGCGGCCTACCACCGTGGAAGTCAGAACGCAGGCGTTCGACATAGGTGTCGAGCACGGCGTGCTTCGTCACCTCGCCATTGCCGCTCCGATAGGCGCCGTCTGCGGCAATCCGTCCAAGGGCTTGAATGCGTTCGCCGAAAAACGAGGCCTTGCCGAGCATCATCTTGAAGCCGTTGTGGCTGGGTGGGTTGTGGGAGCCAGTGACCTGGATACCGCCATCGGCTTTCAGATGGTGGACAGCGAAATAGAGCATCGGTGTGGGGCCAAGGCCGATCGCTTCGACATCAGCGCCTGCCGATGTGAGGCCGCGGATCAGTGAATCAGCCAGTTCGGGGGAGCTCAGGCGGCCATCATAACCGACGCAGACCCGCTTGCCGCCTTCCGCCATCAGGAGTGTGGCATAGGCACGGCCTATGGCCTCGGCATCTGCTGGAAACAGCGTCTCGCCGACGATGCCCCGGATGTCGTATTCGCGGAGGATCGTCGGGTGAAACCGGTGACCGGCGGGTTTGTTTTGCCCGCCGGTCGTTGACGTCATGGCAGCACTTGGCGTCATGCCGCTTGATCCTCACCGTGCGCAACCTCGGAACCGTCGACCTCGGCGCGGCCGATGCTAATGTAGCGAAAACCGGCGTTCGCCATATCCTCGGCGTCGTAAATATTGCGCAAATCGATCACCAGCGGACGGCGCAAGAGCGATTTCGCACGCTCCATGTCGAGGCCGCGGAAAACGTTCCACTCGGTGAGAACCACCATGGCGTCGGCGCCGTCGATCGCCTCATAGGCATCGTTGGACCACTCGACGCCGGGAAGATCAGGCTTGGCCATCTCCATGCCCTCGGGGTCGTAGATCTTGACCCGCGCACCTTCGGCCTGCAGGGCTGGCACGATCACCAGGGCGGGGCTGTCGCGCACGTCGTCGGTGTTGGGCTTGAAGGCGACGCCGAGGATGCCGATGGTCTGGCCGCGCAATGAGCCACCGCAGGCCTGGGTGATCTTTCTGACCATGTTGCGCTTCCTGCCGTCATTGACGGAGACGACGCTCTCGACAACGCGCATCGGCACATTCGCCTCTTCGGCGATGCGCAGAAGGGCGGCCGTGTCCTTCGGGAAGCAGGAGCCGCCATAGCCGGGACCTGGATGCAGGAATTTCGGACCGATCCGGCCATCCAGGCCAAGACCGCGCGCGACGGTCTGAACGTCCGCGCCGACCTTCTCGCAGAGATCCGCCATCTCGTTGATGAAGGTGATCTTGGTGGCGAGGAAGCTGTTGGTGGCGTATTTGATCAGCTCGGCCGTTTCGATCTCGGTCACCAGGATCGGCGTCTTCAGGAGATTGAGCGGGCGGTAGACCTTTTCCATCACCTGCTTGGCATGGTCGCTCTCGACGCCGACCACCACGCGATCCGGGCGCATGAAGTCTTCGATCGCCGAGCCTTCGCGCAGGAACTCGGGATTGGAGGCGACGTGGATCTTGAGGTCCGGACGCGCCTGGGCGAAGAGGGCTTTGAGCTTGGCGCCGGTACCGACCGGAACCGTGGACTTGGTGACCACCACGGTTTCCTTCTTCAGGCCCTTGGCGATTTCCTCCGCCGCCGCGAACAGGAAGGTGAGGTCGGCATGGCCGTCACCACGCCTCGAGGGGGTGCCGACCGCGATGAAGACGGCATCGACATCTTGGACGGCGTTTGCGAGGTCGGTGGTGAAGGTCAGGCGACCGGAAGCGACATTGCGCGATACCAGATCGTCGAGGCCAGGCTCATAGATCGGAATCTTGCCTTCCCAAAGGCCTTCGATCTTCTTCTGGTCCTTGTCGACGGCAACGACATCGATGCCGAACTCGGCGAAACAAGCCGCCGAAACCAGGCCGACATAGCCGGTTCCGATCATCGCAATACCCATGATGTGCTTCCTTGTTCAGACGTACAGTTCTACGGGTTCAGTTTTCAGGCACGCTCAGAGATAGCGCTTCAGGATGGAGGACATGCCCGTTTGCAATTCCGGTCGTGCCATGGCGTTGGCGACGATCGCTTCGAGGTAGCCCAGGCGCGAGCCACAGTCATAACGCTGGCCTTGAAAGCGCAGCCCATGAAACGGCGTGCCGCCAAGCATCTTTTCCATGGCGTCGGTCAGCTGGATTTCACCGCCAGCACCTGTTTCCTGTTTATCCAGATGGTCGAAGATCTCAGGCATGAGGACGTAGCGGCCGATCAGCGCCAGGCGTGAAGGGGCCTCGGCCGGCGCCGGTTTTTCGACCATGCCCCGGGCCTCAACCATTCGACCGTCATCCGCGCCGATATCCAGGATGCCGTATCGATTGGTGTGGTCCTCCGGCACTTCCATGACCGAGACTACATTGCCCTTGGTTCCCCGATGAAGGTCGACCATTTCCTTGAGGCAGGGCGGATCGGACTGCAGGAGCTCGTCGACCAAGAGAACGGCGAAGGGCTCATCGCCGACCAGTTCGCGCGCGCACCAGACAGCGTGGCCGAGGCCGAGAGGCTTCTGCTGGCGCGTGTAGCTGAGCTCACCTGGCTTCGGCAACCAATCGGTGACCGAGCCGAGCTCGGCGGTCTTGCCTTTGATTTCGAGGGTGTCGTCCAGCTCGTAGCTGTGATCGAAATGATCCTCGATCGAAGATTTGCCCCGGCCCGTGACGAAGATGAAATGCTCGATGCCTGCGGCGCGTGCTTCCTCGAAGGCATATTGGATGATAGGCTTGTCTACCACCGGTAGCATTTCCTTCGGCATCGCTTTGGTGGCGGGCAACATCCTGGTGCCAAGGCCGGCCACGGGAAATACAGCTTTACGAATCAAGAGGGGTCCCCCAACGTTCTTACTTGCGATGCTTGATGGCGACGGGGCATATCATTTCTATTGGCATCTTCGCCAGTATCTTTCCCGTTGAATTGAACGACCAAGTGACGCAGACCTGAGTTTCATAACGCCGCGACAGTTAATTTTTCAATAACCGCCGTCACAAAAAAACCTGCTTTCATCCAAACTGTCGCCGATCAGCGACTGAGCAGCACATCCTTGGCCTGATTGAGTTGGGCGGCGAGGTAGCTCGATCCCCCATGGTCGGGGTGCAGCTTGTTCATGAGCTGGCGATGGGCGGCCTTGACCTCATCGGCATTGGCTTCAGGCAAGACATTCAGGATAGCACAGGCAGTGGCCACATCCATCATACCACCTGCCGCCGCACTGCCCTGACTTCGACCGTAATGTTCTCCTTCAGTGCCAGCTTCGTTTCGCCAATCCGGGTGTCGCCGGTCCAGGTAGGTTTCGAGCAGCGGTACGGCGCGCGGATCATCTCGCTGGCATTCGATCAAGAGCGAAAGCAGGTCCTCTATGCCCAAGCTCGCAAGCGTACGACCCGCAAATCGACCTTTGAGGACTTCGCCATCAAGATCACCGGTGCGATGATCGAGCTGCATCGCCAGCATATCGGTGGCTATATCGGAGGTCTTGCCGCCCGGCCCGCCGCCAAACGGGCCGGAGCCCGGATGCTGACCGGAGCCCGGGTGCTGGCCAAAGCTGCCGCTGACGCCGCCAAGTGTGCTGCCTTTCAATGCTCGGACCGCCATCACGGCGGCAATAAGCGTAATCAAGGCGAGACCAAAGCGCCCCGTCAGCAAAAGCCCGGTGCCCGCAAGGGCTGCGAAGGTCGTGGTGAAGGTGCGGATGGCGCGCGCAAGCGTTGACGGTTTGACATTGATGAAGATGTAGAGAGCCAGGAGCACGAACAGCGAGAGCAGGATCAAGGCGATTAAAGGGTTCATGGGTTCAGCTGACCTGACCTGCGATCAGCTTGACCGCCGAGCTGGACCGCCTGGAAAGATCGGCAAGTGCTCGCCTGCCTCCGGCGGCATAGGCAGCGACGGCGCCAAGTAACTCCCGCAGTTGATCGGGACTGTTGGCATCGAAGCGGCAATGGGCGCCTTTGGTGAGTGTTGCGATATGGCGAAAGGCGCGCTCAGCCTCGGGCTTGTGGCCTTCCTGAAAGATAAAGGCGCGTACACCGAGCATGCCGAGTTGGCCTGCTATCTCGCCGACATCGTCGAGGTCCTCTTCGAAGGCATCGCCGACAAAGACCAGTGCGTTGACCCGCTTTTTTCCGGTTTCATTGACCGCATGTTGCAATACGCGGCTGATCTTGGTTTTCCCGGCAAGACAAGAAACGCTGGTCATGAGGCGCACGAGATCGCTGGGATTGTCGACCCAGCGGCTGGACTTGCATTCGTTGAAGCCGCGATAATAGTTCAGCTGAACGTCCAGTCCTCCCAATGCCGCTGTCTCCAGGAACATCTGCCCCTGCACCTGACAGGCCTGGTCCCAGGTCGGTTCCCTTGATGCGGTGGCGTCCATCGAGAAGATCAGCCGCCCGCGACCTTCACCGATATTCGGAGGCGGTGTCTGGGCGACTTGATTGAGAAACTGTTGAACAGCGTCTCTGGAGGCTCGCTCGCTCGGCAGCCCGTCATCCCGAGGCGTCTGGGTTCGACCCACCTCGGGCTTGCCTGTCTTGGTCGGTCGATTGTTCATGATTTTACTATGTTGGTCCGGCGACCGTGAGTTCCAGGTTTTTTTGCGTTTTCATTTGAGCGGCTTAGCGTTGCCGACCGACGAAGCCGAACGCTCCTCACCGAGTTCGGCATCATCGTCCAGGCCGTCGGCAACGATGCAGACATGGGCAGTCCCCTTTGCTCGAAAGGATTGTCCGATCCAAAATGCTGCACCGAAGGCCGTAAGTGTGATCAGGAGAACGCCATGACAAAGGAGGGCCGTGGCGATCGCGGGGGCCCAATCATGCCCCGCCCAATGCAGCATGCTGGCCCAGGCGGCCTGGGGAGGGCCGAGGCCGGCGACGCCACTGATCGGCAAGGCAAAAGCGAGATTGCTGGACGCACTCGCCATCGCCATGGGCAACAATCCGAGGCCGGCGCCGACCGCATGCGCCACCAGCCAGGCGATGACGGCATGCGCGATCCAGATCGACAGCGTCAGCACCGCTACCAAAAGGCGCTGGCGAAGTGGCTGCATCATCATGCTTCCATGGCTCATCTGCCCGGCCAGCTGGTCGATACGTGGCAGGTTCGTGGTCAGCCGTCGCAGCCGGGGCAGCCGGTCCGTTATCAGGAATGGGCCGACGAGCGCCATGAGGCCGGACATGGTAGCCAGGACGGGGCTCCAGCCATTGGTCGCGGGATCGAGAAGCCAGGCTGCTGTCAGCAGGATGATGGCGACGACCGTGCCTAGATCCAGGAGGCGGCAAAGGACCAGGATCCCAACACCCTGACCGAAGGGTGTGCCATAGGCGCGTTTCATCATCAGGGGAAAGCTGATTTCGCCAAGTTTGAACGGCAGGAGAAAATTGAAAAGCACCAGCTTGGTCGCGATGCCGACCATGGTCCAGGACGGCAGATCGAGATTGCCGTCTCTTAGAAGGGCAAACCTCCAGGCCCTGATCATTTGAATGGCGATTGCGATCAGGCCGCCAAGCATCAAGGGCCAAAAACGTGCCGTTTGAAGGGCATCCAGCATTGTCTGGCCAGCACCATCAGCCAGCAGCCACCATAGAACGAGGGCGCTCACGATCATGGCGAGGATGGTCGACGTCAGCCTCTGGACGAGTACGTTGCTCACGGCGGCGGCCCGGAGGTTATGTCCTGTCAGAACCGGAAACACGTTCCTTGATCAGGACCTGGGGCTCGATGCCGGCGGCATGGCTGTTGATCATTTCCGAGAGGAGGCCGAACAGCAGGATCTGTACGCCGACCACCACGGCAAGGCCGCCGAATAGCAGCATCGGGCGTCCACCAATCTGAGCGCCGGTGAACAGCTTCAGGCCGGTAAGGTAGAAGAGCGTCACGACGCCAAGCCCGAGCAGCACGATGCCGATCGCGCCGAACAAATGTCCCGGCGTTCGTGCATAACGGGTAATGGTGAGGACGGTCAGAAGGTCCAGAAATCCTCGCATGAAGCGCTTCAGGCCGTATTTCGACTGGCCAAAGCGCCTTGGATGATGCTGGACCGGTATCTCGCTGACCTTGAAGCCGAGGGAATGGGCCAGCACCGGCACGTAACGGTGCATTTCGCCGTAGAGGTCGACCGAGTCGAAGACCTCGCGCCGGTAGGCTTTATAGCCGCAATTGAAGTCATGCAGCTGAATGCCGGAAAGCCAGCTGGTAACCTTGTTGTAGAGCCAGGACGGCCAGGTCTTGGACATGGGATCGTTGCGGCGTTCACGCCAGCCGGAGACAAGGTCATAGCCGGACCTCATCGTCTCGATCAGCTTCGGCAATTCGGCGGGATCGTCCTGCAGATCGGCATCCATGGTGACGATGATGTCGCCGCTTGCGGCTTCTATACCGACATTGAGCGCTGTCGCTTTGCCGAAATTGCGCCGAAGCTTGATCGACGTCACCTTCTGCTTGCTTGCCGCAAGATCCTTCATGACGGACCATGAGCCGTCACGGCTGCCGTCGTCGACGAAGATCAGCTCGTGCAAGCCAAAGTCGTGCCGCTCGGCGACGTCGAGTATCTGGTCGGTCAACGTCGGCAGGGAGTCGCGCTCATCGTAGACTGGAACGACAATGCTCACCCGGTTGGCCCGGCGTTCGACCATCGGAAAAGCCTTCTCCGCACTAGCGACAGCCACCAGCAATCTCCTGATAGAGTTCGAAGCCCAGGGCATATCGGCGAGTCGATGAACCGATCAGCAGCGCATCGATGCGTCCTGTTTTCGGACGCGTCGTCATCGGAAGGTCGAGTTCGCTGACCGCATAATCCTTCATCAGTTTTAGCCTGGCTCCAGGGGTTCCGTCGTCATCTCGCCAGACAAGAATACAGGCGCCCGGCGCATTTCGATCCTCAGCATTGGGGCGATCGTCTTCATCCGGCCAAAGGGCCCGTGGGAAGGCGGGGTCGACGACCAGGCTGTCGGCAAAGAGCATCTTCAGGTTGCCTCCGATGTGCATGCCATCAGCAACGATCGTACCACGAGAAAAACCCGCCGCACGGAGGCCTTCCGCCAGCTCGGCGAAGGGAGCGAATTCTCTGCACCGGCTGCAATCGTTGACACCCACACCATAGCGATATAGCCGGGCACCGGCGGCAACGGCAACCAAAATGGCAACTATGGCGATAAATGCACCGATCCGACGATTAGAGGGGTTGGTGCGTTCGGCGCGGGCAAAAAGGAAAATCGGGAGGCTCATCAAGGCTGGATGAAGCCAACGCTCGGTGAAGTTCGTGGCGCCGAACAGTGGAATGAGCAGAACGTGCAGGCCGAGAACGATCAGAATGAGGCAGCCGAAGAATGCCGGGTTGAGTGCCGGTTGAGCGTCGTCCGTGCATCTCGAAATACCAGCGCGCAGGTTGGGACCGAACAGGGCCAGGAAGATCACCAGAAAGGGTAGGGGGAAAAGGAGAGTGGATCTCAGAAGGGCGGTGGCACCTTCGAGCCAAAGCGCGATCTGTCCGGCAGCACTGTCCTTCGTCAGGATGTCACTGGAAACGCCCTGGATCGACTGTCCGTGATCGAACATCCAAAAGGCCGTTGGGGCCAGGATCGCCACCATGACGGTGATGCTCGCGAAGATCTTCTTGGTCAGGACGAGATGGCGGAAGTCGGGAAGTGCAAGGCAGGTGAGCGGCAGGCCGATCGCCAGCATGGCGAAGTTCCATTTGGCGAGCATGCCGAGGCCGAACACCAGTCCCATCGAGAGGTAGGCGATCCAGGTCGGATTTTTGACCAACCTTGCGGTGACGTAGAGGGCAAGCGCGATCATGGCGCCGAGCGCCGTGGTGTGCGTGAGGTCGTGATGGGCGTAGTAGGCGAAGACGTAGATCAGCGTAAAGGAGAGGACGGCCAAGCCTGCCATGCGCTGATCGCTGAGGCAAAGTCGGGCGGTCAGATAGATGAAGACATAGGTGATTGCCAGCAGGGTGTAGCGGACGAGGCTGATGGCCAGAAGGCTCGGGCCGAGCAGATCGATGACGGGCACGAGCATCCAGGTGAAGAGTGGCGGCTGGCGGAACCGGTAGCCAAAAGCCCAGTGCTGCGCGAACAGGATCTGCTCGGCATCATCAATGCCGAACGTTGGGCTAAGGAGAAGGCGAAGCGTAAAATGACCGAAGAGATAGAGTCCGATCAGGCCGAGGACGACGGACGGGCTTGTCAGCCATTTGAAACCCGGCGCCGCGATGGCGTTCGACGGTTCGTCCGCGGCGTCCGTGGTCGATTGCCAGGATAGCGTGTCTGGTCGCATGTGGCCCCGCGTCCGATGCCATTACGCTCCCGGGACTACACCATCCATCTCGGGGATGCGAGCCCTTCTGAGGATGTGATGGGATTGGAAGAAGGAGGGCTGGCCCGGACCGCTATGCCATTGCGTCGTGTGATCACCGCATCTTGGTTGACGCTCCGTGACAGGCTGCAGCTCATCTACGATGGGCTTTCGACGACCGACGGAGGGCGGAGTGATTTTGATTAGAGAACCAGCCTCCCAGACCAGCCAAACAGATGGGCAAGGAGCAGATAGAGGAATGCGATACCGCCGGCGGCGGCGATCGTGACGATGAGGGCGAGAAACAGGACGTTGCCGGGAGTGTCGAGGGGGTTCTGTCGTCGATCCAAGGCAATGCGCGCCCGGGCGCGCCGTTCCTTGCCTGCGACCAGCGTCACGTAGTATCGACCGACACCCAGCGGAATGCTGACACGGATGTTGAGTGAATGATTGGTGCTCCATTCGCGGCCGGCATAGACATGCTTCTGCTCCATGCTCTCTTCGACATCAGCCGAGCCGGTTGCAGACTGGCCCGTCGGTGCGGCCTTCGCAGCTGGGCCCGGAAGCCTATCGTCGAATTGACCGGCTGGATTTCCAATCGCTTGATCCACGCGACCTCACTCCTTCGCATCAGGCGTCGGACGAACATTCAGGCGGCCCGACACACCACGATCGGAAGTATCGCGAAGCTTCGTTAAATTTTCGTTATCGGTGTGTGGATCGATTGCAGGCGTTGAGAGCAGGACAGTGGAAAGCCGATTTTGCTCAACTAACCGTTAACCATTGTCCGGTAAAACGACCATACGCCTTCATGGCCGTGACCCTGTAACAGGCCTAGCTTAGGAGAAGGTATTGTCTTGAAAAGACGCTCTTATGGACGCGGCTGGTTTTGCCTGCCCTCCGCTTCAGATTTGCGCGTGTGATCCTGCTAGTAGGTCGCCCGTCCACCTGAGAGGTCGAAGACGGCGCCGGTGGTGAATGAATTCTCGTTAGAGACGAGCCAGGTGACCATGGCTGCGATCTCTTCGACCGTCACGAATCGGCCGCGCGGGATCTTGCTCAACATGTAATCGATGAATTCCTGCTCGATCTGATCGAAGATCCGAGTCTTGGCGGCGGCGGGGGTGATGCAATTGACGGCGATGTCGTAGGTGGCGAGTTCCTTACCGAGCGCTTTGGTGAGCGCGATGACCCCCGCCTTGGCGGCGGCATAGGGACTGGCTGTCGGGTTGCCTTCCTTGCCGGCAATCGAAGCCGTCGAGCAGATGCGGCCGTAATTCTGCTCGATCATCTGCGGAACGACGGCGCGGCAGCAATAGAAGACGGCATTCAGGTCGACGTCGACGACCTCGCGCCAGGCGTCCGGCGGATACTCCCAGAGCGGTGCGTTGGGACCGGCTATGCCTGCATTGTTCACGAGGATGTCGATGCCGCCGAGCGCATTATTCGTTTGATCTCGCGCCGCCTCGACCGCCTCGAGGTCAGTCAGATCGACCTGAACGCCGACGACTTCACCGGCCTCGCCGAGTTCTCGGCATGCGGCATCGGTCAGGGCCTGGTCACGGTCCCAGAGGCTGACTTTAGCCCCAGACGCCATGAAGCGCTCAGCTATGGCTCGGCCGATACCCTGAGCGCCGCCGGTCACGACGGCACGTTTGCCCTGGAGGTCGATTTTATTCATGGTTGTTTCGCTCTCTTTCACGTGGCGTCTCGAACGGCGCTTATCATGGCGCTCCCCGATGACGCTGTCGACAGCATGCTGACGGCGTCGGGCCGAGTTGTATGCGCCTTTGATTCTCCGGACTGGATCGTGATAGGAAAACGCAGCACAGGTTCGGATGTGTGCAACCGATTCGCGCCCATAGCTGAAGTCTCAATCCTGCGTCCTGCTTTCGGGCCATGACATGTGAAGGAAAATGACGATGTCGTTCGGAACTGGATGTAAGGCGCTGGCGCTGGCCCTGAACCTCTGCCTCGGTGCAAACGCCATCGCACAAGACCTGGGAGCGGGACAATCACGTCTCGGCGGTGCTGCGGCTGTCCTTGATCAGGAGCCCGAACGGCTGCCGGATCCTGCACACGGCGAGAAACTCTTTAGGGAATGCCGGAAATGCCATGCTGTTCAGCCGGGTGAGGTGAAGATTGGCCCGAGCCTTGCGGGCGTGGTCGGACGTCGTCCGGGCAGTGTACCTGCCTTTGGCTATTCGCTGGACATGATCAACTTCGGGAATTCCGGCGCCACGTGGGACGAGGAAAGCCTCGATCGGTTTTTGACGAGGCCTCGCGCCCTGATCGCCGGAACCAAGATGGTGTTCCAAGGTTTCCGAAAACCGTCCGATCGTGCCGATCTGATCGCCTATCTCTCGACGATCGTGGCTGACGGCGACACATGAGTAAGCTGCTGCGCGACCCTCGAGGCATCTCGTTCCCTGGAGCTTCCGAGGCGCTGTTCCTAGCCTCTTTCTTCGGGCAACGCTATGTAATTAATCGGTAATTTTTCGAACAGGCTCCAAGGCTGACGGCGTCTATATAGCTTCCATGAAACTGCCGGAAACACCGATTTGATTGCCTGCTGGGAAGGTGGAGGCGGGCTCTACTATCTGTCCAGTCGCATTAGTCCTGATGTGGCGCCGGCATCGTCGGCGGCCATTCGACACCTGGCTTAACCAGTTGTTAACCCTGGTCAAGTAGGCACCTTCATGGTCCATGCGACCCTGGAAGTCCGCCCGCCCGGCGAGAGGCAAAGCCGGATTTCCAGGTTCGCAGGGACCATTACAAATCGCCCTCGATGGCAAAGCTGGATTATGGCTAAACCGGGTTGAGGAAGGGTCAACATTTGCCCCGCTGGTAGGAATTTAGGAGCCTGTCTGAAAAGTTTTCGAACGATTTGACAGCCTTGTCCGTGAGCAGATGCGAGGAGCTTGTCGTGGCCGCGATGCGGCGCATCGTAAGCAGCGTGGGACGAAGCAAGATGAAAGCGAGAGGGCACTTCCACGAGACAAAGCCACTCAAGGGGTCGTCATCTATCATAAGTATTTTCGAGCGTTTTCGCGACGTCGTCCTCGGGCCGATACAAAGGGTTTTTTGTTGATGGTGCGGCGGATCGCAAATGCCAGGGAACGACGCAGGGCGAGGGGCGGATCCCGCCTTCATGGGACAAGGGCATCCTAAGGGGCCTTGCCGCCGGTTCATACATCGTCATCGAGCATCGGGAGATGCCAAGGAATAGTGAAGCCTCTCGTCCTTGCGTTGCCTTGACGGCAAGGCGGCTATTCACTCAAGAGCCGTTAAAATGGGCTCTGAGATTGACTTGTCGTTCGAGGGAACGGCAGACTCCACGGCAAGACCCGAAAAACAGTCGGCGGCATAGGCATGCTGGCATGGCATGTGCGTTCCGAAGAGGGCGATGCCGTCAATGAACAAAAGGGAGACGTCTGGACTATGAAACACCGACTGCATCGTTCCCAATATATGCTCGCCGCGGCTGCGGTGGCCTTGTTCTCGTTGTCACCCTTCGAGGCGAGCGCTGACGTCGAATCCACGGATCCGATCAAGCTGACGCTGCACGATTGGACCGGTCAGCTGATCACCACCACTCTGATGGGCGAGGTCTTGAAGAAAGCGGGCTACACCATCGATTATGTGCAGGCCGATTACATCGCGCAGTTCGCGGGTTTGAAGACCGGCGATCTGCATGTCGCCATGGAGATCTGGGAGACCACAGGCAGGGATGCCATGGATGAGGCGACATCCACCGGCGATGTCGAAAATCTCGGCGAGACCGGCATGCAGGCGATCGAGGAATGGTGGTATCCTAGCTATATGAAGGAGCTGTGTCCGGGCCTGCCCAATTGGGAAGCGTTGCTGGACGAGGCTTGCTCGGAGGCGTTTTCGACCGCGGAAACGGCGCCTTACGGCCGCTATCTCGGCGGGCCTGTCACCTGGGGCGGCTATGATGACGAACGTGTGACAGCACTCGAACTGCCCTTTGAGGTCGTGCATGCTGGCACCGATGCGGCTTTGTTCGCCGAGCTGGAGAGTGCTTATCAGCGCCAAGCGCCGATCATGCTTTGGGTCTACGCACCTCACTGGGCGCCGTCCAAATATGACGGCGAATGGGTTGAGTTTCCGCCCTACAGCGCTGAGTGCTACGCCGATCCTGCCGCAGGCCTGAACCCCGACGAGGCCTATGACTGCGGCAAGCCCAGAGGGCCGATCTGGAAGGTTGCGTGGTCCGGCGTGAAGGACAAATGGCCTGGCGCATACGCTGCAATTCAAGCCTTCACTGTCGACAATGACGCCATGTGTCAGATGGTCACCGAAGTCGACCTCAACGGCAAGAAAGTCGAGGAGGTGGTCGCGGACTGGATGGCCGGCAATGACGTTGTCTGGTCAGGCTGGATCCAATAAACCGGACGCCAATTGCGCGTGGAGGAGGCGATAGCGTCGGACGGGAAGTCGGGCACCAGCGTAAAGCCGGCTTTTGACCGTGGCAGGGCAACAGGTCTCATCTGGGCACTCGCCCTTGCCGGTTTCGCCCTCCTTTGGTCAACCGGGCGGCCGGTGGCCGCGTTCAAGGTGCCGAAAGACTGGCGCATCCCGCTGAAGCGCTGGATCGGCGATGCGATGGACTGGCTGGTGCAGGACGCCAGCTTCGGGCTCTTTTCGTTCACCGAGCTCACCCGGTTCATCGCTGCGGTGATCGATGTTCCCTACCGCATCGCGCTCAGCCTGCTGTCCACTGGCTGGCTCGAAGGGCAGGGCTCAGCCGCGGTCCAGCAATTGCCGCCCTTGTCCTGGATCGCGGTGATCGGTCTCGCCATGCTGCTCGGCCGCTATGCCGGCGGCTGGCGCCTCGCCCTCATTACAGGTGGTTGCCTGCTCTTCATCCTGCTGTTCGGCCAGTGGGACAACGCCATGGTGACGCTTGCCTCGATTGCGATCGCCGTGCCGCTGGGGGTTGCGGGCGGCTTGCTGCTCGGCCTTGCCGGCTACCGCTGGCCTACATTCGAGAAAATCCTGACGCCGATCCTGGATCTGATGCAGACCGTCCCGGTTTTCGCCTATTTGGTCCCGATCCTCTTCCTCTTCGGTTTCGGCCCGACCGCCGCGGTCGTTGCGACGATTATTTATGCGCTGCCGCCGATGACCAGGGTGGCGATCGTGGCGTTGAGAGGGGTTTCCGATGAGATCCATGACCTCGGGCGCATGGTTGGCTGTACGCGCCGGCAGATGACCTGGCGGGTCATGGTGCCGTCGGCCATGCCCGGTCTGATGGTCGGGGTCAATCAGGTGATCATGCTGTCCCTCAATATGGTGATCATCGCCTCGATGATCGGGGCGGGCGGTCTCGGCTTCGAGGTGCTGGCGGCTCTCCGCAGGCTCGATATCGACACCGGCATCGAGGCGGGACTTGCGATCGTGGCGCTCGCGATCGTGCTGGATCGGCTCTCCCAGGCATTGGCCGACAAAGAGAGGACCCACGACGATAGCCGGCCGGCGGGCCTGATCGAGCGTCATCCCTATGCTCTTGGAGCGCTGGTTCTGATCGCCGTAACGGCGCTTGCTGGTCTCAAGCTCGATGCGATTGGCACGTTCCCCGAGAGTTGGCAGCTCTCGACGGGCAGCTTCTGGTCGGACGTCGTCCGCTGGATCAACGTGAACTTTTTCGATCAGCTCGAAGCGTTCAAGGATCTGCTGCTGCTTAATCTGCTGATCCCGTTCAAGCGCTTCCTTCTCGGGCTTCCCTGGGCAGGTGTCGTCGGTCTTCTGGCCCTTGCCGGCTGGACGCTTGGCGGCCTGCGGCTGGCGCTTACGGTCGGTGGACTGGCTTTGCTGGTGGCGCTCACCGGGCAGTGGCCGAAGGCGATGATCACCGTCTATCTCTGCGGTCTGTCCGTGTTGATCGCCTGCTTGATCGGTATCCCCGTCGGTATCGTCGCAGCGGAGCGCGAACGCGTTTGGCGGGTCGTGCGCGTGATCATCGAC
>JBPCVQ010000279.1:0-8179 GCA_051010395.1 Geminicoccaceae bacterium | reverse complement strand
GGCCCGGTCGGCGCCGAACAGCTCACCAGCTTCAACTACCGCATCCGCGGCACCGGCCAAACCCGCCCCACATGAATGCCGATGCCGGCATGGGCTTGACTTGGCGCCGGCGGCCTGTCGTGCGGATTAATCGCAAGCTCGACGATGACGGTTTGTCGCCAGCGCCCATCGGGCCACCAAACCTTAAAGTCAACGCCCCCGGGCGGCCCCGGGCTCGCGGGCGTCCCCGCGTGGGGTTGTTGGGGGGGTCGTTCAATCCGGCGCATGAGGGGCATCGGGCGATCAGCCTGGAAGCCCTGAAGCGCCTCGGTCTCGATCAGGTCTGGTGGCTGGTCTCGCCGCAGAATCCCTTGAAATCACATCGTGGTATGGCTGACCTCAAGGCGCGCATGGCGTCCGCCACCGAAATCGTCGGTGGGCATCCGAGGTTGATGGTCACCGATCTGGAACAGAAGATCGGCACGCTCTATACCATAGATACGGTTAAGTGGTTGGTTCGCAAAGGAAAACATGACTTCGTCTGGCTGATAGGCGCTGACAATCTCCTGCAAATGCCGAAGTGGCGATCATGGCGGACCTTGCTCAACCTCGTTCCCATTGCCGTTTTCGATCGCGAACCTTATTCTTACAGAGCGTTGGCTGGTCGGGTTGCCAAGGCTTATGCCGATTGTCGGATCGATGTGCGCGACGCTAAGCACCTCATCCACACTGCTCCGCCAGCCTGGGTGTACTTTCGTCTGCGTCGGCATCGCATCTCGAGTACCGCGATCCGCAGCCGGCGGGAATGGCCAACTGGAAAGAGGCCAGAAATCAGCATGTTGGCGCAAGACGGACAAACGGAGGGTATGTCATCATAGCTAGCGATATGACTGTCATCACGTCTGATACCGATATCGCCGATCTCATCGAAACCTCCTTATCCGATGACAAGGCGATCGATCCCATCACCATCGATCTCACCGGAAAAACCAGCCTTGCCGACACCATGGTGATTGCCACCGGGAGTTCCCGCCGGCATATCGAAGCCATGGCCGAGCATGTGCTGGTGCGCCTCAAAGCGAGAGGCATGACCGGCAGCATCGCCGAAGGCCGCGGCCAGTCGGACTGGGTGCTGATCGATGCCGGCGACGTCATCGTCCATCTCTTCAGGGACGAAACCCGGCGCTTTTACGATCTGGAGCGCCTCTGGGGCGATGCCGTACCTGAAAAAGACGACAAGAAAGTCGCCGCTTCGGCCAGCGCCTAACACGCAGGCACACGGAATGCTCAACATCGCGCTGACGATCTGACCGGCCATGCGCATCCTGCTGCTTGCCGTCGGCCGCGACCGTCGCGGACCGACAGCCGATCTCGTCGACACCTACCTGAAGCGCTGCCCCTGGCGCATCGAGCTGATAGAAGTCCCGCAGCGCCAGCTACGTGTCGAGGCGGAAAAGATCCGGCAGAGCCTGCCGGCGAACGCGGCGGTGATCATGCTCGATGAACGCGGCGACAATCTCTCCAGCCGGGAGTTTGCAGGGGAGATCGAACGCTTTCGCGAAAACGGCCGCCCGGCGCTCGCCTTCGTCATCGGCGGCGCCGACGGCCTCGACAAATCCCTGCTGGAAGCCGCCGACCGCCGCCTTTCTTTCGGCCGCGCCGTCTGGCCACACCGCCTGGTCAAAGTCATGCTCGCCGAGCAGTTATATCGAGCGAGCACGATTTCGAGCGGGCATCCGTATCATCGGGATTGATGCACGCCGGCGTGGCGGCTTTGGGCGGATAGCGGTTGTTCCTGGCAGGTTATTGACGAGTCTGGTTGGTGCCACCTTTGGATACGAGTGCTGAAGCGCCAAAAGGCAGCAAGGTAGACAAACCGCCAGCCCGGTACCCAAACCACGGCTGTTTGAAGAACTTGGCCGAGAGCGAACTATCAGGATGCAAAACTAAGTGGTAGCACGGGGTGACCGCTTTCGATGCAGCTTGGCGACGCGAAACGGCACTTTGAGGGTATTGTAGTTGTCTGCAATCCAACGCATTTGATCAGTGCTTAGCTTGTCCGATGACGATTTCACCTCCACCATCATGAAGTCTTCATCTCGCCACAGAAGCAAATCGGGCCAGCCAAGATAGCGCCCCCAATAATCATCAACAAGATAGCGAAGAATCGCAATAGTCATTTCTGCGGGTATTATTTCAATGACCCTGCGCGCCCGGCTAACATCCACCGCTCGATGTGCCCAAAGATATTCGCGGAGTTCCACACTCGGATCGTGGCAGTAATCGAATAAGTCAAGAAGCTCACGTCGGTCGGAAGGTCCCTCAAACGACATTAACCCAAAATGTTCTTCGATTCCCTTTGTACGGCGCGCGCCGTAACCCGGCGTCCCGAAGTCCTCGGGCAGCTGCGTCAGAATCTCTGAAGGTTCTTCACCTGCCTCGAAATCCGTACGCGAACCGAAGCCAACTATGCGGATTTTTGGATCGGTGAAGTCCTGAATTAGCTGCCACATCATCACGCCGAACAAGGCATGCAGTGGAGCACTCTCCAGCTGCATGACCGACCACCCCAAAGACTCATATACTGACGCGCAGCAAAGGTCTCAGGAGAGACCACCTCGCGTTCCCAGATAACGACCGAGCCCTTCGAGGGCGAAGTGGTATATTCTGGATAAAACGCCTCCACATCGACGTGGTAGCGTTTGAGGATCTCACTCTGTGAGGGTTCGCTCATGTCATATTTGGGACTAACTGCGTGCAGCGTTTTCAGCTCGTCTAGGACCTCCTTTTGGATAACTCTTTGCACAGATTGTGTTTCTTCTGGCGATGCATCGCGGTTCGCCTCCTGCCATTTAGCCATGCGCCCGGTTTCAGCGAAGAATATCTCTCTCCAATAGAACCGTCTGATTTTGGAGGTGCGTCCTGGGATTGCTGCGGCTGGCGCCGGAACCAGCGGCAAACCGCGGCAAGCGTTGCAGACATCGATTTGGAAACCGAGTGTGACCCGAACACGGCCCTGCGTTTTGAGTTCGACCCCATAGTCGAGCTGGTGCGCAAGGAATCGGCAGCCGAACTCCTCGTCGCAGGCGCACATCATCACGCCATCGCAGTCAGCACATCGATATTTGCGGATTAGTTCATGCTGATTGAGGCAGGTGACCGTACCATGCTTACAGGATGACCGGTTCATTGCTAGCCTCCCTCAGTCGCAGTTCTGTTGGTGACTCGCCACGAATTCGCTCTAAAGTTTCAGCGATGGGAGCAATGTCCGCTTTCTGTTCGTTCCCACCGGAATGGCGGTCACTCCCCGGGGGCCAGAGTGGGTCACGTTCAGGCACCAGCCAAGCTACCAGATAATGACGGGTTTGTGAGGCTTCCGGCCGATCCACGCCAGGTGAGGTCCAAGTCAAGGCTGTGCGCCTCGCACCCTCAATTCACGTAATATTTCCGGTAACTGCCCTGATAGTGACCGCTGTCCGCGTAGCCGTACCGCGCATGCTTCTTGATGTCGACGCGGGAAAGTACAATGCCGGCGATGTCGCCGCCAGCCTCGAACATCTGACGGATGCCGGCGAGCGCCACGTTGCGCGGCGTCTCCTCCCAGCGAATGACGTAGATCGCCTTGTCCACCAGGCCTGAGAGCGTGAAGCTGTCGGAGACGGCGGCGACCGGCGGGCTGTCGATCATCACCAGGTCGTAATAGGCGGTCATTTCCTCTAGCAGGATTTTCATGGTGGAGGAGCGGAACAGGTCGGGCGGGCTGACCGAGCCGAAGCCGGCGGGCAGGAAGTCGAGGCCGGATTTTTCGTCCCGGTGAATAGCGGTTTCCGGGTTGGCGCGCCCGGTCAAAACTTCGGAAAGGCCATTCTGATTGGGAATGCCGATAACTTCATGGAGGCGCGGGCGGCGAAGGTCGGCGTCCACCAGAATGACCTTGAGGCCGGAGCGCGCCGACTGGCGGGCAAGTGCTGATGCGATCGTCGACTTGCCCTCGAGCGGCACCGACGAGGTGATCAGCACTGACTTCGGCGGGTTTCTGGCGTCCGTCAGAAACAGGCTCGTGCGGATGCGCTGCAAAGCCTCGGCATAGGCGGAATTCGGTCGTTCCAGAATATACTCTTCTGCTGGAATGCCGTTGGTTTCCTTGCGGCTGAGGTCCGGAACCAGGGCCAGGGCTCGGAGGCCGAGCGCCTGGATCTCCTCGGCGCTGCGAAAGCCGTAATTCGAGTCCCAGCGTTCCAGGAGAAAGACCAGGAGTGCGCCCGTTACCAGCGAGCCGGCAAAGGCGATCATGGTCACCAGCTTGGTGCGCGGCGAGGAGGGTTTGCTCGGCACGTCGGCCGCCGACATGATGCGCGCGTCCGCCTCCTGCAGCTCCTGCTGCTCGACGATCTCGCGAAAACGGGTGAGAAACGTCTCAAAAAGCTGCCGGTTGGTCTCGGCATCCCTGGTCAGGTTGCGCAGCTCGACCTGAGCAAGCTCGACGGTCGAGGATTGGCCCTGGATACCCTGCAGGCTGGCCTGCAGCTCGACCTCGCGCGCCTTCGATACGGCTACCTCGTTCTCGAAGTCCTGAACCACGCGGCGGACCTCGTCTTCGAGCTTGATCCTGACAGTCTGCAGCTCGCCTCGAACATTCACCATGCGCGGATGGTTCTGGCCGAACTCGGCGGCCAGCTCGGAGAGACGGCGCACCAGGGAGGTTTCCTGGATGCGGAGCTCGGCCAGCAGGGGCGAGGTCAGGACCTTCGCCGCTTCCTGTACGCCGCCGATCGTCAGGAGGCTCTTCGTCTGAGCCAGCCTCGCCTCGGCCTCGGCGCGCTGAGCCTGGGACAAAGCAAGCTGAGTGTTGAGCTGGGTGAGCTGCAGCGAGAGCGGGCTACCGTTGTTGGTGTCGACGATGTTATTCTGGGAACGATATTCGACGATCTTGGCCTCAGCCTCCAGCACTTCGCCCCGAAGCTCTTCGATCCGCGTACCCAGCCATTCGATGGCTTTCTCGCTGGCCTGATATTTGGATTCGACCTGAGCCTGGATATATTGCTCGGCGGTGGCATTGGCGATCTGCGCAGCGCTTTTCGGATTCCGGGAAGTAATCGAGATCGCGAGCACGTAAGAACGGCCGACCTGTTCCACCTCAAACCGGCTCGAGAATCGGTCAATGACACCTTCAAGCTCGGCGGAAAGCCGGTCTTCTGGCGCCGCATCTTCGGCGATATGTCCTCCGCCGTCGCCAAACATACCTTTCAGCCAATCCGCCGACAGGTAACGGGTGACGTCGAAAAACTCCAGGAGCGATCCCTCGCCCAGTCCTTCCGACAGAGCCGGATTGAACTCGGCGCTCTTGTCCAGGCTCAGGGTTTCGACGACGCGGCGCATGAAGGCGCGCGACGTCAGCCGCTCGATCTCGCTCTCGATGGTGGCGGGATCGGCGATCAGACCTTCGACCACGTCGTCCAGTTCCAGGATGTTAGTTTCCTGGCTTTGCACATGGATGAGCGCTTTGGATGCGTAGAGCGGGGTCTGCTGCTTGCTGTAGGTATAGACGCAGCCCGTGATGAGCAGCACGGTGGCGATGAAGATCAGCTTGCGGCGCAGCAGTGCCCGCCACATTTCGCGCAAATTGAGCTCGTCGCTATCCGCAGCGTTTTCGGCGCCGACGAGCGGCATCGTCTCGTTGGCCACGTCAGACGGCCCGCTCAGCAGAGGAGCGCACGAACCGGCGAAGCCACAAGCGTGAAAGAAAGACGATATGGCGATGGGCGGTGGACAAGCTCTCGAACCTCTAGTCTTAACAAGATACAGTATTTGGCAGCATTGCCGCCCGACTTGCCATAGGCTTCAGCTTTAAAGAGTCCGCACGTCGAAGCCTTCGATCCTGACGTTGCAGCTCATACCGCCAGACAGCCAAGGATGCTGCAGCAGGCATCTTGCTACAATCGAGACGCTTCAACACGGTCGAGACGCTAGCATGACGATTAGCCGAGGGCAATCGATCGATACATCAAAATCGCGAAAATCTATAAAGATATTATTATCAAAGGTTGTTTTTGATAAGCCCCGTTCCTACGGCTCGTCGGCGCGCGGATCGAGTGCATCCTGGAGACCGTCCCCTAGGAAATTGAACGCGATCACAGCGATGAAGATCAGGAGGCCCGGCCAGACGGCCAGTGCCGGGGCCTGCCAGATCAGTTCCTGGGCGTTGGTCAGCATGTTGCCCCAGCTGGGGAGCGGCGGCTGGATGCCGAGGCCGAGGAAGCTGAGGATGCTCTCGGTGAGGATGACGTTGCCGACCGAAAGCGTGGTCGCGACGATGATCGGCGAGACGACATTTGGAAGAATGTGGCTGACCATGATCCGCAAGGGGCCGGCCCCAAGCGCGACCGCTGCCCGCACATAAGGGCGCTCGCGCACGGAGAGCGTGGCGCCGCGCACGAGGCGCGCGACCGTGGTCCAGCCGACCAGCGCTATGATGCCGAGGATGATGTAAAGGCTGCCATAGGATGAGCGCATGACGGTCGCAGGCAGCCCGAGTTTCGTAAAATCGAGGGCCGCCAGGATGATCAGCAGAGGGAGTAGAGGGAGAGCGATGACGGCGTCGGTGAAGCGCATCAGGAAGGCATCGATTTTTCCACCCGCATAGCCAGCAACGACACCGATGACCGTCCCGATGGTCGCGGCGGCGACGGCGCCTACGAGGCCGACGAAAAGCGAGACCCTCCCGCCGTAGAGAAGGCGGAGCAGCAGGTCCCTGCCGAGCTCATCGGTGCCAAGCGGGTTGACGAGGCTCGACGCGCCGAACCTGTTGAACAGGTCGACCGCGTCGACATCCTGGCCGAGGACCGACGCTGTCAACGGGGCGGTGAGGCTGGCGATGGCCAGCAACAGCAGTACGATGCCGCTTGCCACCGCCAACCGGTGCCTGAGAAACCGCCGCAGCACCAGCCGCCCGGGCGTCACTCCCGTGCCGGGAGGTGCTGAGGTCCAGTCATCGCTTGAGGTCGCTACCTCAGTCATAAGAAATTCTCGGGTCCAGCCAGCCATAGATGAGATCGGCGCCGAGATTGCTGGCGAGGGTGAGGATCGTCGCGAACAGGAGGCCGACCAGGGCGACGTTGAAGTCGGAGCCGAGGATGCTGTCGTAAATGAGCTTTCCCATACCCTGGTACGAAAAGATCTGCTCGATCACCAGCGCGCCGGAGAAGAGGGTGCCGAAGTCGAGGGCGAGCACGGTGACCACGGGGATCATGGCGTTCTGCATGGCGTGACCGACGACCCCGGCGGGGCCGAGGCCCTTGGCTTTGGCGGTCCGAATGTAGTCCTGGCGGAGCGCTTCGATCATGGCGCTTCGGGTAAAGCGGATGATGCGCCCCATGGTCAGGAGGGTGAGGGCGGTGACCGGCATGATCAGATGGAGCAGCCAGTCAGCCCAATCGTCACGGCCGACGCTTTGCACACCGCCTGCGGGCAGCCAGCCGAGGGTGACCGAGAACAGGAGGATGAGCAGCAGCGCCAGCCAGAAGGAGGGGAGCGAGAAGCCGGCAAACGCGAAGAGGTTGATCGCATAGTCGACCCAGGTCCAGGGGCGGACTGCCGCGATGACGCCAAGCGGGATGGCAATGACCAGGGCGAGGATGAAGGACAATCCCATAAGCACGGTCGTGTTCCAGAGCCGCGGCCCCAATACCTCGAGCACCGGCCGCGCATGCAGCCGCGAAAATCCGAAGTCACCGCGGGCCGCGTCGGCCAGCCAGTGCCAGTAGCGTTCGATGATCGGGCGATCGAGGCCGTAGAGGGCTTTGAGGCGGGCGATATCGGCGCTGTTCATGTCGGGATCGCCGGAGGCCATGATGTCGATCGGATCGCCCGGCATCAGGCCGAGCAGGAGGTAGATGACGAACGACATCAAGACCAGCAACAAGCCGGCCTCGAAGGCGCGATGAGCGAAATAGCGGATCAAGGGGGGCTCAAGCTCAAACCGTCAGTTCGATACCCTCTCCGCCCGCCAGGTTTCAACGCCGTAGGCGCTGGAATTCAGATGGCCGGTCGGCGTGACGCCCTTCAGCCATGTCGGCCAGATATGAGGGTCGGCGCGGTAATAGAGCGGGATTGCAGGCAACTCTTCGGCATAGATCGTCTGCAATTGGTGCCACATCATCTCGCGCTTGTCCCGATCCAACTCACGGCCGATGTCTTCGAG
>JBPCVQ010000278.1:0-4258 GCA_051010395.1 Geminicoccaceae bacterium | reverse complement strand
CGGCTCGTGCGTCATGATCCCGCCAGCGCCGCCGTCCTGGTCATGCTGCGTGGTCTCAAGATGCATGGCATGGCCCAGGCCGTCAGTGATCTCATCGAGCAGGGCGCACCTGCCTTCGATAAGGCTGTTCCACTCCTCTCCCAACTTCTCAAAGCAGAGATGGCCGAGCGCCAGGGAGCTGTGTCGGAAAGTTGGTGACGGTGATTTGAGAGGAGGTGGCGTATCGTGGCGGTATCGAGCCGACCACATCTCCCAAAGGAGTGATACGCCGTGGAGAACGATACAGTTGTTGCCCTGCGCCAACCAGGGGAATTCGAGGATCCGTTGAGTGACGTACTACGCCAGGGTGCTCGCAAGCTCCTGGCCCAGGCGGTTGAAGCTGAAGTTGCCGATTTTCTTGCAGGCCATGCTGATCTGACCACCGAGGATGGCCGGCAACGTTTGGTTCGGCATGGTCATCTGCCGGAGCGAACCCTTCAAACCGGGATCGGGTCTGTCGAGGTTCGACAGCCACGTGTTCGAGACCGTGATGGTGGTGCCGAGAAGATCCGCTTTTCACCGTCAATCCTGCCGCCTTATGCCAGGCGTTCGAAGAGCTTGGATGCCCTGATCCCGATCCTTTATCTGCGCGGCATTTCGAGCGGAGATTTCCAAGAGGCGCTTTCAGCTTTGCTTGGCAAGGAAGCACCCAACCTGTCGCCCGCCGTGCTTGGCCGGCTGAAGGCAGGGTGGAAGCAGGAGTTCGAGCGCTGGCAACAGCGTGATCTGTCCGCCAGGCGCTATGTTTATGTGTGGGCTGACGGCGTGTATCTGCAAGCCAGAATGGAAGTCGAGAAGCAATGCGTTTTGGTGCTGATCGGCGCCACGCCTGAAGGGAAGAAGGAGCTGATCGGCTTTCAAGCAGGCTATCGCGAGAGTACCCAATCGTGGAGCGAGCTGCTTGTCGATCTGAAAAATCGCGGTCTGTCGGTGGCGCCTGAATTGGCCATCGGCGATGGCGCCCTCGGCTTTTGGAAAGCGCTGGAACAGGAATTCGGCACCACGCGTCACCAAAGATGCTGGGTGCACAAGGGGATGAACGTCCTCAACAAGTTCCCGAAATCAGTGCAGCCCAGAGCCAAGGCGGACCTGAAAGAGATTTGGATGGCTGAGGGCCGTGACGATGCCGATAAAGCCTTCGATCGTTTCCTTGCCAAGTATGGCACGAAGTACGACAAGGCCGCCGAATGTCTCGCCAAGGATCGCGAAGCCCTCCTCGCCTTCTACGATTTTCCTGCCGAGCATTGGAAACATATCCGCACCAGCAACCCGATCGAAAGCACCTTCGCGACCGTCCGTCATCGGGCCGTGCGAGCCAAAGGCTGTCTCAGCTATGAAACCTCAAAGATCATGGTTTTCAAACTGATCCAGGTTGCCCAGGCTTCCTGGCGAAAACTCGACGGTCAAAACCAGTTGCCAAAGATTATCGAAGGCATCAAATTTACCGACGGCATCGAAACGAACCACGACCACGCCGCTGCCTGATCAAACGCCGTCACCAACATTCACGCATATCTCGCCTATGGCTTGGGCACACATCAATCTGCTCGGCGAGTACGATCTTTCCGAAAATGGGACGTGCGTGCGAGCGGAACCGTGTACTGTCATAAGGCTGCATCGACGTTGATGTGCCGATTGGTCGATAGCGGGTAAGCAGTGAGAATGTTCGGCCTGCCTGGCGAACTTGCAGCAGATCCGCGATGATTACAGGTTTTCAAGAGATACCGCCGAAGCGTTTCAGGTTGTGGCTGCCGACGGTAAAAGCTTCACAACGGCCGCGCCCAGACCTCTGCAAAACATATCGCAAAAGTGCCGTATTTCGCGTACATGTTTTGCGAGGCGTAACGCATTGATTCTACGTGCTGAGATCTGCCATTGCAGAAGTCCTGCAGACCGTGTGAAAAGTCTGCTTGGAGATTGCGAGGTTTCTTTTGGCCGCTAAGATCGGTGTATGGCATTCATCGAAGGCGCGGACCGGTCCCAAACGTTGCTGCTGCCTGAGGCGGTTGACGATTATGTGGGCGCTGATAATCCGGTTCGGTTCATCGACGCATTCGTCGACGAGCTCGATCTCGAACAGGCTGGTTTTGCTCGAACGACGGCGAAGGCGACCGGCAGACCTGGCTATCATCCAGGCGATTTATTGAAGCTTTACATCTATGGGTATCTGAACCGAACTCGCTCCAGCCGACGATTAGAGGCGGAGAGCCATCGCAACGTCGAGGTGATCTGGCTGCTCAGACGACTGCGACCAGATTTCAAGACGATTGCTGATTTCCGACGTGACAACCGCCAGGCCTTCAAACAGGTGTTTCGTGAATTTGTCCTTCTCTGTCGACAACTCGATCTTTTCGGCCGCGAGTTGATCGCGGTCGATGGGACACGGATCAAGGCGGTCAACAACAAGGACAGAAATTTCACCAAGGCCTCGCTCAAGAAGCTGATCAAGGAAAGCGATGAGCGGCTGGAGCGATATCTAGCGGAGCTGGAATCAGGTGATAAAGAGGAACAAGGCGCACCGGGCGGCGGTCATGCCGATGACCTGGACAAGAAGATTGACGCCATTCGGCAACGCCGCGACCGCCTCGAAGGCTATCTGACACAACTTGAACGGACCGGCGAGGATCAGATTTCGCTGACCGATCCCGACGCCCGCGCCATGGCACGCATGACCAAGGTCGGCGTCGGCTACAACATCCAGATCGCCGTCGATGAGAGATACAAGCTGATCGCCGAACAAGAGGTCTACAATGTGGTCCTGGATTACGGCCTGCTCACCGACACCGCCAAGGCTGCGAAGGAGATTTTAGGAGCCGAGACCCTCGATGTTGTCGCCGACAAGGGGTATTTTCAGGCTGAGGACATTGAGGCCTGTGAGCAGGCCGGCATGATACCTTTCGTGCCTAAGCCCAATCGCGGATCGGCCAAGCGCGATGGCCTGTTCCCCAAGGAAGCCTTTACCTATGACGCCGAAAACGACGTTTACCGCTGTCCTGGCGATCGGACACTGACTTTCGAAGGTAAAGGCAAGATCCGAGACGGGATAGGGCGCCGGAGCTATAGTGGCCGCAATGTCTGTCCGGGATGCCCCTTGAAGGCCCAATGTACGAAGGCAGCTTATCGCCGGCTGACCCGTTACGACAACGAAACGCTGCTGGAACAGATGGCCGAGCGCGTGGCGGCTCGCCCTGAACTTCAGGATATGAGGCGGGAAACGGTCGAACATCCCTTCGGCAGCATCAAACAATGGATGTACCAAGGCGCCTTTTTGATGCGCCGGCTGGACAATGTCCGCGGCGAGTTCAGCCTGACGGCGCTTGCCTATAATCTGCGCCGGGCCCTCAACATCGTCGGGGTTCAGGGGCTGATAGCGGCCATGAAGGCATGATCCGTCGCCCTTTTCCAGGCTGACCTCAGGCTCTTGCCCCCTTCAGGTCGACATAGACCCTCTCCCGCCACCAAATACGGTCTTACAGAGATTTCTCGGCTATCCAGTCAAAATCGGAAACCGAACGCGCCTCCAGCCGCCACAGTCGGCGTTCTCACACGGTCTGCAGGAATTCTGAAACGGCAGATCTGACCACGTCGAATCAATGAGTTACGTCTCGCAAAACATCCGCGCGAAAAGCTTCACTTTTGCGATATGTTTTGCAAAGTTCTCGGAGCGGCGCTTGTGAAGCTATGCCGTCGCTGGCATGCCTCGTCGGCGTCTCGCCAAAACCTGGGGAACATCGCAGAATTGCTGCAAATTCTCCGGGAAAATCGACCACTCCATTTCTTATCCGGTGTCGATCATTCACCAGATCAAGCGTCGATGTAGCCTTATGACAGTACACCGTTCCTCTCGCACGCACGGCCCATCTTCGAGGAGACGGCGATTCTGCCGAACTCATGGAAGCGATCTTCGAGCCCAGTCAGAAGACACAGCAGTTCCGTGCGGTAGGGTATCGGATCTGCGAGGCGGCCTTGAATGGCTGGATCGACAAGAAGGACGTGGCGAAGCTTCTCAAAGCCATGGTCGAAAAGCTGGGCGAGTAGAGCGGAGGACGTGCGACGGGGTCGATCACTCTGCATGTCGCTCCTGCATCAAGCCCGTGCATCGGGGACGACAGCAATATCATCTTGTCGACGCTGACTGACCGCTTCGAAACCGCCTGAGGCACGGTCAGCGCCATCTGTGCGCTCGTTGACTATTTCTTAAGATTGTTCTGCCAATTTG
>JBPCVQ010000277.1:0-3911 GCA_051010395.1 Geminicoccaceae bacterium | reverse complement strand
GCCGATGCTCGCTCAATGCTTTCAACTTGCCCTGAAGCTGCAGCTCCCGTTTGAAAAGCCTTCCGCTTTCCGATCTCATGTCTTTGCTGGTATGGGGATCTGCCTTGACTGCCGCTTTGAACGCTTTCCTTGCCTCCTGGTCATGCAGCAGGTCACGATCCTTGTCGGTAAGATAATCGGTCTTCAAAACCGGGCCCAGCTTACCCAGCTGCTTGTGCCCCTTGTCCAACCCGTTAAGCAGCCTCGCCGTCTCATCCCGAACGACATCATCGACCAGCTCGCATGTTTCCCTGACCTTTGATTCGTTGGCTTCACCTTTCTGCGCCAGGTTTTTGGTATGCTCATGCCATCCGCTGTGGTCGCGCTGCATGCGGGCTTCGAGCAATTGTGGAGGCGGGAGGTCTTTGTGTCTTTCGCCTTTCAGTTGGTTTAAAGCATTCGAATTGTCAACCTCGACCTGCGGCGACATCTGGCCGAGTCCGCTCACGGGCCGATATCCGATAAGCAGAGAATGAAACTTGGACGGTTGGGTCCTGGTGTCGTATCCCAGGCCGTTGATCTGCCGGATGTTCTTGGGTAGGGTCGTTCCTTCCCTGGCCGCGACATGAGGCTTGACCGGCCCAGGCACCTTTGGTTTGCTTGGCTCAGCGTTTCTAAGCTGAGAAGTGCCGCCGAGTTCCGCCCCGCCGAGCGCAGGCATTACATTCGGCAGAACAGCCGGGCGATTTGCACTGGCAACACCAACGTCAGCAGACATCGATTTCGTCCTGAGCTACTTCCTGCCCTTATTATATGATATTCTTGGCGCTTTTGCAAAGTAATAATCGCGTTTCGACTGCCGGAAAGTAACGGAAAACAGGCTCTGCCGGCGGCGTGTAACTTGGGCAGCGACAGCATGGGGCGAAGATTTGGTAGCCCGGCGACTTTCTCGCGACGCCTGTTCATCGTCCGCGGCAATCGGCGGCGTGAGTCCCGGACGATAGGCGACGTTATTTGTTTCCCACGCGTGCGTTTTGCCCCCCCCCTGAAGCGTCGCGGCAAAGAGATCGAGCGCTGCGATGCCTCGCACACCTCCATGCACGCGTCCCTACATTGACATCACGCGCGAAAGCCTCGCTTAATGATGTCCTGACGGAGCGGCAGGAAACCAAGAATTACCAGCTAAGGGAGCGCGCCCGATAGTGGATCAGCATCGAGCTGAAAGCACCGATATTCCGGAGGCCTTTGTTTTCAAGGTGCTATCCGGACCTCAGCTTGGCGCCGAAGCCGAGTATGGCGGCGGGATCTGTCGAATCGGTTCCAATTCCGAAAATGACATCGTCCTTGCGGACGCCGCCGTCAAGCAGCGGCATGTTGCTCTCGACCTTGCGGACGGCGGCTTCCGTTTCATGGAGATGGACGGAACCATCGAGACCGATGCCGGCCTTGTCGAGGATGACCGGCTGCTGCCGTTTTTCACGGTGTTCAGATTGGGCTCGACGAGTATGGCCGTTGGCCCGCGCTCGATCGAGTGGCCGGCACTTGGCCCACTGGCAGACCTCCCGATACCGAGTCCCGCCACTGCGGAGCCGGACCTGCCGAAGGAGGAGCAAGACGACGGCAGTCCGGTTCGAAATCCCGACGCTAAATCAGCCCGACCCCGGCTGTTCATTCTTGGAGCTATCGTAGCCATCCTGGCCACGGTGGCCTTATTCGAGAACAGGAGGCCGTCCGACGACCGCCTGCCCCCCCTTGTCAGCGAACAGCAACCCAATGACGCGGAGCTGATACTGGATCTTCTGGCGCCGTTCGAAGCTGAGGCCAATCTTCAGCTGCTGGCCGACGATAATCACCTCGTCGTCGAGGGCTATGTCGGCACGGAGTCCATCATGCAGGAAATAGAAAGCCTCATCACCGCCACTACTCCCAAGGCGCAGAGCCGATTGTTCGCAGGCGACCAACTCGTCGACGCTGCCCGCGAGACCCTGAAGGCGCTCGGCAGCAAGCTCGCGGTCGACTATGTTCCGCACGGCAACCTCCGGCTGAGCGGGCTTGTATCCATGAACAGCGATCTGCAGCGGATCGTCGATATGCTCAAGAGCGATGTTGCGGGCCTGAAGAATGTGGAGAACGCGGTCCTCACCAATGTCGACGCCGTCGATCACCTGAGAGACCGGCTCGTCGATATCGGTCTGGCGGAGAAGGTCGGCCTTCGCATGCAGGAGGACAGCATCATCGCTTACGGCGAGATCGATCCGCGTGACCTGGAGGCATGGCGCAGCATCCGCCAGGAGTTCGACCAGGACTACATGCCGCATCTGGATCTGATATCACGCGTCGTACTCCAGGATGCTTCTGCTGCCCAGTCCGGATCTCCCGGGCAAACCGGGGCGACATCCACCTCGGCCGAGTTCGCCATCATCGGCATCAATGCCGGCGATCCGCCCTTTTTCGTCGCAAATGACAGCGCCCGATATCTCGAGGGAAGCAAGATCTTCGGAGACTGGACGGTCGAGCGAATCGAAATCGACCGAGTCGTTCTCAGCCGAAACGGCCAGCAGCGTATCCTGCGGCTATGATAGCCATAAGATCGACGATACACATGGGAGCTTATGCATTAGAAGGACTTGTCAGTATGGAGCAGACATAGTCATGACGGAGGAGAAACGCTACTTGTTTGCACTTGAAGAAGAACTGGCGAAGGACTCCTCAGGGGAGCTGCGCGACAAGATGATCGATGACTTCGCCGAGCTTGAACAGGAGCTGAACCGGCGTCTGAGAAAAGGCGCAGATCGCCAGATCTATACCAAGCTCGAAGCCTCGAGCCAAGCCGTCGCCGCGTGTCGCGTCGTCATCGAAAAGCTTTGGCGGAAAATTCACGTCGAGATCGTTTAGGAGAATATGACAAATCTCCGCTTCAATGATGCTGTGGACGGCGCACCACCGGCATTGAGATCTGAAAGAGTGGCTTGTGTTTTGTAGCCACGAGAGGCAGCGAGAGCATGCCAAACCGTGGGGAATCAGGCAGCGACGTTCAGGGTTGAGATATTTTAGTCGTTGGCGGCGCTCCTATTCGAAAGTAGGACCACTACCTGGCCAGAATCCAGATTTTCGACTTCACTGGAAAAACATCCTGCGTGATGTGAACAGGCCGCCCGACGCCATCGAGAATATCTTCACCCATGGTCTGCTCGTAGATGCCAAGTTCACCAGCGGAAGGGAGACGATGACGCGAATTCAAGAGGACAAGAAAGATTGGGTCCTTATCAACTTCAAAAGAATATTTAAAATGTGATGTCATGGTTGTTGCCCCCGCATTTGACGCTTTACCTTCCCAAGCTTTTTAGCCTGCAGCAAACAAGTCTGCCCCGCATCTTCGCCTTTCAACACGTGGTGAATTGATTTTTTCGCTGGCGCAAAAGCAAGGACCGCCTGACGGAGGGAGCATGCCATTTCGTGGGGAGTCTATGCCACGGCGGACAATTCCGCGTTTTTTGGTTCGTTTGTCACCAATCCCGGGAACCAGTTTTTGAACATGGTCTGGAGGGATCCATCGAGTGTCCTTGATCGGATTTGCAACATGTGATGGGCACCCTTTTTCGACCACTGCATCTGCTGATTTTTGGCGAAACGCTTGCCGACCAGCGTATTGACGGTGGATTCGACGAAGGATGTTGCAATCTGTTTCCCTTGGCGCCGGCGCTCTTCATAATCTGGGATCGAGGTTTGATTGTTGGTGACGTAGGTGTGAAGCTCGCCGGTCTTTCGAACGAAACGCTTCATGCGGGCATAGGCGGTTTCGATCTTGGTGAGATCATCGGCCAGGACGCGGATCCGGCGCAAGGCCTTGTCGGCCTTGCCATGCCAGAGACACCATTTGATCCGATCAATACGGTCGGCAAGGTCGGTGGCTTCCTTCGGATCGTGATGTT
>JBPCVQ010000276.1:0-7537 GCA_051010395.1 Geminicoccaceae bacterium | reverse complement strand
ATAGAGAAACATATTTCGATTTTGCATCGAGTGCATTCAGTCCTTATGTCAACGGAGCGTTTGCCGTGCGAGATGCTACGTCATCAGAGTTGGCCCGGCTTCACCGATCCCAATTCTGCTTCTTGCTAGAGATCGGTTGGTTCCGACTAGCGTAGTACAAAGTCCTGTCATCCGACTGGCCGCCAGGGTACGCCCATCAGCAGCTTGTTTCTTCAGTGGTTTGCGGTTCCAATCCTACAACCACCAACTTCGATCCGGCCATTTTTCCATTGCCTCGGCAACAATAGACCGTAGAGGGGGGCGGATCGACGACGCTAGAGGGTGAGCAATATATCCATTGCTAACACTGTTAAACGTGTCAATGCAAGATCGATGACGGTCGCTCCATTCGAAACAGATGAGGTGTATCTATTCTACTGTCATCGACGTTGCACAACTGCCGCTTTCATCTACATAGGTGAGGCTAAGACGAGCGGCAACCCTGCTGAACCATATTTGTCAGCCGGCCTTTCATGGTCCAACTGGCCCCCAAGGAACCGTTCATGGTGTAGGGGGCGGCTTCGCCGTTACCGGCGTAGGGATGCCCTCCGCAAGCTCAACTGCAGCGCCGATCTGCTTCGACAGCTGCAGCGCCGCCTGCTGGATTTCGCCCAGGCTGCAGCGCAGCTCGGACGAGAGTGGTCCAGCCGAACCACCGAGAAGAAGCTCAAGATGGCCGAGTATCGCGTTCGCCGGCGTACGCAGCTCGTGGCTGAGATTGAGCCATGCTGCGACATGATCATGTGCCATCTTGGTCTCCGAGCCGGTTGGGTCACCCGTCACTGACCTGCGCCAGAAATGAAGTTGTAGAACTGATGGATAGGCTCGCTCTCTAACGACATTGGTCATCGCCATTCAGCGCTGCTTGAAGGCGGCCGTATTGGTTGCCCATAGGCTCCATTCGGCACCACTTCGAACGAGGAGCGGCATAGTGGGTTTCGATCCAGAATCGCGCTATATTCGATGTCTGATCAAGCTAGACGAGGCAGGTAAATTTCTGGTTAATGCCGAACAATTGACGGCGCCTTGTCGAATTCTTGCAAGACGAACTGCGCGTCCGGCATTGGAGTGGTCGTATCGAAAGGAAAGGCGGATCTTGAGCATCCACCGTTATCCAGTGCCGTCGCTTCTGTCGGATAGCTTGCGGGCGGTCTTCGGCATCACGGTCACGCTCGGGCCGCTCTTCTTTTTGAATGTGGCTTTAGCTCCAGCTCTGGTTCTCGGCGGCTTAGGTTTGATTTTTCTAACCTTCGCTCTCAGGTTGGTGCAGCAGAGCCTGTCGTCTATTGAGCTCTCCAGCGAGGGAATTTCAAGGCATGGTCCAGTCGCCCGGAAACTTGCATGGCCGGATGTGACATCTTTGAAGCTCGCACATTATGGTGCACCAAGGAAACCCTCGGGTGGCTGGTATCAGCTAATGCTTCGGGGGAGTGGCGGCATTTTGAGGGTCGATTCGACCATCAATGATTTTGAGGACATCGTCGCGTCTGCTGTCGAGGCGGCAAAAAAAGGCAGACTCATTCTCGATCCCGCAACAGTTGAGAATCTAAAGGTTTTGGGGCATATAGCAAGCCAGCAATCCGTTTCCGAATAGGTGAAGCTCGCGCCAAACGTTTCCTATCCGGCAGAACAGCTGTTCATGCGACGCTGCATTTGATCAGAGCCCATCGACCAACCCCTCTGTCAGTCGATCAAACTGGAGCTCTAGCGGGTCGAAAGTCAAACCATCGATTTGCTGATGATGAGGCCGAGTGTTTGTCCAACTGCCGTCATCAACTTCAGGCATCGACGATGGGATCACGTTTCTTTCCTTGGACGGCCGAGGAACGCCCTTTGAGGGCATCGATGGCGAGACCATTGGCATCTGCAATGAGCTTTCGTCTGCATCCGAATTCGACGCCTCCAATCGATTGATGTAGGGTTTCTTTGTGCGCGAGGCGGGCAGGATTGCAAGATTGCTGCTTGGGTGCTGGCTGGTAGCTGAAGGTGGTGAAATCTTAGTAAAGCCCTGTCCAGATGCTGGCTGGATCAAGAGTTCGTTGCCGGAAGTTGGCCCCATCTTGGCGGCAGCACCGGCAACCAAGGTGGCACGATGACGGTGATCGGTCGTGGCGAGTACTGCGCTGCCAGCATCGACCGAGAGATTAGTACCGTCGGGGGTGGCTCGCAATGTCAGCTTCGCCCTCGAGGCATTGATATCAAATTGCGCTGTCTTGATGCGCACCTCCTGATCGACAGGCTTTGCCAGGCGAACGCGCAACCATCCGCGGTCGAGAAAGAGGCTGGACGTCGATTCTTCGGTAGGCAGCCGGAAAGAGGTGTTTTCACCAGCGGTTACTTGAAAGCCGTTCCTCGATAGAATGAGGAGGCCGCCTCCGCTTGTCGTTATTTGACTATTGCCGGCGATCATTTCTCCTGGCCGTAAGGGGGCGGATTCGTTGCCGTGGTCGCCCTTCATACGAACGTCACCGACGCGCTCCATGACATGCCAGGCTTCATGCAGCCTCTTGCCCCCGGATGACGAGGGAAGTTGGCAGCCGATGAGAGAGATGCTCAAGATCGCTGCGATCAAAATTCCTGTCAGTCTCGATCCTGAACCCATCGATCTCATCGCCCTCATATGCGCAGTGCTGCATCGATTGCCTTTGACCTATTACGCCAGACGTCGCCTAATTTTTCGTTAACTCTGCCGAAATCGCTGTTTCCCATGGAGACACCGGTTTCGGCATCCATCGATGATCGATATGAGCAATGGGATGATATTCTCCAAACTTGAGAGTGATCATCGGATGAGCGCGACATGACGCTTAGAGTAGCCGTTGCCGGAGCCGGCTATTTCAGCCGGTAATAATCTCTTATTTTCAAAGACGTTTAGTAGAGTTGCTCGACCGTTCCCCTCATTGAGTATCAAGGGGTTATCAGACGACTGCCAAACATTTCCAGCCTTCTTTGAAGGCTGCGATCGCTTCATCGGAGCGGCAGCATGAACGGTCCAGACGATGCCTGGTCCGCCTTCACGATCACGCAAAAAAGGGCAGGGGAGCCGGCAGGGCAGAATCCACTTTTGTCGGATTGAGGCGACCATTCTATCTATCGTCGCCGTGCTTGGCGTTAACACGAAGTACCCTGATGCCTTCGTGCTTCGACGCCAAGATTCCCTGGCTGTAGTCGATGAACTTCTCGAGCAGATAATGTTGGTGCTGATGCACCATGCTGAAGTCAAACAACGATGGGCAGCATCAGACATCCTCGCTGAGTCGAGAGTGAGCTTTAGGGCGATCCGGTTCGCGGGCGATACCGACAGGCAGTTCACATCAGCTCTGCTGCCGAAGGCATAGCGCTAAGCTTTCAAAAGCTTCGTTCGAGTTCAGTGTCAAAGCGGGCATCCCAATTAAGCGTCAGCGCGTTATGAGCCGGGAATCAGTTGCCAACAGTAGCAATATTGAATTCTCACCTAAAAGGCGAACATTGAGGTGATTATACCCTGTTTGGTGATAAGTGTTATTTGTTGATCGAGTAAAAAATTTCATGTACGCAGTATTTGCAAGTAAAAACTCTAATAAAAACAAATTTACAAAATTTTTTAGAGTTTTTTGTCTTGTTTTTTCGATGTAATGAATGAAAGAGAGGGTTTGTGGTGCGGAAAATGGAAACTTCGACAGTCGATTCGTCTTTGAATATTACAAGAAACACGCCCTCAAAGGGTGGGTGGAAAGTCAGAGAATGGAAAAGCCAACCATCAATCAAGCTCAAGCCGAGCAAGAACAGGCACAATCGTGAAATCGTACTGAGAGGCGCATTCCGCCAGACCAACATCGACTCCGCCTGGGCACCAAGAAAGCCGTCCCCTCGACGGAAGCAAACGGCTAGATACTTAGAATGTCATGAAGAATCGCCTCGACATCGCCTTCGGAAGAGGATCGCCTTTGGGCTGTCGGCATGTGCAGGTGCCGTCATCATCGCTCTAGTCATGTCGAGCAACCTGCAGCAGCGGAATGACCTCTGGAACGCCGCGGGCATGGCCAAAGCCGAAGCGCATCCGGCCAATGAAGCACAACTACCAGTGCCCAATAAGAGCAATAACATTCAATCGATCAATGAAGCCGAGCAGCCGGTACCCATCGAGAGCTATCAAATTCAATTGGGGAGCTATGACAAGGAAACGAGTGCGCGTTACGCATGGGCGATCTTAAGGGCCGAACTTGGCGAGTTGCTGGAGGGTTTGGAGCCTTACTTTGAGAATGTCCAGAACGGGGAAGGATCACTCTATCGAATTTTGGCCGGCACAATTCCAGAGCTCAATGATGCAGACCGTCTTTGCACACGCCTGGATGAGAACGGCATCCCCTGTGTTATCGTGGAACAGCAGATGTCCAGGATAAGTAGCAGGTGATGATAGCCAACGATTCCAGGCTCTGCGTATTGTCTCGCGGTCGGCCAGGGCGCGCCGCTGACTCAGGGCGCTGATTTAGCGAGTTGTGTGTTCGCTACGAAAGATCCCCGCATCTTCGCCGAGATAAGCTCGCATACCCTTGGATATCTTGGCGATTTCTGCGCATGCGGTGGGAACCAAATGAAGTGGTCATCCCACTAGGACGACCGTCAGCAACGCCGTACAACTTGGCCCCAGCCACGCCCTTGCTATGATCCATCGAGACAGGCGCTTTCGCCTGCGGATGCAATTTGGGGAGCGAGGTTTTGGCGGAAGTACGGAAAGTCATCATTACCTGTGCGGTTACAGGGTCTATTCATACGCCCTCCATGTCGCCGCATTTGCCGGTGACGGCAGAAGAGATTGCGGATGCTGCAATCGGGGCGGCGGAGGCTGGGGCGGCGATCGTGCATCTGCACGCGCGGAAGCCCGAGGACGGACGGCCGGATCAGACGCCCGAGGCATTCCAGAAATTCCTGCCGGTGATCAAGCAGCGCTCAGGCGTGGTGATCAATCTCACGACCGGCGGGGCGCCCGCCATGACCGTGGAGGAGCGGGTCAAACCCGCTGCAACCCTAAAGCCCGAGGTCGCCTCGTTGAATATGGGTTCGATGAATTTTGGCCTGTTTCCGATGTTGAACCGCTTCAAGGAATTCAAACATGACTGGGAGCGTCAGCATCTCGAAGCGAGCCGGGGGCTGGTGTTCAAGAACACCTATGCGGATATCGAGTTCGTCTTGAAAAGCTGTGCGGAGAACGACACGCGTTTCGAGTTCGAATGCTATGATATCGGCCACCTCTACAATCTCGCCCATTTCCTGGATCGAGGTTTGGTGAAGCCGCCGTTGTTCGTGCAGAGCGTGTTTGGCATTCTCGGTGGCATTGGGCCGCATCCAGACGACGTGCAGCACATGAAGCGAACGGCGGATCGTCTCTTCGGTGATCAATATCGCTGGTCCGTACTGGGGGCCGGGCGTCATCAGCTGCCGATTGCTGCGATGTCGGCTGCGATGGGCGGCAATATCCGGGTCGGCCTCGAAGACAGCCTCTGGCTGGGTGCCGGCAAGTTCGCTGAAAGCAACGCCGCTCAGGTGGCGAGTGCGAAAAAGATCGTTGAGGGCTTAGGCCTCACCGTCGCTGATCCGGAAGACGCGCGAAAAATTCTCGAGCTCAAGGGGGGGGATCAGGTCGGTTTTTGATCGCCTTGGCCTCGGCGCGCTGCCGATTAAGGGGTTTGACGGCGAAGCCGACAAGGGACCGCATAGCTTTGGATTGCCCGGCTCTTTCTTCGAAGGCGGTGGGAACCAAATGAGGCGTTCGCACCACTAGGTCATGTTCTGAGCCCGCCTACCACCATCGTGGCTGAGGCCATGGCGCAGGAGATCGAGCTTTTGGTCATGGTGGCTTCTTTCCTGCCATCGATCGATCCAGCGCGTCGTATCGCCCGCCTTGGCCGGGGCTGCGAACTGGCTTCCCTGCATATGCGTACAGCCGAGCTCTAAGAGACGGGTTCGCTGATCGGCATTATCCACCTCGGTCGCAACTGGGGTCATGCCGAGATGATCGGTGATAGCCAATATCGATTTTACGATGGCGGTATCAGCGCCCCCATCCATCAAGCCCGCGGTGAAGCTACTGTGAATTTTCAAGAGGTCGATCGGGAGATGGCGGAGATGCCCTAGCGAGGATGAGCCACCACCGAAATCATCGATCGCAATCCTGATCCGCCGCTCCTGAAGGCGATCGAACACGCCGGCATCGATCAGTTCGGGCAGAAGGGCGTTTTCCTTGATTTCGATGGTGAGGCCGGCAGGGTCCAGGCCGATCTGCACCATGATGCGTTCGAGCGTGTCCGGGAGATTCTGGGCGTGCAGGAGCGGTGTCGGCAGGTCGATGGAAAGACCGATCGGCGGCGCAAGGCCGAGATCCCGCCAGGCTGCAAGCTGTTCCGAGGCGGACTGCAGGCCCCACTCCAGGAGGCAGCGCAGGAAGGGCGAGTTCAGCATATCCGGCAGAAAGTCGTCGGCCAGGAGGTCGCCGCGCATCGGATGGCGCCAGCGGATCATCGCTTCCAGCGTCTGGATGGAGAGGTCGTCGGCGCGCAGGATCGGCTGATACAGGATGTCGAACTCGCCGGCGTTGAGCGCGTCATAGAGGCTTGCATCGGAGGCCGGCTGGCCGATGCGGCGTCGGCTGGGCATGCTGGGATGATAACGCTGCCAGGTGCCGCCGCCCGATTGCTTGGCGCGATAGAGGGCGAGATCGGCATTGGTGATCAGATCCTCGGCAGGGCTTCGATCCAGCGGAAAGGCGGTGATGCCGATGCTGGCGCCGATCTCGATCTTGTTCCCGTCGATGGCGATCGGCTCGCTGATGGTGCCGATGATGCGCCTCGCCAGCTGGTCGATATCGCGAGGGCTCCGGTAGCAGCGTGCTAGAATGGCGAACTCGTCCCCGCCGAAGCGTGCGACCAGATCGGTCTTACGAAGGCAGCCCTGCAGCCGTCTGCCAACCTCGATCAGCAGGCGATCGCCGCAATCATGGCCGAAATTGTCATTGACCTCCTTGAAACGATCGAGATCGAGAAACATCACGGCCAGTGGACGCCCTGTCAGTTCCGCCTCCACATGGGCGCGCTGCAGCTGCTCCTCATAGGCCATGCGATTGTGCAGGCCGGTCAGGCCGTCATGATGCGCGCGATAGGCCGTCTGCAGCTCGGCCCGCTTTCGAGCTGTGATGTCGCGAAAAATGCCGACGATTCGCTTCGCCGATCGACCCGGCGCAGCCTCGATGCTGCTGGCGCGCCAGTCAATCCAGATCGAGGGCCGTCCGGGGAGCAAGAGTTCCTGCTCACATGCCGTTGACGACGTCTTGCCGGTGCTGAGATCGTCCAGGCCTGTCGAGAAACGCTTCCAATCCGCCTCCGGCACCAAATTCTGCCAAAAACCGATGTTATCTGGGAGATCATTGCCGCCAAAACCGAGAATCGCGCGAGCCTCTGGGCTCAGATAGAGCTCACCGGTCTCGACATTCCAGTCCCAAAGTCCCTCACGAGCACCCTCCAGT
>JBPCVQ010000275.1:0-24808 GCA_051010395.1 Geminicoccaceae bacterium | reverse complement strand
GCATCTGGGAGCCCCGTGCCTTCGTGAGCGGCAGCGGGGCCGCCGGCGACATAGCCGGGGAACATGTGATCGAGGATTGGCCGCGCGTAGTGGCCCCCGATGGTTTTTCCGGCAAGCGCGGTCGCCGCGATCTCGCCGACCATCTTGGGATCATTGCCGGCAACACCCGGAAAGTTCATGACCTCGCCCAGCCCGACGATGTTCGGCCAGGCCATGGCTTCGGCGATTTCATCGGGTCCGAGTTCAGCGCCCGCGGTTTCGAGGCCAGGTGCCGAGGGCACGCAGCTCGGCATCTGCACATAGACGTTGATGGGTGCCACCACCGCCTCGTCATGCATCAGGCGCACGCCTTCGAGGCCAAGCACGTTGGCGATTGCAGGTGGGGCGATGAAGAGGGACGTCGAGCCATGCCGTGCGACGGCACGGCAGAATTCGGTGACCGTGATCATGCCGCTTTCGACATGCATATGACCGTCGCAAAGGCCGGGAACGAGGTAGCGGCCTCCAGCGTCGACAACCCTTGTCTCTGGTCCGATGCAGTGGCTGGCATCGTCGCCGGCGTAAGCGAACCGCCCGCCGGCGGCGGCGATGTCGGTGCCGGCCAGGATCTCACCGGAATAGACATTGACCCAGCGGCCGTTTTTGACGACCAGGTCGGCGGGTGCCCGTCCGGTGGCGACATCGACCAGCATAGGGGCGAGTTCGGCAAAGGGGCGAACCGACGACATGATCGTGCTCCTCGGGTGGCGTCGCTCGACGCAGGACGATGTGGTCGCGCAATTCTAGGAAGGGTGGGCGAAAGTGCAACGTCGAAGGTGGCTGAGGCGGACCTTATGCTCAGCGCGCCTGAAGGCTGCCAAGGACACCCTTGAGCGCGTTGACGGCAAGAAAGATCAGTGCCGCCGATAGAGCAATCGACGGGCCGGTCGGCGTGTCGAAGGTGACCGAGCCTTGAACACCGAGAACGACCGCGAGAACGCCGATCAATGCTGCCAGCACCGCCATCATTTCCGGCGTTTTCACGAGCGGCCTCGCTGCGGCTGCGGGAATGATCAGCATCGCTGTGATCAGCAGCACGCCGACGATCTTCATGGCGATCGCGATCAGAAAAGCCAGCAGCAGGTTCAAGAGCAGTCGATAGCGGGGCGGGTTTCTGCCCTCGGCGAAGGCGAGCTCTTCGTTCAGTGTCGCGTTCAGGAGCGCGCGCCAGAAACGCAGAAGCAGAAGCCCGGCGAGTGCAGCCCCACCCCAGATCACCTGGAGATCGGTGACCGATACGGCGAGCACGTCGCCAAAAAGATAGGCCATGAGGTCGACGCGCACGCCATCGACCATGGAAAGGGCGACGAGGCCTGCAGCCAGGCCGGCATGGGCGGCGACGCCAAGCATCGTGTCCATGGCGTAACGCCCGCTCGCGAGCGCTGCCGTTCCCGCAGCCATGGCGAGCGTCACCACCAACACACCCGCAAGTACCGGCAATTCGGTCAGGAGAGCGATGGCGACGCCGAGGAGGGCTGCATGCGCGCTGGCATCACCGAAATAAGCCATGCGCCGCCAGACGACGAAACAGCCGAGCGGCCCTGCGATCAGGGCGACTCCGATGCCGGCGAGCAGCGCGCGGATGAGAAAATCGTCGAGGAGGCTCACGACGCTCGTTTCTCATCACTCGGATTGCGGCTGGCTGCGCTTCGGTCGCCGTCATGGGCGTGATGATGATGGTGATCATGTTCGTGGCGATAAAGCGCAAGCGCGCCTTCGCCGTTCTGGCCGAACAAGCGCCGGTATTCGGGGTGATCGAGCACCAGCGTGGGTGTGCCCTGGCAGCAGATATGACCATTCAGGCAGATGACGCGGTCGGCGGCGCTCATCACCACATGGAGATCGTGACTGACCATGAGAACCGCGGAGCCGGTCTCGTTTCGGACCCGTTCGATCAGGCTATAGAAAGCTGTCTCGCCCGGCTGATCGAGGCCTTGGGTCGGCTCGTCCAGAACGAGGAGATTGGGGCGGCGGAGGAGGGCGCGCGCCAGCAGCACCCGCTGCAGTTCGCCGCCGGAGAGATCAACCAGCTGCGCATCGCCGATGCACGGGAGACCGACGATATCGAGCACCTCGTCCCGCTTCGCCAGCCTGGCGGCTTCACCAAGGGCCAGGAAACGATCGACGGTGAGCGGCAGTGTGCGGTCCAAAGCCAAGCGCTGCGGCGTGTAGCCGATGCGAAGATCCGCATGCCTTCGAATCTGCCCGGCACTTGGCCGGATCGCACCGATCAGAAGTCGAAGCAATGTCGTCTTGCCCGACCCATTAGGACCGACAATGGTGACGATCTCGGAAAATGCGATCTCGATATCGACCTCATGGAGAATACACTTGGCGCCATCTCGAAGAGCGAGGCCGCTTGCAACGAGCAGCGGTTCAGCCATCGGCATTACCCTTGGATGGCGCACAATTCCCCGATGCGGCGCATCCCGGGCAAAGCCCTTCGACTTCGAGCGTCGCCCGGCCGATCATAAAACCGCTGCCTGCAGCAACGTCGCTCAAGGCGCTGGCGATCGCCTGGTCGTCGAACTCCGCCACCCGCTCGCATCCGGTGCAGATCAGGAACTTGGCGCCATGATCGTCATCCGGGCAGTCACAGGCAAGATAGGCATTCAGGCGCTCGATCTTGTGAGCGAACCCCTGTTCGATCAGAAAGTCGAGGGCACGATAGACCACCGGCGGCTGCGAGCCGAAGCCTTCCGCCGATAAGGTCTGGAGGATGTCGTAAGCGCGAAGCGGCCGATGCGCCTGCCACAAAAGTTCGAGTACGCGCTCGCGCACAGGTGTCAGGCGAACGCTGCGCGTTGAGCAAAGGCGTCTGGCCTCCGTCAACGCGTCGGTGCGGCAGCGATCATGATCATGATTTGCGAAGGCGAGGGGGCTTCTGTCCGTCATACAAGCCACTTGACTGTTATATTATAACGTCTACGAATGTAATAATATTACATCCCGGCAGATAAGGCTAGCCCCGCGCTTGGACCTGTCCGGAGCAAGGGAGGATCAATGAGAGCGAGACGCGCTGCTGCCCTTCTGGCTGTGTCATCTGGCATGATGATGGCGGCCATTCCCGAACCCAATGCGAAGACCGAGCTGCGCATCGCAGCGACGGTTGCTCCGGTTCACTCACTGGTCGCGATGGTGACGGAGGGCATCATCGAGCCTGCTCTGATCGTCCGTCCCGGCGCCTCACCGCACGGTTATGCATTGAAACCCTCGGAGGCGCGCGCGCTTGACGACGCCGACATCGTCTTCTGGGTGGGGAAGGGGCTCGAGTCTTGGATGGCGAAGGCGGTGACATCGCTTGCTGGCGATGCCAACGTTATCGAACTCGGCGAGATCGACGGCATCCTCCGATTGGACATGCGAGAGAGTGGCGCCTGGAATGAGGAGGCTCATGGTGAGACTGAAGAGCATGGCGGTCACAACCATGAACATGCGGGAGGTTATGACCCCCATTTTTGGCTCGATCCGCAAAATGCCCTGATCTGGGCCGAGGCGATCGCCGAAGAGCTTGCAAGCGCAGACCCTTCCAACGCCGCAAGCTATCGCGCCAACGCCAAGGCGGCTATTCTAGCGATTGAAACCGTTGCAGTCGAGATCGATGAGCTTCTGCAGCCGGTTCGAGACAAGCCCTATGCGGTGTTTCACGATGCCTATCGCTATTTTGAGAACCGCTTCGGTCTCCAGCCGATTGGCGCGATCAGCCTTGGCGATGCCGACCGGCCAGGGCCGGCGGGGCTGATCGAGATTCGCGAGGCCATCGTCGAGACTGGCGCGATCTGCATCTTCGCGGAACCGCAGTTCGAGCCCAGGCTGATCGAAACGGTGATCGAAGGAAGCGACGTCAGCATCGGCACACTCGACCCCATCGGCGCGGGCTTGCAGCCCGGGGCCGAACTTTATTCAGAGCTCTTGCGGAGGCTGGCGGTTAGCCTCGCGGACTGTTTGGGTTGAGCCTGGCCTTGCCCGCCTTTCCAACTTTATAGGTGAGTGCAAGGGCGATGCAGTGGCGAAGTTCCTCTTCTGGCCATCGCCCATCAGCATTAAGAATGATCGCGCGCCTGCCCTGAAAGCTGAAGCTCTCCGGGTAGATCTCCTTGAATGTCGCGATCAGATCCGTCTGGCAGGAGACGAAGAGGGCAGGGCGGTCATCGGTTTTCGAGAGTTGATCGATTCTGATGGTCGTGCCGCTCTTCGATACCGATGTCAAAAAACTGGGCTGGCCCCATTTCAGTGTCTCTTCGAGAGGCCCAACGCCCGGTGTCGATGCCGCGACCTCGAGGATCAAGTCACGGAGTTGCAACAACCTTGCCCGCAACGTTGAGGAGCGGGATGCGAGGGCTTCGCTTATCTCGGGCTGATCAGAAATTGACCCAATCCGGCTTGATAGCGGTGACCGGGACATCATCGGCTGACAACGTTTCACCGCGTTCGGTGCTCTCTTTGAGTTTGTCCAAACGGAGCACGGCAAAGCCACCATACTCGCCAGTACTGCGCAGGTCGCCGATATCACGGCTACCGGCCTTGATTGCGGTGCCAGCTGCTGGTGGCTCACCATCAAACGCCAAGGGCATCAGGCGTTTTCGCACCAGCCCTCGATATTTCATGCGCGCGGTCAGCTCCTGGCCGACGAAGCAGCCTTTTTCGAAGTCGACGCCCTGCAATTCCTCGAAACCGAGTTCCAGGAGTGGCGACTTGTCCACGCCAAGCTCTGAAGATCCCTCCGGTACACCCGCCGCAAACCGCATGCGCTCGTAGTCCTCGACATCACCGGATCGGAGGCCGGCTGCCTCGAGTGAAGCCGTTATTGTGTCTTTCGGCAGGATCGCCCGCGCGCCGAGAGCAGAGAGCCTGGGATCGACAAAGACGGCCCCACCGTCAAGACCGCGCGCAGCGCCGATCGTATCACTTAACTCCACATCATCTAACATCGATGTCCCAAGCAGCGCCGCCACGGCAAAGTCCCCGCTGACATCCGCGATGTCCACTTTGGCGCGGAGTTTGTACATGGTGAGGCGTTGGGTGAGGGCGGTGGCGCGCTCGGCCTCGACATCAAGGAGAAGTTGGCCGTCCCCCCCGGACCGCTTGTCCTGTTCGATGATGAAGAAGTCGAACAGGCACTTTCCCTGGGGTGTCAGCAGGGCTGCGTAGATCGCCTGATCCGGCCTGGCTTTCTCGATGTCGTTGCTGATCAGCCCTTGAAGAAACGTTCGCGCCTCCTCGCCGCTGATGGCGAGAACGCTTCTGTTTAGAATGGCGTAGCGGCTGTCGCTCACGGCCTCGATCCTCTCCCGACCTCTCGGCCAGCGCTAATCGCTGGCATATCGATGTTCAGAAAGCTATCTAGGCGCGATGAGCAATGCAAGAAAGCCCCCAACGATCAGCGCCGTGCTCACGGTCTATAATAAGGCCGCCTTTCTGCCGAACACCATCCGCTCGCTCCGTCGCCAGATCGAGGATGAGACCGAGATCGACTATATCTTCGTCGACGACGCGTCGTGCGACGGCTCGGTTTCGCTCATCAAGGATCTCATGGCCGACGCGCCTCGCGTCCGCATCATCGAAAACACCGACAACCGCGGCCCCAGCATCCGCCTCAACCAGGCGGCGGCGGCCGCAAGCGGTGACTTTTTGTATTTTTTGGATGGAGACGACATTGCGACCCGTGGGGCGATGTCGGGGATGCTGGAGCGGCTGCAGCTGGAAGATGCCGGCTTCATCTACGGCAAAACGGTGAAGCGCGCTCTAGCCGGCACCGACCTGCTGGCTATCAGTGCCGATCCCGACGCTGCACACAGGGTCCTCGACCATCCGCTGGAAGCGGTCCTGGGGGGCGGGTTCGTGCGCATGGCGTTGATGTGCAGGCGTGATTTGTTCCTGGAGGCAGGTGGGGCCGATGAGCGCATCTTCGTCCAGGATGAAAGCCTGCCGCTCCGTCTGGCTGCGAAGGCCAACCGCATGATCGCCTGGCAGGCCAACGTCATCGCTCCGCCGCCGGCGGACGGTGGACTTAGAGTGTCCGGCAACAAGAGCCAGCTGCACCACGATGCCTTTCTGGCCTACTGTCATGCGCTCGAGGATTTTGGTGAGCAATTCCCGGAGCTTGCGCCGAAGCTCTATGCAAAAGCGGTCTCGGCTTACTGGAAATATGCAAGACGTCAGCCTGGGCCAGACGTGTTCAAGCCTGGGTTCTGGCGTTATCTGCAGACGAAGAGAGGCGACGCGCCGCCGCGCGAGGACGTTCTCGCCTGGATGCACACTGAGCTATCGACACTCACCGGCGTTCGTCGCATGTAACGCAGGCAAGTCTACGCCGTCGGCCGCGCCGACAGGGCGAGGCCGATCGCGAGCCAGAGCAGCATGGCGTTCCAGTTGGCGAAGAGGCTTTTGGAGACCATGATCGGCCAAAGGAACATCAGGAGTGAGGCGGCAGTCGCGACGACCAGGGGAAAGTCCGGGTGTTTCGGTCGCCAGCCGGCGGCGATGTCTTTCACAATCAGGGCGATCAGTACGAGGAACAGGACCAGGCCGATGACGCCCGTCTCCGAGAGGATTTCGAGATAGGGGTTGTGGGCATGGTTGAAGCACCATGTGTCGATTGCGCCTTGGTGCTCGAAATTGTCGGTCTTGCAGGTCAGGCGAAAATTCTTGAGGCCGACGCCGGTCAGCGGCGCTTGCTGCCAGGCTTCGATCGCGCGCACGAAGATGATGCCGTAGCGGTTTTCCCAGAAATTTTCGAAGTCCGACATGGTGTGGCCGACAAAGCGCTCTCGAAGCTCGGCCTGTTGCATGATGACGGCACCGACGCCGATCAAGCCGGCGAGGCCGACCAGAAGGAGTGGTCGTCGGATGCTCTTGACGGTTAGAATCAAGAGCGCGAGGCCCATGCCGTAGCTGACGAGCGCCGTGCGTTCGCCGGTCAGGAGGATGACCAGGCCGATCAAAAGGGCTAGGGCGCCGCCGATCGACCAGGAAAGATGGCGTTTCCTGGCGGACCAGACGATCCACCAGCCGATCAGCGGCAGGCTGACCTTTGCGAGAAATGTGCCGGCGACGTCATTGTTGAAGGGGCCGCTCAGGCGAAAAGGCCCCTCGGCGGTTTTGCCGAAGATGTCGACGCCGATTGCATATTGATAGAGGCAATCGAGCAGAACGAAGCCAACGGTGACGGCAAGTGTCGTTAGAAACGTCCGCAGAGCTTTACGCTCGACCAGAAGCCAGTGCTGGAGTGCGGCTGCGAAGAGAACGAAGCGAAGGAAGGGAAGGGCGCGACTGAAGCTGTCTCCGGGAGAAAGCGCAAGCGTACTCGCCAGGAGGAGATACGCCCAGAAAACCAGCCCCGCGCCAACCCAGGGTGTTCGGAGCCAAGACCAGCCAAAGCCGAGCGCAGACCGTGCGAGAAACAGAAAGGCAATGAGGGAAACTGCGATATCAGCGGGTGCGCGGCCAATGATGAACAGAATAGGTAGCGCATAGAGAAGGTAAAGCGAAGTGATATCGAGAAAGGCAGCCGCCGACTGTCCTGCGCCGCGTTCACGGCCAAGTGGTGCATCACCTGCGAAGGCTGAATTGTCAGCCATGCTCCTAACCTTTCCAGATATCCATTCACGCTTGAACGATCCCGTCGGTTGCGGCAAGAAGAAGCGCGCGCTCCAAATCCACCCGCGATCTCACCGGGTGAAAAGGTTCCCTCCCAGCAAAGACAGGACGTCGATCAAAGATGGCTTCCATCTACTGCAACCCACATGTCAGGTCCAGGGAGCGTGCGCTTCAAGGCCAAGGCTGGCATGGCTGCTTAAATCTGTGCATTTTTCCCGGTTTGTTGTCCCCTTCATGACTGATGATCTGAGAGCACTGCCAAGGCCTCCTTTGAGCGACACTGCCCTTTTTTTCGACGTCGACGGTACGCTGGTCGCAATCGAGCAGGAGCCGGAGGCCGTCAAGGTTTCGGAGAAACTCCGCCTACTGTTGGAGCATCTGATCGCGGCGACTGAAGGCGCTCTCGCATTAGTGAGTGGCCGTTCGATCGAGCAGCTGGACCGGCTGTTCAAGCCCTTGCCGTTCTCCGCATCCGGCCTGCATGGATTGGAAAAGCGATTGCTACCGGGAAGCATCGAACGAGCGACGCTGACGAGCACAGGCATGGAGGCGGCCAAGCTGGAACTCGAACGCTTCGCGAAGAACCATCCCGGCACCTTCGTCGAGGACAAAGGGCTGACATTGGCGCTGCATTATCGTATGGCAGCGCAACATCGTGAAATGGCGGCGGCGACGGTCCGAAGACTGATCGAAGCCGATCCCGAAGGTCTCGTCCTGCTGGAAGGCAAGATGGTGTTCGAGTTGAAGCCTCCCGGGTTCGATAAGGGCCGGGCAATAGCCGATTTCATGCAGGAACCACCCTTTCAAGGGCGACGCCCGATTTTTGCAGGTGATGATGTGACCGACGAAGCAGGATTTGCCAGGATCAACGAACTCGGCGGCATCGCCGTCAAAGTCGGCGTCGACGAACGTCCAACCGAGGCAGGGTTTGGCCTCGACGGTGTCGAGGCGATGATCGAGTGGCTCGATGGCCTCATAAGTGATCAAAGCCAAGATCCGGGAGAGGGTGCATGAAAAATTCGCTCGATCTCGGCATCATCGGCAACTGCACCATCAGCGCGCTGATCGACAAGCAGGGTGATATCGTCTGGAGCTGCTTTCCCCGCTTCGATGGTGATCCCATCTTCAACAAGCTTCTGAACAACGGTGACGAAAGCCAGGGCGTCTCCCGCGTCGAGCTCGATGAGCTTGAAACGGTCGAGCAGACCTATCTAGAAAATACGGCTGTCCTGGTCACACGCCTGACCGACAAGCATGGCGACGGCGTCGAGATCACCGACTTTGCGCCGCGCTTTCAGCAGTTCGGCCGGATTTTCAGACCGACCACGCTGGTTCGCATCATCCGCCCCTTCGGTGAAACGCCGAGGGTGACGCTCAGTGTACGCCCGACCTTCGACTACGGCGCGCGCAAACCCCAGATCACCCGCGGCAGCAACCATATTCGCTATGTCGATAGCGATACCGGGGTGCGACTGACCACCAACGCGCCGCTCACTTACGTCCTGGATGAGACCCCCTTCATTCTGGAGGGAGAAGTCGTGATGCTGCTCGGCCCGGACGAGAGTCTGCGCAGCCCGGTGATCGAAACCGGCCGGGAGTTCTTGGAACAAACGATCGGCTATTGGCGAACGCTCAGCATGCGCCTTTCCGTACCGTTTGAATGGCAGGATGCGGTGATCAGGGCGGCGATCACCTTGAAGCTCTGCACCTTCGAGGAAACCGGAGGCATCGTCGCTGCGATGACCACGTCGGTGCCGGAGATCAACGGCGAAGGGCGGAACTGGGACTATCGTTTCTGCTGGCTGCGCGATGCCTATTTCGTGGTGAGAACCCTGAACACACTCGGCTATGTCGAGACCATGGAGGATTTCCTCGCCTATATCAGCAACATCGTCGGCGCCGCAGAAGACGGCTATCTGCAGCCGGTCTATGGCATCGGTCTCGAAGCGAGGCTAGTGGAGCGTCAAGTCGACAGTCTGAAGGGGTATCGCGGCAATCAGCCGATCCGGGTCGGCAATCAGGCTTACGAGCATGATCAGCATGACGGTTACGGCTCGGTCCTCCTGGCCGCCACCCAGGCCTTCTTCGACCGGCGCCTCCGTCAGCCTGCGGGTGAGCATACCTTCCATCGGCTGGAGACCATCGGCGACAAGGCGTTTGCGCTCTACAATGTGCCCGATGCAGGCCTTTGGGAGTTTCGCACCATCGCCCGGGTGCACACCCATTCCAGCGTGATGTGTTGGGCGACTTGCGACCGGCTGGCGAGAATAGCCGGTCATCTCGAACTTCCTGAGCGCGCCGAGCATTGGCGGGGTAGGGCGGATCAAATCCGCGAAACGGTGCTGCGTGAAGCCTGGAACGAGGAGCTGAACAGCTTCGTTGCGAGCTTTGGCGGGAATGATATCGACGCCAGCCTGCTTCTCCTGCACGAAGTCGGCTTCATCAACCCGGATGATCCCCGATATGTCGGCACCGTCGAGGCGGTGGAGCGCGAACTCAGGCGCGGCGATCACCTGTTCCGTTACATCAAGAAGGACGATTTCGGGGAGCCGGAGAACGCCTTCATCATCTGCACCTTTTGGTATATCGACGCGCTGATCGTCACCGGAAGAACCGAGGAAGCCCGCGAGCTGTTCGAGAATATGCTGGCGAGCCGCAACCATCTGGGGCTATTGTCGGAGGATATTAATCCAAAGACGAACGAACTCTGGGGTAATTTTCCTCAGACCTACTCGCATGTCGGGCTTATCAACTGTGCAATGAAGCTGAGCAAGAGCTGGGAGGATGTTGTTTGACGTGGCGTTGCCAAAGATCTTGACAGGATCTCGCTCTTGAGCCGACTGGTCGTCGTTTCCAATCGTGTAACGCCGCTTTCGGGATCGAAGGCGGCAGCAGCGGGTGGGCTCGCTGTCGGTATCCTCGCCACCCTGCGTGAAACCGGCGGCATCTGGTTTGGCTGGAGCGGTGAGACGCCGGAGCAGGCGACCACGCTGCCCAAGGTCTTTAGAAGCGGCAACATCACCTACATCACGCTCGACCTCAATGAGGGAGATTTCGACCTCTATTACGGCGGCTTCGCCAACCGTACGCTCTGGCCGCTCTTTCACTATCGCCTCGATCTTTCGACATTCGATCGCGATTGGTACAACACCTATCGCAAGATCAATCGCCTGTTCGCAGAACAGCTTTTTCCCTATGTGCGCGATGACGACCTGATCTGGATCCACGACTATCACCTGATTCCGATGGCCGAAGAGCTGCGCAAACTCGGGGTTAAGGCGAAGATCGGCTTCTTCCTGCACATCCCGTTTCCGTCATGGGAAGTCTATGTGACGCTGCCCTGGCATGATCAGCTGATGCGCGCGATATGCATGTGCGATCTCATCGGATTTCAAACCCGGAACGATCTGCGCAACTTTCATGACTATCTCTACCGCGAAAACATCGGCTACGCCCTCGACAACGGTATGGCGCAGGTCGGCGACCACCAGCTGCGCGCGAAAGAATATCCGATTGGTATCGACGTCGATGATTTTGCCGCGATGTCGACCTCGATCGAGGCGAAGCGTTCCTCCGACCGGCTTTCGCGTTCGCTGCTCGGCCGCAATCTGATCATCGGTGTCGACCGGCTCGATTATACCAAGGGGATCGTGGAACGCCTGAGCGCCTATGAAATGCTGCTGCAGGACTATCCGAACCAGCGGGGGCAAGTGACATTCGTTCAGATCTCGCAACCCTCTCGCCAGGATGTTCCGGAATATCTCGATCTCCGACACCAGGTCGAGGCGAGCTCTGGGCGGATCAACGGCCGATTCAACGAATATGACTGGATGCCGCTCCGCTACATCAATCGCGGCTTCACCCGCCGAACTCTTTCCGGTTTTTTCCGGCTTTCACGGATAGGCTTGGTAACCCCGCTGCGCGACGGCATGAACCTTGTGGCGCGAGAATATGTCGCCGCCCAGTCACCAGACGACCCAGGAGTTCTGATTCTTTCGCGTTTTGCAGGCGCCGCCGATGACATGGACGGCGCCGTGATCGTCAATCCCTACGACGTCGAGGCTGTCGCCGAGGCGATGTATCGAAGTCTGATCATGCCGCTGGACGAGCGCCAGGATCGCTGGCGCCGGCTCGATGCCAAGATCCGAGAGAACGATATCGTCAGCTGGCGAAAGAATTTCGTCGGTGACCTGCGTACACTGGCCTCGACGCCCGACACCGCCAAAGATGAAGTGGCGCGGCCCGAGCGCATGACCCCATAGAGCACGCTCGATAACGTCTCGAACGAACTCTCAGTCATCCTTCGCCGGCATGGGTGGAGGAGGGGGGGCTTCGAGGTCAATCTGGCCGTCCTGCAGGCCGAATCGCCGTTTCCAGCTTTGATTGCGGACATGCCGGCCGGTTACGAACTCGCCCCGCTCCAAGCGCTCCTGCATGGTTTCAACCTTCTGATGCAGCTCGCGGCTATAGGGGAGATCAAACGCCCGGGGGCGGCGATCCGGCGGGATGGCGACATCCGTTCCGCTCTCCTCGATCGAAGCTATCTCACCCCAAGGCGTGAGCCAGAGATAGATCGCGCCAGCGTTGTCAGTGTTTGCCCCCGGCTCGTCGATTACGGCAGCATGCAGCTGAAACTCAGCAGGCAGCGCGTTCTGGCTCGGCCATCCCAGCTGGGCCTCGAGGGCTAGAAACGCACCGACGCCCGTTGGCAGTGCCAGCCCGATCGCCGCCGATTTCACCGGCCAAGGCCAGCCACTCCGGAGGTGCAGGCCGAGGAGGAGGAGGACGATGCCCATATAAAGGCCGGCCAGAGCCAGAGCAGGCGTACTCATGTTCAAGATGCCGGCCATCACGAGCGCCCCCCCGATGCATTCGCTCGCTGCATCCGGCGCCTATGGGGAACAATCGCCTTGGCGAGCCGGTTGACGTCCTTCACCCGGCCGTTCGATGCGACCGAAAAACGAACGGCTGTCCGTTCCTCGCCGCGACGGTTCAAGGTCACCTCGCCATAGTAGACCAGTTCCACCTTTGGATTGAGCTTTTCGACCTTGACCTTGACCGGCACCGACTTTCCCCGGTCATCCCGATAGAGGTGAAGGTTGACCACATATTCGCCCGTGGCGATGCCTCGAATCGAGACAATCTCCTGGTTGACGGGATTGACCACCTTCTTGCCGGCTACCTCCATCACGTCGTTGCCGAGACCGAGATCGTCGCGATCCAGATGCATCAGCCCGGCTTCGCGCGATCGAAACCAGACAAGGCGCCCCTCCGGATCGGCGACATAGAGATCGACATCCTCCTTTCGTCCATCTGGCCATGTGAGCGTAACCAGAAACTCCGCCTTGTTGTCGACGGCACCCGTTTTGGCGACGGGATTGATCAGGAGAAAGGCGAGGACGAACATGACGACGAAGCCGAGAAGGGCGTTGAACAGGAGGTCGGTAAAGCCGAGTTCGGCATTGCGCCGCCTAACCATGGGTGCTCTCCGTCTCGCCGATCAAGGCGGAAAGCGCTGAGCGGTTCGCGAACATGGCGCCGCGCGCCGGATCACGCCTGCCATGCAGTTCGGTCACCCACTTCATGCGCCTGCTGATATCATCGGCGCCGCTGTCCAAGAGAAAGCCCTGCACCTTTAGCCAAACCGCACCGATCAACCCGGTAAGCGTGGTGTAAAGCGCGATCGCCATGCCGCTGCTCATCGCCGAAAGGGCAGCTTTCACCGCTGCAGGGTCAGCACCTTCGAGCTGACCGATCGGCGCCAGCATGGCGATGAAACCGATGACCGTGCCCAAGAGCCCAAGAGACAAGAGCACATCGGCGACGAACCAGCCGAAACTGTGGCCGGCCGTGACTTCGGTGGCGAAGGCTTCCAGCAGCATGTCCGGCGCATCGCCGGTCTCTGGTGTACGCCGCCGCGCAAGGGCTTCGATATAGCGCCGGACCGGGCCTTCAGGGAGTTTTGCGGATAGTTCAGGCTCTGTCGTGATACGCCGTTCGATCAGGCGAAGCGTGTTCGAGACTTTCGAGAGCCGCCATACTGCGAACGCGCCCTGCAAGACCGCTATTGCGAAGATCAGCGCGATGGTCGAGGCGAGACCCGAGGGATCATCGAACAGCACCTGTTGCAACAGGCCGTATTGCCAGGCAGCGATCAGGGCGAGTGCCGTGAGCGTCAGGAGAAGAAGGCTTTTCAGCCAGAGCAGATGCTCGTCGTCGAAGCGGTCGCGGGCAGGCAGGCGCGCTTGCATCAAGGTCTCCCGGCGATGTCGGTGAAAAGTAGAGGAGGGCAGCTGAAATACTATATAGGAATTATTACCTTTTTCAAGTGAAATTTCCTATTTCACTAGAAAGTGAGGGGGATGATGTACGACGATCGTCTGTTAACCTCACACAGGTCATGTTATGCAAAAGTCGGTTCTTGCTCGCCGGTCGGTCCGTTGGGCTTTTGCCGATAACGCCCTTTGTCATTGATTATCAACAATCACTGGTCCGCTATGACGATACCCCTGATCCTGCCGATCGCCGCCATCCTGATGACGCTTTCCGCATGCGGCAGCAGCCAGCCACCGCGGCAAGCACCAGAACCGGACCTGCTCGCCGTCCTGAAGGCCAGGCCAAGCCTCAAACGGTTCAGCGAAGCGCTGGAGACCACTGGCGTCGCCGGTACGCTGCTCCCGGACGGCGCGTACACGATCTTCGCGCCGATCGATAAAGCGGTGAACGGCCCGTTGGACGAGGCCACCATACGGCATCATATTCTCACGACGCGCGTGACCTTCAGTGACATGGCCGGCGAAAGTACGAGCTACGAAACGCTCAACTTCGATGAGATCGAAATCGACGTCACCGAGAGGATCGCCATCGGATCAGGGCTCATGGTGGAATCGGACATCAGAGCCGGCAACGGCATCATTCACGTGATCGATCAGGTGCAGGCGCCGGCAAGCACACCGGCACCGCTCATCAACCGGAATGCCCTCGGAGCCGAACCGGCAGCACCGGCCGCCACGACAAATTAGGTAAATCATGCGACAGGGGGCTCCCCTAGCCCGCTCCGCTTAAAGTTCGATAAGATATATTATGACAAATTATCGAATGGTAGCCCCCGACACCTCAGCCCCCCTCTTGACCGTAGGATTCCGCAGACGACATTATCTCGGAGACCAAATCACAAAACCTCAGTGAGGAAACGACCATGTTCTACCGTCTGCTGATCGTTCTCGGCCTCCTTGCCAGCCTAAGCGCCTGCAACACCATCGCCGGCGCAGGCAAGGACATCGAGGCCGCCGGCGAAACCATCACTGACACCGCAGATGACACCAAAGAACAAATCACCAAATAGCGGCGACGCGCCGCGGCGGTGACTTGTTCTCCGGGTGGTACGGCTTCACATGTTGACGGTGTTGCCTGAGCCGAAGACCTGGGTGCTCTTGTTTGTGGTCCCCGGTGACAGATGCTTCACCGGGGCGCCCAGCCAGTCGCCAAGCTCCATCGCTCACCTTATAAGCGCGCTCACCTCCCCCTCCACCGCACTTAACCTCCATGTGGAAAAGGCCGCGCCCGCAATCGGACACGGCCTTCCAAACATTGAAGTCCCCGCCGCCATCCGTGACGGCTACATGTTGAGCATGGAGGCTAGGAGCATGCCTTTTGCAGTTGTGTGGTTGGTGGTTTTGGCTTGGCGGACTTCAGAGATTTCTAGGGGGAGATTGGTGTCCTCCAGGGCCTGCTTGAGGGCAGTTTCGAACCCTTTGACCATGGCGGTGCCGCCGCCGAATACCAGGGGAATTGATCGGAGGCTGCGTGGCAGGCGCAGGCTGGCGTTCAGCTCTTCTTCCATGCGCTCGGCGACATGGTTGATCACGTCCCGGTGGTAGATGGTGAGAGCCTGATCGACGCCGTTGGCGTCATCCCGACCGATCTTGAAGGCGCTGCTTTCCTTGTGGAGGCGAACGGTGGTAGTGGTCTGGCCGGTGACCTTGGCGGCGGATTGATCGATGTAGTCGCCGGCGCGATCAGTGCTGAACGAAAGGATCGGCAGGCCGAGATAGGAGACGGAGACATTGCAGAGACCGCCGCCAAAGCTGACGCCGATGCCGGTGAGGTCATTATCGGCGAGTTCGGCATAGACGATGGCCATGCCCTCGTTGACGGCTTCGGCCTGGTAGCCGAGCCCTGTCAGAACATCCTTGATGACATGCTCGTGGAATATCAGCTCAGACTGGCCGTCGGGCGGAGCGCTTGGGACGCTGAAGCAGATCTTAGCGTCTTTTCTCGTCTTGCCGCACATCTCTTCCAGGGCAAGCGCCATCATCTCCTTGCTTTTCGTTTCGCCCGGATTGATGAGTCCGGTCTTCATCGGCCGGCGCGTGTCGCCGCCGAGCATGTTGGCGAACTCGTCCACTCGGTTGCCGAAAGCAAGGATTTCCTTGCCGTTCACCCGGTGATAGATACCCTCGTCCACCAGCATCTTCTCGGTCATTTTCGCATAGGGCAGCGAGATGAAGGCGTTGAGTTGGGTGTTATAAGTCGGCCTCTCGCCATTGGGTTTGGCAAGCACGATTCGGCTCGTGCCGACGTCCAGTCCACGATAGTCTTCCTTCCCGGCAGTGTCTGCCATGGGCAATCTCCCGATCGAATCATGCTGGTTGTTGAAGAGGTCAAGTGCTTTTTACATAAATACCATGTTGCTGCCCACTGAAACATTGAATTGGCAGCGAGAATCTTGCCGCTGCGACGGTTTGGCGTCACTTCGAAGAAAGTGGTGTGGTCAGGCGTCGAGGAGTGGGATGTCGGCGGTGCGCTGGCGCTGCCCGAGCCTGGTGACCGGGCCGAGCGCAGGGTTTTGGGAAGCCTGTCGTTTTCCGACCATGCGCAAGATATCGAGCACCCGGGCATGGGGCTGCGTGTAGCGATATTGAGACGGCAGCAGTGCCCAGACCTTGCGTGGATCGAGCGGGAGGTCGAACAGATCGACGTCGAACACCACACGGCCGTTAACCTGGGTCGAGAGCATGGGCACGATTGCCATGCCGAGGCCGGCTTCAACCATGGAGAGCGCCAGTTCATGGGTGCGGCAGCGCGCCACTTCCTGGAAATCGGGAACGATGCGCCGATACCATCCGCTGATAAGCTCCTGATAGGCTTGGCCGAAATCGACCATGATCACGGACTTGCGCAAGGGCGCCGGTTTGCCGTCTGAGGCTTTGGGTACAGCGAGGACGTAGGGATCGCTCATCAGCTGGACCTTGGTGAAATTAAGGGCCTGATCGCTGAGCATGGCGCTGCTGATGAGGGCGATCTGCACCCGGCGGGACTGCAACTGCCCGACCACCGATTGCGGCGACAACTCGATCACGTTGAGCTGGATCTCGGGGAAGCGGCCTTTGAGTTCGATCGACGCCGGCGTTATCAGGGAGCGGGCGAGCGAGGTGAGTGCACCGATGGTAATCTGGCCGCGGACGCCACGCTCGAACTGACCGAGCCCAATCTCCGCCTCTTCGACCATCGAGAGGATCGGTTCGGCCTTGCTGAGGAGAAAGCAACCGCTGTCGGTAAGATGCAGGCCTTTGGCAGAACGATCGACCAGCCGCTGACCAAGGTCGCCCTCGAGCTTGCTCAATTGCTGGGAAAGGGAAGGTTGACTGAGGCCAAGTTGCTTGGCGGCGAGAGTGAGCGAGCGGTTGCCGGCAACGGCGCGCAGGATTTCGAGATGCCTGAGCGTGATGGTCATCGCCCGGTCCCGATTTCCATTGCTAGGCTCGTCGACATCCCGACCACGCACCTCCTAGGCTCGTTTCAATCATCGAAATGCGTCGTTTGAAATAGGGATGCAGCGACACCCTTTTCATAAGGGTATTTGCTTCGCTCCTAAGGACAAGCGGAAGGCCCGGTTCTTTTTCCGCCCAGGGTGAGAACTGTCCCAGAATAGAACAAAAGAAAACCGGCAGGACTGTCAGTCCTGCCGGCTCTCTCCCTTTACGTTTATTATACGCTATGTTCAGGCGTCGGTGATATCCTCCGGCCGGATCGGGATATGCCGGATGCGCTTGCCGGTAGCATTGAAGATGCCGTTGGCGATCGCAGGTGCGATCGGCGGCACGCCAGGCTCACCGACACCGGTCGCATGGGTCTCGAACTTGTGCGGCACGACGTGCACGTAGACCTCCTGCGGATAATTGTCGATCCGCACCACGTCGTAATCCCCGAAGTTCGACTGCTCGGCGCGCCCGTCCTTGAAGGTGATGCCGCTCTTCAGCGCCACGGTCATGCCCTGCACGGCCGCACCCTGCATCTGGCTTTCGATGCGTTCGGGATTGGCAGGGAAGCCGCAGTCGACGGCCATATGCACCTCAGGCACATGCACCGTGCCGTCGTCATCGACATTCACATGGCAGACGGCGGCGACGTAAGTCAGGAAACTCCGGTGCACGGCGAGGCCAAGCCCCTCCCCTTCCGGTAGGTCCTTGCCCCAGCCCGCCTTCTCACAGGCGAGCTCGACGACATTGGCAAGCCGGCCCGTGTCGTTAGGGAAGACGTCATAGGGATCGCCGTAGTTCCAGAGATCCTCGGGCATACCGGTTTCCTTCGGATCGATCTTCCGAGGCGAACCGATGAGCTCGAGAAGCACCTCCTTTTCGTCCCGTCCCAGCTCGTGAGCCAGTTCGGAGGCAAAGGACTGCACGGCCCAGGCGCGCGGGATGTTGGAGACGGAGCGGAACCAGCCGATGCGGGTGTGCGCCATCGCCTTGCCGTTCTCGCATCGGATATTCGGGATCTCGAAGGGCAGATCGGCGAAGCCCATCCCGTATTCGATGAAGAACTGCTCACCGCTGTCCGGGGCGAAGGTCGAGAGGATCGACGGAGCGACAGTGCGATACAGCAAGCCGGTCGGCTTGTCGTCGGCATCCAGCGCCACTTCGATCCGTTCGGCAGACGTGGTGTGATAGAAGCTGTGCTGGACATCGTCCTGCCTCGTCCACTGCACCCGAACCGGCGCACCCACCTCCATCGAAAGCTTCGCCGCCTCGTGGACAAAGTCGCATTTCGACTTCCGCCCGAAACCGCCGCCGAGGAGCGTGACGTTCACGCGCACATCCTCGATCGGAACGCCGGTATATTCGGCAACGTCGATGCGTGTACCGTAGGGGCTTTGCACCGGCGCCCAGATTTCGAGCTTGCCGTCGGCATAGCTGGCGATTGCCGCCGGCGGCTCCATCGGAATGTGGGCCATGTGATCCTGGGTGTAAGTCTGAGTAAACGTCTTGGCTGCACCGGACAGTGCGCCGTCGACATCGCCCTGGGTGCGGATCACCTTGCCGGGCTGCTCGGCGGTCGCCTTCATCTCCTCCATATAGGGTGCGCTGTTATAGACGGCGTGGGGACCGTCATCCCACTCGATCACCAGGGCTTCGCGGCCCTTCAGTGCAGCATGGGTGTTGCTGGCGATCACCGCGACACCGCCGAGCGGCAGGAACTTGGCGGGCATGGTGTGCCCTTCCATCTGCACCACTTTCTCGACGCCCGGCACCGCAAGGGCGGCGCTGTCGTCCAGCGACGCCACCTTGCCGCCAACGACGGGCGGCCTGGCGATCACGGCATATTTCATGCCGTCGAGATGCACGTCCGCGCCATAGACAGCGGCGCCGGTGGTGATGTCGTGCATGTCGTAGATCTGCACCTCACCCTTGCCGATATAGCGGAACTCGCTCTCGTCCTTATAGGCGATCGTCGTGATATCGGGCGCCTCGAGCGCCATGGCGGCCTGGCCGATATCGCCATAGCCGGCGCGGTTGCCCGAGCCCTCGTGGATGACTTCGTGATTGACCGCCTCGACTTCAGCGACATCCACGCCCCACTGATCGGCTGCAGCCTGACGAAGCATATGCCTGACCGAAGCGCCCATCTGACGGCAGACCTGGATGTGATGGCGCATGCTGCGCGAGCCATCCGTGTCCTGATTGCCATATTTCGGCTCGTCGCCTTCAGCCTGGGTGAGTTTCACCCGGGTCCAGTCGGCTTCCAGCTCATCAGCGATCACCATGGGCAGGCTGGTGCGCGCGCCGGTGCCCATCTCGGAGCGAATGGTGACGATGTTCACCGTGCCGTCCGGATCGATCGAGACGAAGAGATGCGGGTTCATGACCACGCCGTTCGGCATGGCGTGACCACCGTGGTCATAGGTCTCAAACGCCTCGGCCGCGTTCAGCGGCACGAGCTGCATCGCGACCACAAAGCCCGCGCCGGTGGCGCTGCCTTTAAGGAACGAACGCCGGCTGACATTCTCGATAAGGGCGCGCGCGGTCGCAGTTTGCGGAAGAGGCGCCAGGTGCTGGTTGAGATAATGCAACATGGCTCAGGCTCCCGTCGCCGCTTGGCGCACGGCCGCAGCGATGCGCTGATAACAGCCGCATCGGCAGACATTGCCGACCATGCTCTCGTTAATTTCCTGATCTGATGGGTTGGGGTTCTCGGCCAGGAGAGCGGCCGCCTGCATGATCTGGCCGCACTGGCAAAAACCGCATTGCGGCACGTTCAGCTCGCGCCATGCCGCCTGCACCGGATGATTGCCCTCGGCGTCCAGTCCCTCGATCGTGGTGACCTGAGTGCCAGCGGCATCCTGCATCGAATAGGTGCAGGAGCGCTGCGCCTCGCCATCGACATGCACGGTGCAAGCACCGCAAAGGCCGACGCCGCAGCCATATTTCGATCCGGTGAGCTGTAGCTCGTCCCTAAGATACCAAAGCAAGGGCATTTCGGGGTCGCCGTCGAACTGACGCACGTCCCCATTTACGCTTAACTCGATCATCAGATCCCTCCTTATCGACCTTCTTTTTTCATCGCGACGTCATCGTCACGAGGTCAGTCATTATCATCGTCATCGAAATTGCGCACCACCAAAGCAATGCGATAAGCGCCGTCCTGCTTGCCAACCAGGAAAACCGACGTCGGCTGCCTGCCCGTCTTTTCGAGCGGCGGTTCGTCGAACGTCACGCGTACCCGATGGGTGACCGGCATGTTGACGCGCACCTGTTTCATCGCGTCGATCTTCGCCAACCCGCCTTCAGGAAAATCTTCAATCGCGATCGTATCGATCTTACGGCCGAAGCCTCGCCGGATCTCGAAGCGAACGATCCGGCGTTTGATCTTACCGGCGCCCTCCCAATTGACGAGTTCCTCGAACGGTTCGTAGTCCTTGGCATCGATCGCCGTTCTTATCACATCGACCAGCTCGTCATCGGTGCGCGGCAAATCCTGTGCTGTTGCGAAGGCGATACCCGATGCTAAAAACAAGGTGGCCGCCCCGCGACCGAGAAGCCCCGAGACCGTCAAGAAGATGCGGCTGGGACCGCTTTGGTCCCAGCCCAGAGCCTGTTGCCTTTTCTTAATTTTCATTGCCTTCCTGCCCTATTTTTGGCGTTTCCTTTCGTCCTCTACTCCTGAAGAGCGAACACCCAGATCGCACCGCCCTGCGGTACCGGTGACGTCCGGCCCTCGGGCAACATGTCCTTCAGGAGACCGTGCATGCGCTCGGCATCCACGCCCCAGCCGGACTGAACGGCGATATACTGCTTGCCGTCGACGCTGAAGCTCGAAGGTACCGCGGTGATTCCGGAGTTGGTCGGGAACTCCCAGAGCACCTCGCCGGAGGTCGCATCAAACGCGCGGAACTTCCTATCAGGCGTACCGCCGGTGAAGAGAAGATTGCCGCCCGTCGTCAAAAGCGGCCCCCAGAACTCCATGTCCTTGAAGTCATGCGCCCACTTCATCTCGCCGGTATTGATGTCCCATGCCTGCAGCTGCCCGATGGTGACCGGCTGACTGGTGTCGACGCTCTCGTCAAAACGCATGCTCGAGAGAATGACGTCGATCGGCACGCCGATATAAAGCTCGCCCGGCTCACGCTCGTCGAGCGCCACACCGCCGAACTCTGAGCAGAGGTTCTCATGCGCGGGGATGTAGAAGAGGCCGGTGTTCGGATTGTAAGCCTCAGGTGGCCAGTCCTTGCCGCCCCAGAGCGACGGGCAGAACAACGCCTCCTTGTCGATGCCCGGCGTCGCGTTCTCGTTGTAGCTCGGCCGTCCGGTCTCGGGATCGACCGATTCGAACGCGGTCTGACGGACATATTTGTCGGCGGCAATGAAGTTGATCGGACCATCAGCCGTCCGCTCCATCGTCCAGATATAGCCGTTACGGCCGGCATGGACGAGGCCTTTGATCGTCTTGCCGTCACGCTCGACATCCATCAGGAGCGGGGCCGAAACCTCATCCCAATCCCAGGCGTCATTCCAGTGGTACTGGTGATGCCCCTTGATCTCGCCGGTCGCGATGTCGACGGCGATCACGGACGTTGTATAGAGATTGTCACCAGGACGTGCATCCGGCATCCAGGGTCCGCCATTGCCGGTGCCGACATAAGCGAGCTTGTTCTCGCTGTCGTAATTGGGCTGCATCCAGACCGAACCACCACCGGTCTTCCAGCTGTCGCCCGTCCAGGTGTCGTGGCCGGGTTCGCCAGGTCCTGGGATGGTATAGGTCTTCCAGGCTTCCTCGCCGGTTTCGGCATCGAGGGCGACGACGTAGCCGCGAATGCCGTATTCACCACCCGACACGCCCGTAACGATCACTCCTTCGGCCGCCAGCAGCGAGAGTGTCGAATAATAGCCATCAGTGTAGTCACCGACACAGACGTCCCAGACTTCCTCACCAGTCTCGGCCATCAAGGCGACCACGCAGGCATCCACGGTCGACATGTAGATCTTGTCGCCATAGAGGGCTGGACCACGATTGGTCGGATGCAGCTGGAACAGATCGTCGGGAATCTCGCGTACATAGCGCCACTTCTCGGTGCCGCTCGCGGCATCCATCGCGATGATCTGGTTCTGCGGGGTAGTGACGAACATCATGCCGTCATTGACGATCGGCGGCGCCTGATGCCCTTCAGCCACGCCAGTCGAGTAGGACCAGACCGGCACCAGGTTCTTGACGTTCTCAGCGGTGATCTGATTGAGAGGGCTATAGCCCCAGCCTTCGTAATTGCCACGCCAGGAGAGCCAGTTCTCGGGCTCCGGGTTTTGCAACCGCTCGTCTGTAACCGGATTATAATCCGCCGCAATGGCCGCCATGCCGAAGCCTGCTATGAGCGTCGTCGTCAGCATGCTCGTTCGAAATCTACCCCACTGTCTCATCCTCTGCCCTCCCTGTAGTTCTTTGTTTTCAGGCCCTTCGAGATTCAAGAACGTACTTTTTCTCCCCTCTCCTTTCTCACTTCTTCGATGCGCCGGGCTTTCGCGTGAACTCCGCGGTCGCCACCACGAAGCCTTCATCGTCGACGGCTGCGGGCACCGCTGCGAGCGGCTTCTTCGCCGGCCCCGTTAGCGGCTTCGCATTGTCGAACGGCGAGAATTCGGAAAGGTGGCAGTGACAGCGCAATACCTGCTCCTCCGCCTTCCAGGACTGGATCGTGCAACCTCGATGGGTGCAGATCGCCGAGTAGATCAAGACGCCGCCTGCAGACCGCGCACGTGTCTCCTCTTCCATACCGGACGGATCAAGCGCCACCATCAAAAGCCGGTTCAAGCGGTTCTTTTTGCGTAAAACATCCTCGCCTGGTGCGAAGGGAAAACCGATCACCGGCGCCTCTCCGACCTTGAGGAGTTCAGGGCGCAGCAGCTCACCCTTCAACGGCCCTTTGGTGATCTGGAAGCGATCGCCGACCTGCGGCGGCAGCTGCTCGGGTTTCTTCGCAGCCTCGGATGCGTTTGAAAACAGCGTCAGACCAGCAAGTCCGACCGCTGACGACATGACGTCACGTCTCGTTGGACCTTCTTTGATCGGTCCGCCTCCCGTTATTGTTCGTCCTTGAACGATCAAGACGTCTTCGCGCGTTCGTTATCTAGAATTGTTCGAACTCGAGAGCGGAACAAGTTGGCCCGGACCAATACTCATTATAGGCAAAACCAATAGTCAGCCCTGTTGACCAGAGACCTTCCAACTGAGCCAGCCCGGCGCATATCAGAAAGGGATGACCCACACGCCGGCCCTAACCGCCAGGGAGACGTTCATGTTCAGAAGGGTCGTTCTATTCCTGTCATCAGCACTTTTCACCCACAACATAGCCATCGCGCTTACCTTGACCGAGGGTTCGGTCTGGGCGGATATGCCGATCAACGTCTGCTTCGAAGATCCGAAATCCGACTACAAGCAGGATCGAAAGCAGATAAGAAAATCGGTGGAACAGTCCTGGGCCAGGGAATCGGCTATCACCTTCGAGGGTTGGGGTGCGTGCCGCAAAGGTGATCCCGGCATTCGCATTCGCTTGAGCGACAGCCATCCCAAGACACGGGCGCGGGGCCGCAGCCTTGATGGAATACCTGACGGCATGGAACTCCCCAAGCTCTGGGGCCTGGCCTCACTATCGATCAACGCGAAATCGACCGTGCATGAATTCGGTCACGCTCTCGGCTTTGGCCACGAATATGCTCGCCCCGATGCGGCTTTCGAGGATGCCTGCGCCGTCACCGGCAAAGACGGCGAGCGCTATCTCGAAGACGACCGTCCCCTTACCGCCCTAGACTTCGATTCGATCATGGTCGCCTGCGTCAAGGATGCGACCCGCAACTTCTCAACCGGCGTGCCCAAGCTGAGCGCCGGCGACATCTATGGCCTGATCCAGACCTATGGCTCCGCCCCCGACAACATCCTCGACGGGGACGAGGCCGGCGATCGTTTCGGCCACAGCCTCGCCGTCGGCGACTTCGATGGCGACGATATCCCCGACCTCGCCGTCGGTGCCCCCGGCGAGGTCCTTGAAGGATCTGCCGAACCCGCTGGCGCGGTCTATTTCTATAAGGGGGACGACGTGCGGGGGCTTCGTCCATGGGGGCGGTTGACGATGGATGGAACACTCGGGTTCGGTAGCCTGCTAAGCGCTGATCATCTGAATACCGACAAACGCGCCGACCTGATCGTCACCACCGTCGATGGCACCGTCTTCGCCTTCAAGGGACGATCAAAAAAAACACCGGAGCATTGGCCAGATGCGGGTCGTTTGCGGGAGGGGGCGAAATGACACGCTAAGCGATTTGGCGATGTCGTTTGACGATGTCAGCGACGGTATTTTTGCTGATTCCGAGATCCCGTGCGATCCATCGATAGCTTCGTCCTT
>JBPCVQ010000274.1:0-20647 GCA_051010395.1 Geminicoccaceae bacterium | reverse complement strand
CCTGATCGATCGCTCCGCTGCCGTCGGCGTCGATCGCGAGGAAACCGTCGGACGGACCGGTCCAGCCGCCTTGGCTGTCGCTCACAAGGTCGAGAGAGCCGTCGCGGTCGAGATCGAGGACGATGGGTCGGCAAGTTCCAGTACAGCTATTGCCACGAGTGCCATCGCCCCGGTCGCCGCCACGAGTCGCACCATTGCCGCTGCTGCCATCGTCAGGGTGGCGATTTCGCCCCCCGCCGTCGCCTCCACCATTCCTATTCTGCTGTTGGGATCTGATTTCGATATAGGCAAGAGCTCCTCTATAGGCTAATGCGGAAATCGCTCCGACTCCTAATGCTGTCAACGCCACAGGAGCCGTCAACACCGCCCCTCCAAACACTGCAGCGGTAGCCACACGGGAAAGAGCTATTAACCCCCCTGTTGCCGCCGCAACGACAAACGCTCGGTAGATATCACGGTCTCCTATAAAGTCTTGATTCTTATGGGCAATATCTGGCGGAAGCGAGTTAAAACCGATCTGTGAGGCCCTCATTTCCAAGCCTTTTCGATCACTTGATCGGGTCTCGCGTGCGACATTGAGCGCCGCAATCGCTACGAATTCCCTTTCCCGCCTTGATAGCCTACTCATGTCCCGCATACAGATATCGGCTAATCTCTTTTCCTCTTTTCCAAGCTGCCCAAATTTTCGAACTGCAGAAATCCACGTATCAACTGGATTAATTAATTTCTTTCCATTCCAAACGGCAATCTTGTCCTTGAACTGAAAAACCTCAATTCCATGCCGTTCTGATTGGAAGTCCTCGATAGTGACGGTGCCGTTTCTTGTTGTGATCACCAGATTGGCGTTCGAGCCTCTCCCGGTCGCTCGGGCGGATCTGACGTCTCTCAGATTATCCGCCCGGAAATGGATGACGTCACCCGGATTGGACCCGCTGCTACCATCATCGTCGCGAACGAGGTCGCGGCCGAAATTGGCATCAAATACATAGGTATCACGGCCCTGGCCTCCCTCGAGCCGATCATTGCCCCTGAGACCATTGATCCGATCGTTGCCTCTGGTTCCTATGATCGTGTCATTGCCGTTGGTCGGTCTGCTTGAGCCGGGCCTCGGCGCCGTGCCGCCACTATTCAACACCAGGCGCGAACCGTTCCAGGTGGCGAGCCCATCGGTGAACTGAAATTCCTCGACGCCGTTCTTGTTGCTGGAAATGCCCTTGAACGTCACCCTGCCATTCTTAGTGGTGACGATCAGATCGCCATTCCTCAATTGCGTACGGGCATCGCGGAACCGGTCATTCTGAAACACCGCACGATCACCGCCATTGGAACCGCGGCTATCATCGTCGTCCTGAACAATATCCTGCCCGAAGTTTCTGCCAAAAAAATAGGTATCCCGGGCCTCGTCGCCGATCAGTGTGTCGTTGCCGCCGCCGCCATGCAACTCGTCATTGCCCCCTTGCCCACGCAGCCGGTCATTGCCGCCAAGGCCAAATAGCTGGTCATTGCCGCTCGTACCGTTCAGCGCGTTGTTTCGATTGTCGCCCCGTTTGGTCGCCATGACATGTCTCCCCTTGTAAGGCTTAAATGCCGCCTCGGTTGTCACCCCTTCGGCGCCGACATTCTCCCGATCCGGGAGGCCTTCGTCCGCCCTCCCCTGATGAGCAGGGGTCATAAAAGACAGCCGGGAGGCCAAAATTATTCCCGAGAAGGGACTTTTTTAGTTTTTTTCCAACGACCGGGCAGTTCCGTCGCAAATTTGTAGAGAGGTTAGCTTTGTTGCACTAAATTTTTCGAGCCGAGCCTTGGCTTTTGCTGATTTATCCGATCTGTTCGGTGAAAGGCCTGCCTAGTTCAATGACACATTCACAGAATTCAGTTTGCTGATGGAGCATGGCATAGGCGCGGGAGTGGTTCGCAGAGCAGCAGCTCGGCGGCCCTGATGTGGTGGTGGCAAGGCGGGTGCCGCTGACAGTCGGCGAGGCGCTGGACGATTATCTTGAATGGTATGAGAAGAATTGCCCTGGCTCCGCAGCCAGGCTCGGCGCATGCCGCCTCGATCCAGGTTAAGCGCGAAGCCGCGTTCGACCAGCTCGGCCGGATCGTTCTGGATCGGCGCCCGACCAACGGTTTTGAGATTGGCTTTAGCCACTTCAAGCGTCGTCGGCAGGGTCTTGGTGTCGCCTTGATCGGTGGTGTGGATCGGGGCGGCGGCGATCGCACCGCTATCGAGATCGACCCCATGCTCCGGCTTGTAGCCGAGCCGAGTTCGCCCATCCATCATCTTCGCGATCCTGGCATCGGGATCGGCGGGGCTCTGCCAGTCCTCGTTAGACAGCTTCTTGCCCGGCCGCGTCTTGGAAAGCCAGGAATGATCCGGCAGCGACGAACGCCCTCGTGTCGATGACGAAGAGTAGGGTTCGTAAAGCTCCTCGACAAAACAATCGAAATCGGCCGTCCGCAAAACGCCCTGAAGCCGATCGTAGAAAGGATCGCCCGCCGAACGCGGCAGCTCATCCCAACTCAGCAAAAGATCCGACTGCCGGTCGCCTCGACGACCCAAAAACAGGCCATGCCCCGCCACTCTCGATGGCCGTCAGACCATCAGCACAGACGGATCTCGTCAACACGCTGATAGGTCAACCAGTTCAGTTCTCACTCATGAGGCTTGAAACGCCTCGAATTCGGAAGATAGTTTGATGATTGGAGGTCGAAGTCACGGATCAGCCTTCTTGGGAGAGAAGCCATGACACGAGCGCTCAGAGTGAGTTGCATCCAACATTGTGCGAGCGCCGATATCGACCGCAACCTCCGCCAGCTGGAAAAACTGATCGCCAAAGCAGCTGCTGCCGACTCTCATCTGATTTGCCTACCCGAATACGCCACCACCTACGGTATCAGTCGCGGCCGGCTGCAGCTCGGTGCTGATAAGGAAGAACACCATGTCGGCCTGGCGACGCTTAGAGATCTGGCCCGGCAGAAGGCGCGCTGGATTTTGATCGGTTCCATCGCCATCAGACGTGACGACGGTCTGATCAACAACCGATCCTATCTGATCGACGATGCCGGCAGCATCGTTGCGCGCTATGATAAGATTCACCTCTTCGACGTCGATCTGGATGGCGGTGAGTCCTACCGCGAAAGTGCTTTGATCAAAGCTGGTGACAAAGCCGTGCTCGTGGATACGCCTTTCGGCCGCCTCGGATTGACGATCTGCTATGATATTCGCTTTCCACAACTCTACCGCACCCTCGCGAAAGCTGGCGCCGAGATCATATTCGCGCCCGCAGCATTCACCAGGAAAACAGGGCGCGATCATTGGCACACGCTCATCAAAGCAAGAGCCATCGAGACGGGCGCCTATATGGTCGCCCCTTGTCAATGTGGTGACGTCAAAGGCAAGCTAGCTCGATACGGTCACTCACTCATTGTCGGCCCCTGGGGTGCCCCCCTCGCCGACGGCGGTGAGAATGCGGGGCTCGTTATCGCCGATCTCGATCTGGAAGACGTGGCAGCAGCAAGACGGAAGATACCGGCGCTCAGCCATGACCGGCTCTTCGAGATTACCCTTTTGCCGAAAGACGACGATGGGGCCGAGCGCACAACCTCGCACCCAAACACCTCTTAAGCCCGGCGACCAGCGGCATTTTCGATGAACGGCAGTAAAAGGTCGACAACCGCTTCTGCCTGCTCCTGCTGCACCCAATGACCAGCACTATCGATGAGATCACAAGCCGTCATGCTGGTGCAAACCTCGTTCTGCATGCGTTCGAAGTCGCCCGGTTTTTGATAAACGCCCCAATCGCTGGCCCCAGCGATGAAACAAGAGGGGATGTCAATGGTGCGGCCTGAGAAGAGTGTCAGGTCTCTCGCCAAATCTGGATCGGTCATGCAACGATACCATTGAAGACCGCCCTGAAAACCAGTCCTCTCGAAGGCGCGCGCATAGATGGCGAGCTCCTCATCAGAAAGCCAGCGGCAAGATGCGATTTCTCGCGCGCTCGGCATGAAAGGCGCCACCGTTTCCGCCATCGTCGCGTTTAGATCCATAACGTAATAGGTCGGCATTTTCGCGAGCTCTTCGGCCGACCAGGCCTTGAGCTGGAACGGCTGGTTCCCTTGCCAATCAGCGCTTTTGTGATGGAAGTAGGCGCGTAGGAAGGTTTGAACGCCCTGCCCGCAGTTCATCATGTCGTCGTCGGCCCCGCGCGTTGAGTAGTACCACTGATAGTGCTTGCGTGGCCGCGGCAACTTGGCCAGTTCATCATGAATGTCGAGCACAGGCGACGTCGGCAAGGGGTTGTGCCCACTGTCGAATGCCAGGGCCGGCGCGCCGCCGAAGGGGGCGCTCATCAGAGCAACGGATTGAAACACATCGCTTCTCGAAAGCGCACAAAATGCGGCGACCGGCGAGCCGAAATCATGGCCGACGACAGCCGCAACGGTGCGGTGGCCGAGGGCGGATACCAAGGCCAGTGCATCGCGGACGATGGCCAGGAGCTTGAAAGCGCCGACGTCGCCATCGAAGCTGCCGTCCCAGCCTTCGGTCCAGCCATAACCGCGCTGATCGGGGGCTACGACATGATAGCCGGCACGAGCGATCGGCAACATGATCTTGCGCCAGCTATAGGCGATTTCGGGAAAGCCGTGGAGCAGCAGAACACAAGGTTTCCCGGGGAGTTCAAAGCCAGCTTCGAGGATGTGCATCCGCAGGCCGTTGATGCCTTCGACAAAGCGGGAGCGTATGCCTTCCGGAAGAGGAGCGTCGAAGCCCAACTCATCAATGCCCATCTCGCCTCCATGATCGAGCGATGCACGGCCAGGAAATCACCCGACCGATGCTTCATTTGACCACAGAGCACGAGATGGGGGAACCGCCCTTCAAGCTAATGAAAAACTTAGCTTTCCACACCCAATGCCGAGGCTGTTTCGATCGGAATGTAGCTGGCGCCGACCGGGAGTTTCTTGGCCTTCGCGTAGCTGTTGACGGCGCGGATGGTTTTGGGGCCGAACAGGCCATCGATACGCCCGCCATAGTGGCCGGAACGGCTGAGGCGCGTCTGGAGGGTGCGGACCACGTCGGCGGTCATGTTGACGTCGCAAAGGACCTCCCGCCAGGCGAGCTTCTCGTCGGTGAGCTTGGCGCGCTTCGATACGGTTTCGTACTGTGCCGGCACCTCGGTCGCCTGCTCGCGCGCGGGTTCAATCAATTTCTGCACACGCACCGTCTCATATTCGGCCGGCACCGTCACCTCGCGCGTCTGCGCCGCCGACTTCAGTCGCTTCTTGGTCACGGTCTTGTATTCGGCAGGCGTCACCACCTCCTTGGTGGTCGCCGGAGCGATCAGGGTACGCTTCTCGATGGTGCGATAGGTGGCGGCAACCTCGACCAGGCACATGACCTCGCCGGTGCTCTCGTCATAGGTGGTCTTGAGCGCATTATCGATCGGGCCGCTGCCGCGCTTCCAGACGGTGTGAGCGGGCTTGTCGAGGATGCTCTCCTCGGTCGTCCTGTAGGTTGCCGGCACGGTCACGAGCTTGCGCCCCGCCGGCTTGACCAGCACCTTTTCGGTCACGGTCTCATATTCAGCAGGCACGGTCTCAAGGCGGGTCGAGGCTTCCTTGACCAGCACCGCCTCCTCGGTCCACTCATAGCGGGCTTCTTTGATTTCGATTTTCTTTTCGGCCGGGCGAACCAGCACCTTCTCCTCGCTGACATCATAGGTCGCCGGCAGCAGGACGCGCGCATAGCAGTGGCCGGGCTTCGGATTGGGTGGGAACAGCGCTGCGGTCGTGAGGTTACCGGGATCAAAACCCGCCGGCGCGGCAGCAGGTTCGATATCGGTGTTGAAAGCGAGCGGCGTACTCCCTTGATCCGACGAGCAGGCGGCAAGAGCGACGACACAACAGGCGGCAACAAGGCCAGCGTTTCCATGACGCTGTTTCATAACATCTCCAGGTCTGATTTATATCAACTAAAGATGATGCTTAGCATCAACTCTCTTTTTGACAAACGAAAATAATAAATAACTAGGCATACTCAGGGTTATTATTTTTATTTATTTATTGAATATTATATTTTTCGAATTTTCCGAAAGTTTTATTGATCAATCAGCATCGCTCGGTCAGATTTGACATGGGTTGAGAACATAGGAGGATGAGAATGACAGTGGTTGCTGCGGAACAGCGACGTCTCGGCATGCTCACCCCCTCGTCCAATACGGTGCTGGAGCCGATGAGCGCTGCCATGCTCTCGGGCCTCCCGGAGGTCAGCGCTCACTTCGGCCGCTTTGCCGTTACCGAGATCTCGCTCAAGGATCAGGCGCGCGGCCAGTTCGAGATCGAGCCGATGCTCGAGGCGGCAAGCCTCCTTGCCGATGCCCGGATGGATGTCATCTGCTGGAACGGCACGTCGGCGGGCTGGCTCGGCCTGGACAAGGATGAAGCGCTTAAAGCTGCGATCGGGAAACGGACCGGCATCCCCGCCTGCTCCTCCGTTCTCGCCCTGATAGAGGTTTTTCGGATTACAGGCCTTCGTCGCTTTGGCCTGGTGACGCCTTATCTCGACGACATCCAGGCGGCGATCATCCAGACTTTCCAAGATGCTGGCTTCACCTGCCCCGCCGAACGCCATCTCGGTGACCCCGGCAACTATAGTTTCTCAGAGGTGAGCGAAGAGACCATCCGCAAGATGTGCCGGGAAGTCGCAAGCGACGGCAATATCGACGCCATCACCATCTTCTGCACCAATCTCCGCGGCGCCGGCATCGTTGCCGAGATGGAAGCGGAACTTGGCCTTCCCATCTACGACACAGTCGCAACAGCGCTTTGGAAATCCCTCAAATGCGCCGGCGTCGATCCCGCTGTGATCGAGGGCTGGGGGCAACTTTTCCGTGACGTCGGATGAGCCTTGGGAAGGCAGCCGGCTCGTGGTTCGTTGCGATAAAAAGGTTCCCTCCGGATCGAGGCAAAGGAACCACTTCCCAAGGTTCTGATTGTCTCTGCGATCAGTCACTTGGGAATCGAGAGATTGATCCGGACCACTAGGCCGGTATCGTCAGATTGATCGACCAGCCAAAGCCATGGATGAGGACCAGTGAGGCCGCCGCAAGCATGAGTGTCGACGTGACGATGCCGATCGAAAGCAGAAACATCAGGTTAGGCAACGTATCCAACGGGTGTTTTTCCCGCTCCGCGACCAGCCTTTCCGCGCAACGCCTTTCCGGACCAGCAACCAGCGTGACGTACCAGCGACAGAACGGCAGCGGCAATGTGACCCTGAGGTTAAGCGGATGCTGGCCCCAATCCCGGCCGGAGGCAGTCGGTTTTTCGGCCACTTCACGCTCGGGAGATGGAGCTTCATCCGCCTGCTCGGTCGACAGCGCTGCAATCCGATCCACGATACTCTCCTTCCGTCGACTTCTGATCTGGTCAGATGATCAATGCGGAATCACCGCTTCCGCGGCTTGGCCATCACCTTTGCAAGAGGCCTCTCCAGCGACTACGCCCGTTCGATTTTGATCGGCGATGCCCCTATCGGTGAATCGAGGTGCCTACCGAACCAATGCTAAGTCGAAATGTTAAAAAAATGATGAAAGCTTCACTCAATATAGAATATTCAAAATAAATAAAATCCCTCGCAATAAAGACCCTCGCCGCAAGCAGCGAGGTAATTCAGAATAGGCGGAGCTGATGGAGAGGCGCATATAAATGATCGCACGTTTTTATATAGCCAAGACCTCTTATGGACACAAACAAAGACATGTTCGTTGCAACAACTCGGCTCGTAGCCGGGCTTCGCGACGCTGTTCACTCACCATTCATTCAACGGTAACCACAGCGCTGAACAGATGATCGTTTCGAAGGAGGATGGCCATGCTCGAAGGACCGCATGACGTTTCTCATCATCAGGCCGAGCCGTTGTTCGAAGCAAGGCTCATCGGCGGGGTCGGTGACGGCATCCTTTGTCATGACGCCTATCGCTCCTCTGGGAGGTTCAGGTGGGCCCTCACCCACCTCGATACGTCGCCGCCTTCATCACACCGCCGCCCAATTCCAGGAACAGCTCCATGGCATGTGTTTCACCCGCTCGTAGTGGCTCCAAGCGAAAGCAGTCCACAGCGGCCATGGCTTTGCTGTTCCAGACAGAATGCGGATGCCATAATAGACTGTTTTCGCTCAACTTTTTGCATATGAGCTCTGAGTGTCAGGTCGTTTCCTCCGTTCATAAAATTCCTTGTCGATCAGCTCGCCAACTGATAGTTAGCTGGCAGACATATCTATTGTGTATCCTGTTCCTCGGCTTCTGAATCCTTTTGCAATGCGTGGCAGCACATATTGCCGTTGCCGGTAAACCTGACAGCGGAGGAGGTAGAATTCTGTGGGCTTGAGATTTCGATTCAACTTAATCCTTACCGTCGTACTTCTTCCCGGCTTTATTGTTTCAGCTGGTTTGTCCTACGTGATGCTGCAGCGAAACACCCAAGATGAAGTGGCCCACACAGCGAACCTCATGATTGAAGCTGCACATGCAGTACGGTCCTATACTTCGCAGGAACTTCAACCACTTCTAGCTGGCCAGTTAAGCGATCACTTTGTTCAGCAGTCGGTGCCAGCCTACGCAGCGAGCCAAGTGCTTGGCAAACTATCGGACACGTATCGTGACTTCGGCTACAAAGAGGCAACGCTCAATCCAACGAATCCAAGGAATAGAGCTCTTGATTGGGAAGCGGATCTGGTGGAGACGTTTCGTAAGCTGCCTATGGACAAGAAGATCCTCACCGGAGTCCGCTCAACACCTAGCGGCCCGTCGATGTACATAGCAAGCCCTATCCAGGTCCAGCATGCGTCCTGCCTCGAATGTCATGGCACGTCGGCTATGGCGCCGCCCTCGCTAGTCGAGCAATATGGTTCTGCCAATGGATTTGGCTGGCAACTCAGCGAAGTGGTGGGTGCGCAGATCGTTTCGATACCGACGTCAGTACCCAAAGCACGAGCTTGGCGAGCGTTCTTGGTCTTTGTCAGCTCGCTATGTGTCATTTTTGCTGTCGTATACATCGTGCTCAATCGACTTCTAACACGCTTGATCATCCGACCGATCTCAAATATGGCGGTCACTGCCGACAAGCTCAGCACCGGAGACTTCGACGTCGGAGTGTTTGATGAGAAACGAGATGATGAAATCGGAGGCCTCGCCATTTCGTTTAATCGGATGCGGCTTAGCATGATAGAAGCCCTCAAGATGATCAAAGAAACGGATGCTCGATGACCAGGCATACCGGACGTACGACGATCTGTAGCATCGTGTTCGTTGACATTGTTGGATTCTCCAAAGTAGCGAACGCAGAACAGTTGATCATGAAGGAACGTCTGGAGGAGGTCATCGCCGAAGCCGTCAGTGGACTTGCTGAGCACGACTGCGTCATCGTTGACAGCGGCGACGGTGCTGCGATCTGTTTCCCGGGTGATCCCGAAGATGCGCTGTTTGTCGCGACAGCGATTAGAAACGGCGTTGCGGCGACGCCTGAGGAAGCAGCCCAGGCGCTCAGAATCGGAATCAATCTTGGACCCATCAAGTTGATCACTGATCTCAACGGGGCAACCAATATCGTTGGCGATGGCATGAACGTCGCTCAGCGGATCATGAGCTTCGCCAGCGATGGCGAGGTCCTTGTCTCGCGCTCATACTACGAAGTCGTCTCGCGTCTGCGAGAAAGCAACGAGCACCTATTCCACTACATGGGGGTCAGAAAGGACAAACATATTCGGGAGCATGAGCTTTATGCGGTCGAGTCGGATGGCATTGAATCCAGAGCATCCATCACCTCTCCAGCGAAGCGGCCACCGGAGCCTCGTCCGAAGTCAGCAACATCATGGGTAGGCCTGGTCTTACAACCACCATGGATCGACATCGAAGAACGTCGATTGGCTCGCTATGTTGGTCCGTTGGCTCGCATAATCGTAAGGCGCGCATCCAAAACGACCGGATACTGCGGTGCGTTCTTGGAGGCCTTAGCTAAAGCCATACCTGACGTAGCGAAGCGCAAGGCGTTTCTCGGTGAAGAGCGTCATTACCTGACACAATCGCTTGAGCCACAATCGGTCCAATCGGACAGTCCGAAATCAGCGGACCAAGAACAGTCACTTAGCGAGACTGACCTAGCGACGTTAGAGCATCAACTTGCGCAACAGATCGGCCCGATCGCACATGCCGTAATTCGTCGCGAATCGAAGCACACCAAGAATCGGCAGCATTTATGCAAACGTGTTGCGACCAGCATCGCTGACCCCGATCGCCGCCGCCGTTTCTTAGATAGTTTGGCGCAGTGAGGCTTGGCTCCGGCACAAATTTTGTCAGAAGGCAGTAGCCAAAGGCGCACAAGTTTTTTGAAAGAGACCTATTTCTTGTTTGAAGGTCGTATCTACCTGGGGAATGCGTTCGGCTCGAATGTTGAATTCAATGCTTCCATAAGGGCAGGCCAACGAGGAAACGGCGGCCAACGGCCAAGATCACGGCCGTAGCGTAGCTCTCAGCGTGCTGACATTCGTGAACATTGGCGTATGGTCAAACTGCGCTTCGTCGATCCTCAGATCGGGAAAATCCTGGGTGAGACGAGCGATCACTTCTTCGATTTCGATCGTGACGATGTGGCGGCCAATGCACGAAAAAATACCGCCGCCGAAATTCAGATGCGCGGGCTGCCCCTGCCGCTCGAGTGAAAAGGTACCCGGATCGGGGTAGTACCGCTTGTCCCAATGCGCCGCTCCGATGTTGGCGAAGACCGGCGTGTCTTTGGGGACGATGACCCCATCGATTTCCAGATCCTCCAGCGCTTCGCGTGAGGTGGAAATCGAACGGGGATGCAGACGCATCACTTCACCGACGGCCACGGGAATCAACTCTGGTTCCGATCTCAGCAGCGACCAAACCCCAGGGCGCGACGCCAATTCGATGATCACACTCGCGATCTGATGCGAGGAATTGTCTGTGTTCGCCTCAGCCAGCTTGATCACCCAATTGCGCAAATCCGCTTCCGTCAGCTCACCGACGTCGCAGGCGCTTACCAGATCCGAAATCAGCGTGTCGTTCTGGTTTTCCCGGGCGGCCACGATCCGTTCGTCTGCGTAATCAAGAAAGTCCTCGAATGCCGCTACGATCTCTGCCGTACGCTCCGGGTTTCGAGCATGCACCTGCTGCACGGTGTGGGATGTTCTGGCGATATAGGCGGCGTCGTTTTTGGAGGCACCCATCCATTGGCAGTAAACGCGCGACGGCGTCGGGTCGCAGATGTGTCGGATCAAATCGACGGACGTCGTCTTCGGCACATCGCTGATGATATCGGCGACGACAGTTTCGATCTCACCGCGAAACCGCTCCGAGCCTTTGGGACTCAAAAGGCGCGTCAAGGGTTGCCGCAATTTGCGCCGCTTTTCACCACGGTTGAAGAAAGAGATGGATCCCTGTTTGTACCTGAGCACAGGACCATCAGGTAAACCCAAGACCTTCATAAGTCTCGGATGGCCAGTGCCCAGCTTCGGATCGACGATCATCTGTCGACACAAATCGTAGTCTAAAACCTCCACACCTCTGCTGCTGCGGGCCACCCGCCATTTTCCGGCAAGGTCGGCAAGAATAGGAAACGGATTTTCGCGGTGCTCGGCGGAATTGAAATCCAGTGTCGGCAGGTCGGCGATTGTTTTCAAACGGGACGTCATTCTCGCATCCGATTTCGGAGAACAGATAGGTATTATTTGATCGTGCGAGCAGTTCCGGCGTCAACCACGCTCAAAGACAAGCGTGGTATTGTTCGCAGGCATATCCAGCATCTCGGCGAGCTTGAGGCCGTTCGTTGTCGCTGCGGCATTGAGATCAGCGCTGTCGCGCACCCCCCACCCGTCATTCTGCTTGCGGAGATGAGTATCGAAGGCTGCATTGCTCGGAGCCACGTGGACGCCCCCCTGTGCAAAGGGGCCATAAACGATCAGCATGCCGTCCGATTTCAGATACCGCGCAGCACCCTGCATCAACCCTAAAGAAACCGGCCAGGGGGTAATGTGCAACACATTGATGACGAGAATAGCGTCGATTTCCTGGCTTGGTGGCCTTTCGATCTCGCCGAGTTTCCAATCTGAGGCTGCGGCATCGAGATCGATCGGTCGTCTGACATTCATCAGACCACGTCGTGCACGCCACGCATTGATGCTGGCCCGATGCGATGGGGCTGGATCCGACGGCCACCAGATCAGATGGGGCAAGGCAGCCGCGAAGGTGATCACATGCTGGCCCGTGCCGCTGCCGATTTCGATGACATTGCCGGTCCTGTCACCAAGCAGGCGAAGAAGCACGTTCGTGATGGCGCCATGGTTTCGATGGAATGCCGGCGCATCCAGGCATCGGTCGGCCAGGGCTTTCCAGTTTCCGCGATTGGACTCATCATAGACGTCAGGCATGGTTCCGATCGGCTGCGGGGGTTATGGAACGTTCATTCGGTACCATGAATTTTGTCGAAGTGACACCACGCCACCAGCAGGCTACCTGCGAGGTTCTTTTGCCATGCCATCCGGCCCTTGGCCACGAGGTCGATATCGACTTTCCTCCAACGCTGAGGTTTCCTGCCGTGCTTGGGCCAGCACCATTCTCCCTGACCGAAGATCTTCAATCCCGTGCTGTCTAGAACAAGATCCAGGGGCTCCGATGTGTTCCGAGCCCAGGGCTTGATCGACAACGCCTTGCGCCGACGACAAAGTGTTGCCGCGCTGTCTACAGGGAGATCCAGGCCAAGAAGATCGAACACGCTCTTGGTGAAGCCTTGGGTTTGGCGCAATCAAAGATAGTAGACCGCCCTCAGCGTCAGCATTGCTTCGATCGCGCCATTCGAATACAACGCCTTCCTACCTACCCCCCCTCGATTCGGTGCCTTCCAGCTGCCCGTCACATAGGAATGGTGGCTGGCGGAAGAGGCCGAAGGCATCGTATGGAGATGCAATAAATATATTGTCATTCTTGACTATTTATTATGCATAGACCAACTGAAGGACTTGATCCCGTCCACTAGGTGCGTTCATGCCTCGTCCAAGTCTCAAAGACGTTCGATCCGCCGAGATCCTGGAGGCGTTTGCGAGCTGTGTCGCCCGCTTTGGTCTCGAAGGAGCCACGCAAGAGCGCATCGCCGAGACTGCCGGCGTCAAGCGTACGATCCTTCGCCATTATCTCGGTAATCGAGACGATATGATCGATGCCCTCATCGACTTTGTCGTTAACGATTTCGATGCTCAGTGCAAAGCCCTGTTCGACGCCTTGCCAAAGACCAACCGCGTGGCGGCAATGCTTGATTGCCTGTTTGGCGCCTTAAGCAGAACCGATCCAGACATGGTCATGGCCTTCCAGGCTCTGGTCGCCGCAGCCGATCGTTATCCCAAGGCTCGCAAGGCTCTGCTTGACTGGACCCTGCAGTTCATCGAAGCAGTTGGGGCCGAGCTGGCCGCAGCCTTTCCTTCTGCGGTCAAAGACAAAGTCGAGGCGTCGGCTCACGGGATCGTGGCGCTCTACTTCAGCGCTGATTCACTGCACCCGCTGCACCCGCCAAAACGCTGGAACCGAGCCACACGCGCTGCCGCCGACCTGCTCGTTCGTTCTTTGAAGGAAAGCCAAGATGGCTGACGCACGCTGGCCCACGATCATCGCCATCCCGATCCTGCTGGTCGCCTCCTATCTCGAATGGTACTGGGTCTGGGGTGGCCTGTTTGTCTATTGGACCGTGCCGGCGATGCTGTCCGGTGAGGTTCTTCTGGTCGAGCCCATCACCCGCTCTGACCATCCGATTTTGTTCTGGATCATCATTGCCATGTGGCTGGGCTTCGGTGTTTGGACCATCGTCGCCGACCTCAGCTGGCGCTTAGCCTGATCTCGGGAGATCTCGTTATGTCGATACCGCGTCTCATGCCTATCCTGCCGGTCGAGGCTTACACGTCACAAGACTGGTTCGATCGAGAGCAAGCGGCGATCTTTTCCAAGACCTGGGCCTATGCGGGCTTCGCCGAGGATGTAAAGGAGCCTGGCCAATACATCTCCGTTCAGGCTGGGCTGAACAACATCTTCATCGTCATGGGACGGGACCATCGACTGCGGGCGTTCCACAATATCTGTCGACATCGCGGCACCCAGCTGATCCGAGCCGTCGGCAAGACGCAAAAGGCGCTGACCTGTCCCTATCACGATTGGACCTACGACCTGGAGGGCAAGCTGATCTCCGTGCCCAACAAGGAGCGTGAGTTTCCGAGCCTCGACATGTCCTGCCATGGCCTGAAGAAGGCATCGGTCGACATTTGGCGTGGGATGCTCTGGGTTCACCCGCAGCCTGACGCCGGCTCGATCATGGAATGGTTCGGCGAAATCGAACCCCGTCTCGGGCCGCATCAGGTCGACCAGCTACCGGAATATGCCAAGGCCCGCACCACTTACGAGATCAAAGCCAACTGGAAGATCGTGGTCGAGAATTACATCGACGTCTACCACCTTGCCCATCTGCATTCGGGCACACTCGCCATGTACGACCACGCCAAGGCGAAGTTCGGCTTCGCAGGGCCGCACTATGCGTTCTGGGAGCCATTGGCGGCAGACTACGCCGCGGACGTCGAGAAAAACGCGCCGACACCATTGGTCATCCCAAAGGAGCAAGCGGGCACCTGGGTGCCCATGCTATTTCCAGGCATCGGCCTCGCCGAGAGCGAGTCGGACTGGACGACCTACATCGTAAAGCCGCTCGCGCCTGATCTCACGCGTATCGAGAACCGGGTGCGTGTGGCCAATGTCTCGGCTTGGGCGTTCCAGCAACAGGAGTGGCGTTCGGCAGCCTTTTGGCAGCAGAAGATCGCGCCGAAATACGCGGCCGACGGAGATGCCGGGCAGCAGAACGACCCGATGACGAGCGGCGATTTCACGGCCGAAGACACTTATGCCTGCGAGCAGCAGCAAAAGTCGCTGCAAAGCCCATATTTCGAGCATGGCCCATCCTCTATTCACGGCGAAGGTCCGGTGCGTGCGCATCAGGAATTGGTCAAATCCTGGATGGAAGGCGGATCATGATCAGGGACTTTCATACCCTCAGGGTTGCCGCCGTCGATACGGAAACCAATGTCGCCAAATCGATCCGTTTCGAGGTTCCGGACGGGTTGAAGGCAATGTTTCGCTGGCGGCCCGGCCAGCACATCACGCTTCGCTTTCGGTTGAATGGCGAGGAGAAGCGTCGCTCCTATTCGATCTCGTCGTCGCCCCTTGCCCATGACGACCTTCGGATTACGGTCAAGCAGGTCAAGGGCGGGCTCGCCTCCAACCACATCAACAAGCACTTGAAGCCGGGCGATCAGGTCGACGTCATGCCGCCCTTCGGCGGGTTTGGCCTCGATCCAACGCCTCAAGCCCGCCGGACCTATTACTTCTTCGGCGCCGGCAGCGGCATCACCCCGCTCTTCGCCATGGCACGGTCCGTACTGATTGGAGAGCCCCACAGCACGGTCTACTTGCTCTATGGCAACAAGAACGCCAAAAGCATTATTTTTCGCGATGCTCTGGATGCGCTCCGGGTCGAAGCCCCTGAATGCTTCTGCGTCCGTCATGTTCTTTCAGCGCCGTCGGTGTGGTCGTCCTTCGACTATTGGCGGCGTGGCAAGATCGATGCCGAGGCCATTGTCGCCTTCATCGGCGAGCACCGGCCCTATGCCCAGGATGCTCAATATTATGTCTGTGGTCCCGGCAGCATGAACATCGATGTCAGGTCTGTGTTGATGGGCCTGGATGTTCCCGCGGAGCGCATTCATTGCGAGAGCTATGGCGGCGCAGTGTCTGTCGACGAGACGGTCGATGGGATTGCGGCGTCCGCCAAGGTCGAGGCGGCCGGTGCGGTGCAGACGATTGCCATCGGCGCTGGCGAGACGGTCCTGCAAGCTGTTCGGGCAGCCGGCGTTCAGCCGCCGTTCTCATGCGAATCCGGCGTATGCGGCGCCTGCCGCGCTCATTTGTCGAAGGGTACGGTTCACATGCGTGCTCGCATGGCCCTGGACGATCATGATGTTGCCCAGGGAGCCATTCTCACCTGCCAATCCCTACCTACATCTGAGCAGATCGAGCTCAGCTACGACAAGTAACCCCATCATCGGAGCGACCGGCCATGGAAGGGCGCCGGCTAACAGGCATCGAAGACCTGCCATGAGCAGAAAGCTGGTGACCACATTGACATGTAGGCCTTGGTTTCACACGCCGACAGCGTGTAGCATTCGACATACTCCGTAGCCGTAACAAACAACAGGGAGGAGCATGCAATGAAATCTGGGACAATTGCGGCATTCTTGGCCGCGTTCGCACTCACAGCACCTGCCATCGCGCAGGACAAGGTCACGCTCAGGATGTCGACCCCGGCATCTGACACCGATCAGCGCTCGATCGCGCTTCAGGAAGTGTTCGCACCGGCCGTTGCTGACTTCGCGACCTACGAGCCGCACTACAATGCGAGCCTTATCGCGCAAAATTCCGAGCTTGAGGCCATAGCATCCGGCGATCTGGAAATGTCGATCGCATCAGCGCAGGAACTCGCGCAGTTCTTCCCGGAGTTCTCGATCTTCGCCACCGGCTATGTTCATCAGGACGCCGAGCATCAAGTCCGGGTCTTCAACGACGCGCTGATGGACCCGTTCAAGGCCACGGTCGAAGAGGAGCTGGGGGTTAAGCTGCTGTCGGTCATGTATCTCGGCCGCCGGCATGTGAACCTGCGTCAATGCCGGGACGAGGTTGACGTGCAGACGCCTGCCGACCTTGCCGGCATCAATCTTCGCATGCCCGGCACCGATGCCTGGCAGTTCCTGGGCAAAGCGCTTGGCACCAATCCGACGCCGATGGCCTTCACCGAGGTCTACACCGCGCTTTCGACCGCCTCGGTCGATGGTCAGGACAACCCGCTGCCGACCGTGGTCGACGCCAAGTTCTTTGAGGTCACCTGTCAGATCGCGTTGACCGCCCATCTGGTCGACCTGAACTATGTCGCGTTCTCCAAGGCCGTCTGGGATGGTCTCTCAGCCGATCAGCAGGCGATTGTGCAAAAGGCTGCCGATGACGCCTCTGAAAGCGGGCGGCAAAAGCAGCTGCAGAAGGAAGCCGACCTCGTGGCGTTCCTCGAAGGCGAAGGTATGACGATCTATGAGCCTGACCTCCAGGCCTTCCGCGACCATGTGCAGGCGCAATATGTCGGCACGGAGTTCGCGGCATCCTGGCCGGACGGCGTGCTGGAGCAGATCAACGCCCTTGGTAATTGATTCGGAGGTCCGGGGATCCAGTCGATGACGACGTTCGTCCGCTGGTTCACCCGGGCGGCGGAATTCATGGCGGCCATGATGATGGCCGCCATGTTCGTCGTTTTCATCATTCAGATCGTGATCCGATATTCCGCCAGGCTCGAATGGCTGGCCGAAGCCGTTCCGATTCTCGATCCCACCCTCTATGGCTGGACGCTGGAATTCTGCCTGTTGATGTGGGTGTGGATCGTCTTCTGGGGCAATTCCTTCATCGTCCGCCAGCATGATCATGTGATTTTCGATATCGTCTACACGAATGTCGGCGCCAGCGCGCGCAAGTGGTTCGCCATCATTGGCGCGCTCAGCATCTGCGTCGGGCTCCTCATATCGCTCGGGCCGACCTGGGAAAAATTCCACATCCTCAGGCTGAAGAAAACGCCGACGCTCTCCAATGTCTTCGGGGACTGGGTCAGGGTGCGCGACGTCTATTCGATCTATTTCGCTTTTCTCGTGATCGTCGCGACCCGCTACGCCTGGCGTGCTTGGGATACGTTTAAAAATGGGGCGGAGGGGGATCTGCATCATTACGATGAGTTGGCCGGCGAAGCCGACATTAAGACCGACGAGACCGCTCAGCGATGAGTTTGGAATTCGCGCTTTGTCTTCTGACACTTTTCGTCATGGCCGGCATCGGCACGCCGATCGCCTACGCGATCCTGCTCGCCTCGTTCGTCTATCTCGCCGTCGGTGGTGGTGGCGTCGGTATCGCCGGCAAGGTGCTGATGGATGGGCTTTACAGCAGCTTCATCCTTCTAGCCGTGCCGCTTTTCATCGTCGCCGCCAACATCATGAATGCCGGCACGATTTCCGATCGGCTGCTGCGTTTCTGCGTCGGTCTGGTCGGCCGTTTCAAGGGCGGGCTCGGCCATGTCAACGTCGTCGCCTCGCTGATCTTTTCGGGCATGTCGGGCTCAGCCGTCGCCGATGCCGCCGGGATCGGCAAGATTATCATCGAGATGATGACCAAGTCGGGCCACTACACGCGAGGCTATGCCGCAGCGATCACGGCTGCGTCCGCAACCATCGGCCCGATCATTCCGCCCTCGATCCCAATGGTGCTCTACGCTCTCGTTTCGAACACGTCGATCGGCTACCTCTTTTTGGGCGGCATCGTGCCAGGGTTGCTGATGGGTGTCGTTCTGATGGCGATGAATTACGTCATCTCGCATCGACGCGGCTTTCTGACCGAAGATGCGGTGCCGATCCGTGAGCTGCCTGCTCTGACAATCAACGCCTTTCCAGCACTGCTGATGCCGGCGATCCTGCTCTACGGCATCTACGGCGGCGTCACCACGCCGACCGAGGCCGCCGCCGTCGCCGCCTTCTACGCGCTAATTCTGGCGGTCGTCTTCTACCGTGCGCTCAGCCTCCGGAACCTCTACCGCATCCTGGTCGAAAGCGCCCGATCCTCGGCGGCGGTCGGGCTAGTGATCGGCGGCGCCTTGATCCTGAATTACATCGTCGCGTCCGAGAACATCCCAGGCATGATGGCCGATGCGCTGGTCGGCCTCGACGTGTCGCCTGTCACCTTTCTGATCGGGGTCAACATTCTGATCCTGCTCCTGGGCTGTGTGCTGGACGCCACCACCCTCATCCTGGTGATTATCCCACTCTTCCTTCCGACCTGCCGCGAGCTGGGCATCGACTTCGTCCATTTCGGGGTCGTCGCCGTGGTGAACTGCATGATCGGCCTGATCACGCCGCCCTACGGTATTCTCCTGTTCGTGATCAACGCGGTCACGCGCATCCCGCTCGGCGAGATCATCCGCGAGGTCATCCCTTTCCTCGCCGTTCTGATCGCCGCACTGATCGTGCTTATTCTTCAGCCCGGCCTTGTTCTCTTCCTGCCGCGGATGTTCGGGTATTTGAGCTGAATGTCTGCATAGGGCCACCCGGATCTTCCTTACGCCAGGCTGTTGCGGCAGGAATGTGCTCATTCTGACTGTTGGAGCGCGGAACCATGCGGATGTCAGGCGTGAACAAAGTGGATCATTGCCCGATAGGCATGCGGGGCATCGTGCCTAGCCTGAACACGCCTTTCGACGGTTGTGGAATGGTCGACGGCGAGGCGCTGGGCGCACTTGTGGAGGAAACGATATCCGCTGGTTGCCAAGGAATGTTGGCGGTCGCCGTCGCTGGCGAGCAGGCAAGCCTCAGCTTTGCCGAAAAGGACCGGATCGCGAGGATCATTACCGAGAGAGTAGAGGGGCGGATCCCCGTCATCATCAGTGTGACTGCAGATTGCGTGGTCGAAAGCCGCCGGCTTTCCGCGATGGCAAAATCAGCAGGCGCCACGGGTGTTTGCTGTCAGGTTCCACGCAACCTTTCAGGCCGGCCACTCACGGATTTCTTCCGCTCGATCGCTGATAACGGCCCAGATTTGTTGATGATTCAAGATCTCGACTGGGGTGGCGGCGGCCTTGATGTGTCAGAGATCACACGCCTGTTCGACGAACTTGCCTGTTTTCGCTGCCTGAAGATCGAGACCGTACCTGCGGGCCCGAAATACTCCGCCGTGTTGAAGCAGACTGACGGGAGACTCCATGTCAGCGGCGGCTGGGCGGTCAATCAGCTGATCGATGCGCTCGATCGCGGCGTTCACGCCTTCATGCCGACTGGCATGGACAGAATTTATGTCGCCATCTACTCGGCCTATCGGTCCGGCAGAAGAGACGCCGCTCGCGCTCTTTTTGACAGCTTGTTGCCTGTCTTGGCCTTCTCTAACCAGCACGTCGATATAAGCATCCGATTCTTCAAGATGCTACGCTACGCTGAAGGTCTTTTCTCATCCGACTTTTGCCGTCCCCCGATCAAGCAGCTTGACGATCAACAACAGATGGAGGCTGCACGCCTGGTTCGAAGCGTGGCGAGAATTCAATCCGACCTGGCGCTCCCAGCCTCCGCCGGAAAGTCTTCATGACGGCAAGTCCGATCGGCTGCAGAACGCCATGGATCCTATTGAAGCTGGCGACTTCGTGCTGACCGAGCAGTGCCAGCGCATGCAATCCCGCACCCAGGAGGTGCCGCTCGCGGCGAAGGCGTTTTGTTCGCGGTCAGCGAGCAGTCAAAGTGGGAAACCGATGCGTCTATCGGATCAAGATGCGTCATGGTGTCAGCCGGGTGCGACGTGGTCAGCGTTATACCACGGGTATCATCTTCCACGACGCAGCGTAGTGGTATGACCTCACCACCCCTCAATTTATCCAGACGTCCCAAAGTTTGGGTATGGTTGCGAAGCCGGCGATACATCGGCGCAGGAAGCGCAGGCCTTGCTTGAAGAAAGAGCAAAGGGACCTTCGTTGTTTCC
>JBPCVQ010000273.1:0-6808 GCA_051010395.1 Geminicoccaceae bacterium | reverse complement strand
CCGATTTGCGTCTGAGATGACTAAGATGATCTCTGACACGTAGGAGGAGATTGTCATGGTGACAACAGGTTATCCGAGGGGCGCACGCAGGCTTTGCCGTTCATCCACGCTGTGCGGTGGCTGCGCTGGGTCCTGCTGGCTTTCATTCCTTTGGAGAGATGAGGCACGACATTCCTTCGGAGCCGACGCCTTTAGAATATCGATGAGCGCAGGGAGAGTCAGGGATGGCCAAAGGCCACCGCTTTAGCGGCGCGCAGCGTCCTTGACCGACCGAGCACGTTGATAGGCTGAAGGTATAGGCGAGGGGAGAAGTCAGCCGCAGGCTGTCCTTATTAGAACCCGGCGTATTTCCATTCTTTTTGGTGTCCGATTTTGGGAAATAAGGAGAGGATATTTGAGGAGTCGTTTTTGGGGGACAGTTTTGTCTCCCCTATAGTTTGGAATCTTTCATCCTTCATGAGCCATTCGGCGAGACGTGGCGTATCCGCGAAAAACGGCAGGGTGAGCTTGGTGATCTGGACAGAAAGGCCGATGTGCCAACCGCTGCGCTTGGTTCTCGTCTTGGTCTTGATGTACCCAAAACGGATGAGATCCACGATATAGCGCTGTATCGTGCGCGTAGACCTTCCCATGATCGAGGCTAGGGTTGTTTTCGTGGTGTGAGTGATAACACCCCGGCCACAGCGAGCACGGATAATGCCAAGACAGGCCTTTGCGCCGTCCGTGAGCCGCCGATCGCGAAAGGCCTTTGTGGCCATGGCCCCGGCGTACTGATCGCTCTTTCTTGGTTCTCGCTGGTCATACCGGCTGGGTTCCGGCGATGTCGTGCCGTAAGCATCATGCGCGCGTTGTATCCGCGCTGTCCGAGCTTCATGATCAGCTCGGGCTTCCTCTTCCGAGATCCAGCCCTCTGCGACGGCCTGGATATATTGGACCGGATCACGTGCGAGGCTCGGCTTCCCCCACCCTTCTGGCCTTGGCCTCGATGCGACACGCTGTCCAGACGGCTTACGGCACGCCTCCAGGAGAGTGTTGCCAACTGTCGGTGAAAACAAACGGTTAGATGAACGTCTTTGCACAGGACTTCCCCTTGAGAAGCCCGAAGCAAGGGCAAAGCCTCCCTGTTCAAGCAAAAAGTGCTTGCAATGCAGGCCGATTTGGGGAAAGTTCTAAGACATCCACGTACTTAGAGTTTCCCGCTTATGCGGTTGAGAGCCCGGCCCCTGCGCCGGGTTTTCTGATTCTAGATCGAGTGATACTCCGATTGAAAAAAGTGCCCGCCACATTGCCGCAACATTTAGCGAACGACAACCGGAAATTAAGCTAAATCTAGTAGGCAGGCGGCTGATAGCCCCTCCTCTTCTTCTCCTTCAGCTTTGCCTTGATGAAGGCTTCGGCCTGCTCGTCATCGTCGAACGTGCGCAGCTGAAACCCGCCAAGATTGTTATCAAGACCACCCCAGGAGGCCAGAACCGAAGGCCAGCCGAACAGCGTCGGCTGGCGCCTCAGTGCATAGAATCGCCCTTCCTCGGAATGTTCGAGATAAGCTGAGTGATCATCCGCATTCATGTCTTGGACCCAACGCCATCTTTCGGTTGGATGCTGGACATAGCCGCCATCGTCCTCGTCTCCTCTCTGGCAAAGGTCTTTTTGCGTCGAGCCTCGATCGCGTCCTGAAGCTTGTTGAGGTTTGCGGTGGACTTGGCTGCCCCTTCAAAAACCCATGTGCTGCCGCAGACATGAAGGGTGTGAACGCGCGATCGAAATTCGGGGTCTTCGTTGCAGGCTTTGATATACGCCCGATCTCCCATCTTCTTGCCGCCATGTTGGGGCGCCAGGTCGTGATAGACCCTATCAAGCCAACTGCTCATTTCGAGCCTCCTTCGAAGGACCAAAGCTGGATGATCTCTCGTTCCAACTGCTCGATGAGCCGTTTCATGGTGTTGTTCCAGATCATGTCCTTGAGGACATGGAAATGACCGAGAACGCCGTCCAAGCTTTGTGCCGGCGTCTCAATGATCCTCTCGCGCAGCAAAGCCATTCGTGTCTCCATCTCGTCGATTTTTGATCCTGGCTTCAGCTCCACCCTTAGCCGTCGATATTGCCGAACCAGTGAAACCAAGGGGTCTTCAGAGGACCCGTTCGCACCGTTGCTCATGTCGTTTCCTTCGTGGGCTTGAAGACAGGCGGCCGGGGCTCCACCCCCGATCACCACCAACTTGATTTTCTCGGCTTCGATGTCCGCCGAGCCATTCCCTCGAGTTCTCTTTCAACCTCCTCTCGAACCATTCTCTCAGCATCGGCAAGGGTGGCCCTTCGCGACACGCGCTTCAGTTTCAGCAAGGCCTTTTTTTCTCACCCTGGCCTTTACTCCGTCTTTGCAAGACCGACAAATTTTGCCGGTCGTTCGGCAACCGCGGACGGCACATCGCCCTCTTCCTTCTGATGGCCGTCATGCTTTGGAAACGACGTGTTTGATGGCTTGTTGGCGGGTAGGAAGGTCGTACCTCGCCCCCTTCTTCGTGGCGGCGTAATAGCCTGGCTTGCCGTTCAGGTTCCTGCCGATATGGCCAATATCCTCACCGCCCCGTGAGACGGTCTCATTGGTCCTCGCCTTTCCGATCGGGTTCCTGGTCACTTTGGCACGCATGTTCATCACCTCATTTTCTGGTGAAGGAAGGCCCGCATGACGGTGCGGGCCGGTTTCAGCCCGGCTTGCGTCGGGCCATCGAGAAGCTCGGGCGAAACACCAAGCGCCTCGAAGACACGGCGGGGATGCCGAAGGCCGATGAAGGCAATGGGAGATGCCGCAAGGAGTGCGGAGACGGTCAGGAGTTCAAAGGGGCGCGCGCTTGGAAAACCCATCAGCACAGTGAGCAGCCAGGCGATGACGTTCGTTCCGATGAACAGCCAGCTCACCAGGACGAAGAGCATCAGCCCTTTTTGCCAGCCTCGAACCGCCGCAAAGGCTTTTTGGAGTTCGACCGGGCTCATTTGAACAGCCACCTGACGAAGCCGATCAGGGCGACCAGGCCGAAGACATGCCACGGCCCGAAATCGGCAAGCCAGGCCCAGCCGGACATAGCGGCGGTCTGGTGACGTGCCGGGCTTTGGGCCACCTCGACCTTGGCCCTATCCGTCTTCTCAGCTTCTATCCTGTGCTCGGTTTCAGCGAGCCGGACGGCATAGGCGGCCTTCTGGACGGAAGCACTTTGGCTGACGATCACAACCACGGTCAGGCAGATAAAGCCGATGATCACCGCATAAGCGCTCAGGCGATGGGTCCGGCCCTTTTGCTGGATTTCCTCGCGGTGGATTTCCACCTCGCCAACATAGGGCATCACCGCGCCCTGCTCGGGCGCCGGCATGTCGAGGATTTCCGTGTTCTGATCGGTCATGTCATTCATCCAACAGCTCGAAGCCGCCCGACCCGGCATCCGTGCCGCCAACAACCTTCAATGGGGATGGCCCGGTCTCTGGACGGGGTGAGGCTGGCCTCGTGAAACGGGTGCGCAGCTCGTCGAGCGTGGCCTTCGTGTCGGCTTGCCAGCCGACGTCGCCGAAATGATCCTCTGCCTGGAAGGCCATTGAGCCCTCGTTCAGCCAGCCGTCGACCTGCAGGACGAATGAGCGCTTTTCCGTGTCGGCATCGGTTGGCGGGAAGAGATCAGGCGAGCATTTCAGCTCCTTGCCGAGCTTTTCGGCCTCCTCAAAGCCCACACGCCCGATGATCCGCGTTGCCGTCATGCCCAGCAGGGCGCCGCGCATGGCTGGATCAAAGTTCGCGAGCATCTGGCTGATGACCTCAACGCCATAGCCGGCACCGCGCGCCGTCCGCAGGAAATGCAAAACGTACTCGTCGGCGCCAGGAAAGATCCGGTGCGCCTCATCGATGATGAGGCTGGTTGGCAGGGCGTCAGCGCCGCTTTCCGATCGGTCGTACCGTTCCGCGACATCGAGACCGGCGAGAGCCAGGAGGGTCCGGCCAATGACGCTTTGCTGTTCAGCACCCAAGCCAAACTCCGGCAGGCGCACCAGCATCACCACACCCTTCTTGGTCAAATCGCCGACGACAAAATCAGCATCCGTCATGCTGTGATTGATCAGGGCGTTAAGGCGTCTGTGGTCTTGCAGCTGGTTGATACGCCAGCCAATGGCGGGAGCGACTTCCGCACCAAGTTCGTCGGCATCATTGTTGAAGTAGTCCCGCGACCGCTGCGGTAAGCGGTGCCGAATTGGATCAATGAGCGTGGGATCTCTTAGCGCCGCCGCCAGCTTGTCAAGATTAGCGTCACCCATCACCTGCATCGCGCGCAGGTAATGGGCGAAGACCGACACCTGGCGGTCACTCATCGGCCTGCCGTCGACCTTGCCGATCATGTAATGCAAGGTGGATTTGGCCAGGTCATACGGATAGGGCTTGCCGTGAGCCCCCCAAAGGCAAGCGCGCGGCGTCAGGGCGTCAACGGACGGATCGATCAGCCAGGTCCGGTCGAGCAAAGGTGCGCCAGGCGCGAAGGCGGCGAGGCGAAGGAGCGTATCAACCAGCTCGCATTTCGGATCGATGATGATGAGATTGGCCAGCCCAGCCAGAACCAGCGGCAGCAAGTTGACGATGCGCCGCATGGTGGCCCAGCTCTTGCCGGAGCCTGGCGCAGCAATGAACAGCGTGTGACGGGAGCGGGTCTTGGCGTCAGTTTCGAACGGTACACGCGCCCGCATCAAAGACGGGATCGGCGTGCCCTTGAAATAACCGTCGAGCAGCTTCCGCTCGTCCTTTTGACTGTGATGCCGGAGATAGAGCGGCCCGCCCGTTGAGTCGAAGCCGTCACCGGGTTTCTGGCGCACGCGCTCGGAGACTTGCGCAAGCATGGCCGCGACGGTTTGATTGATCGGACCCAAGCAGATCCGACCAGACTCGCTCACATCGAGGATCGCGCGTTGCAGGCTATCAAGCGCCTTCTTCTTATCGGTGGGAAGGTCGAGCAGCTCGACCTGCATCCCCGGCGCCTTTGGCCGCTCCAGGCGGTCCAGCCAGCGCGGCAAGCTCTGCAATAGAGCGGCGATCACCGAGGCGTGCTGTTCTGACCAGATCCGCAGCGGCGCTGGCAGCTTGTAGAGCGCCAGCAGCCGCTCTTGCTCGTGATCATCGAGCATGGCCATTTCAGGCCGATCAAAAGCCGTGATGTCACAAAGAGCGTAGGCAGCTGTCGCAGCGACCGAGAAGGTCAGCCCGGTAGCCGGCCGGCCCGCCAGCTTGCAAGCGCGCTCCGCAATCTTCCCGTCGAGATCGGCCTTGACGTCCGCCCATGAGCAGCCGGGACCGATATGCCGCGCCAGCTTGCCGAAGTCGGAGCGCCACCAGGCACGCACCAAGCGGGATGTGGCAAGCGCCGTGATCATGACGCGCCGCCAAGTGCGACGGGTTCGGCACGGTTCGGCGCCGTCCAGATCCGGCCAAAGAAACCGCCCTCCTCCGCCCTCTCGAGCGTCGTGAAGCGAAAGAGCTGTTCGGCCCGGATATCGTTGATCGGCGCAAGGATGGACCAGTCCAATGCATGGGCCATCTTGCGCGCGCGGTCTTCATTCTCCGCGAGGAACAGGACATAGCTCAGCGAGTGCCCGAAATGCGCGCCAAGCTCGCCTGTTTGCATGAGATGCCAATAGAGCCGGATCTTGCCGCCGATGGTCTCTTGATTGAGCCCTTCGACGCCAGGCCGTGCGGCGATCCCCTCGCTGCCGCCGTCATATTCGACATTGAACAGATGCTCTTGGCCGGAACGGCGCAGTGTGAGAAATGCGCCATCCGATGAAAGCCTGACCTCGCGGCCTTCATGCTCGGTGATGATGGTGGTTTCCCGGCGGCGGGCACCTGGCCCCTTGCGCAAGGTTGGCGCTTCATTGGGCCGGAAGCTTGACCAGAGCCTGGTGATCTTGATCGCTTCCAGCTGCTCGGCAGCGAGGAAAGCGGCGATCATCGAGCGCATGCAGCCCTTCTTGTGCTTCGGGCTGTTGCTGAAGACCGTTTCACCGTCATTGGCGCGCCATGGCCCGAGACGGCTTTCGCCAAGCCCATCCAAGGCATAGCCGTAACCGGCCTCGGTCAGCCTCCAGCGCACCAGCGGACGGCCCGCCCCGCCTTGACGGGCACGCCGCACGGTTTCGATCAGGCGGTCGGCTTTGAGGCCTCGCAGATTGTATTTGGCGGTCGAGAGCGGCACGGCGCAAAACAGCGCCGCCTCGGGCTGCGATAGCGTGCCGAAGAGGGAGAGCCCCTGAAGGGCGCGCAGGCGGATGGCCTCAGAGTAAGGCTTGCCCTTGCGGGAAGCCCCATCGATAACGGTCATAGCTCGCGATCCAGCTACTTCTGGGTTGCGGGTAGAGCCCGATAGTTTCCAGCTATCGGGGCCTCGGGAGATGGCGGCTTCGGCCGCCATTTCTTTTGGCTAGGGTTAATTCTACGTCGCTCATCGAGTACGTCAACAATGTTGACGCAATCTTAGCTAAATTTTAGCCAAATGTTGTCTTACGAAAGACAAACGAAAATTGAGTCTTTTCAATATGTTATGTTTCATATACCCTTCACTACTCCCATATACCTTTTTGGTATATTTGGATTCTGCTCGCACATCCCGATAGATTACTTGGCCGGGAGCCCCGAAGCTCCTGGCCAAGCTTGTTAGCGGCGGCGTCTCTTCCGCCTCCTAAGGGGTGACGGCGCATCACCCGTGGAGATATTGGTCCAACTTTGCAGGATCGATTTTCTGGGCTTCCTCTTGGGATCTCCCCCGCAAGCAGCCCGCATCAT
>JBPCVQ010000272.1:0-6390 GCA_051010395.1 Geminicoccaceae bacterium | reverse complement strand
CCAACAGCCGACACGACTACGATCACGGCGGACGATACGACCATCACGGCGGATAGCTTCTAGGAGCACACCATGGCGACCGTTACTCCAGTTGATATAGGAACCGCGCCGAATGACGGCACGGGTGACCCGCTACGAACGGCATTCACCAAGCTCAACACCAATGATTCCAATATCAATGTGGAACTAGCCGGGGCGGTGCAATCGCCCGTCGTGACGGCGGATTTGCAAGATGATGCCGTGACCTTCGCCAAAATGCAGAACATCCCAACGGCGAACCTGATCGGCAGAGCAACAGCTGGGACAGGCGACCCTGAAGATTTGACAGCTGCCCAGACGCGGACGCTGCTCAATGTTGAGGATGGTGCCACGGCGGACCAGGCTGCCTCTGAGGTGCCGTTTACGCCGACTGGAAACATAGCCGCTACGGATGTTCAGGCGGCAGTTGCCGAGGTCGAGGCCGAAAAGCCTCAGATCAGCACCGAGGACGAGCTTGCAGGGCAGATGGAGCTTGCGGTGGTTGCAGTTCTGCCAGGGACACCAGATGCTAACACTTTATACTTTGTGACTACATGACATGGCGGGCGTTTTCGTAGGAACAATTGAGCTCACCGATGTTGGCGATATCAAGATCGGCGGGACCGATGTGCAAGCTGTCTATGTGGGCGGGACAAAGATCTGGCCACCGACCGGAGGCGGCGGTTTTCTCCCGACCGACCTTGCTAACCTAGAGGATTGGTTCGACGCCGACGATGCCGGGACGATCACGGAAACGGGTGGTGAAGTCAGTGCATGGGGCAACAAGGGCGCCCAACCTGATGTTGCGCAAGGAACTGCAGCAAATCAGCCAAATGTCGACACGCTCGGGGGTCTCAATACTATATTTTTTGATGCAAGCGATGCTTTATTTTCCAGCGGAAGAACACAAACAGTATCGCCGCAAACCACATTTGGCGTAGTTTCAGCTTCTCTGGTTTCGGCTACTGGTTACATTATATCGCAAGATGCGCTGGATGTTTATGTGCGCCAGACTATTGACAATGTCGTAGTTCATCATACTGATATTTCAGGTGGCGATGCTGACATGACAGTTATAGATGGGCTCAATCCTGTTGACACGCCTGTTGCTTTCATTGCGAGAGTTCAAGACAGCACTACAGCAGTAATTGAGATGGACGATGGAACTACGGAAACTGATGCCGCCGTAGGCACACTTCAAGCTAGTATATCCGCTTTTATTATTGGGTCGAGAACAACTACTGGCGTAAATGGATTTAACGGCCACATGATGGAGCTTGGGACATACTCTCAACGACTTTCTGACAGTGATAAAGACGACTTAATGAACTATCTCAAAACCAAATGGTCTTTGTAATGGAGCCATTTGCTGGAAATTTAGAGGTTACGCCTATTGGTGAGATAAAAATCTCAGGTGATGACCCAGCCCAAGTCTTCCTTAATGGTGAGTTGATCTACACTGGGGGCAACGCCCCACCGCCAACGCTGCCGCCGAATGAAAGCGGCTGGGTCAACGTCAAGGACTTTGGCGCGGTCGGTGATGGCGTCACCGACGATGCCCCCGCATTTCAGGCCGCGATCCGTGCCGCCGAGCTGAATGCCATTAGAGACGAGTTCGCGGCGTCCTATCCGGTGTGGATTCCGCCTGTCGACACCCACTACCGGATAGGCTCGGAGCTCGAAGTCAATCGCACGGTCCAGATCGTCGGCGCTGGGGGCCGGTGGCTCGGCGCGTCCAAGCTGGTGGTGGACAAGGATACCACATGTTTCAACGTCAGATTCCGCCAGGGCGCGACGGCGCCACCATCCTACATCCAGGACCGATCGGGCGAGTTCTGCCTGATCAAGGGGCTTAGGATCAGGTGCCAGGACACTGAGACAACTGAGGGCTATGGCATCGTCACCAATGGCGGTCTCAAGGTCGAAGATGTCTTCATTCGCGGCTTTGCCCGTGACGGGGTCTTCATCAACGCCAGTGTGAGCGGCCAGGGTAATCAGCCGGACCCGCCAGAGCACGATGAGCCCTTTGGCTACTACGGCAACGCCGATCTGTTCTATCTCGAAAACGTGGCTTGCTGGGCCAATGGTGGCAATGGCTTTCGGGTCAACGGCAACGCGGCCAACGCCGGCACGATGCTCATGTGCGACGCCACCAAGAACCTCGGCTGCGGGTTCCTGGATGAGAGCGTCCTCGGCAACACTTACATTGGGTGCCATGCCGCAGGGAATGGTGAGAACGCGGGTCACAACGGCGACTTCTACGTCTGCATTCAGGTCCATGTGAGCGACGCTTCCAATGAGCCTGGGGTCGGCGTTGATTGGCGGCAGTATTGGCAGCGCGCGGCGGCCACCGTGGCCGATTTCAACTGGGCTTCTGGTGTCCAGTATGTTCGAAGCGGCAGCTACCACACCCGGAACGCCTCGGCTCGCAATCTCTTTCTTGGGTGCTATTCCGAGGGAGGGGTGCAGGGCGCATGTGCTTTGTCCAAAAACGACACCGCCATAGGCGGATCGATGACGGACGGCTTTGCCGAGAGCGATCTCCGCGGCGTCAACACCACTACCGGCACGTCGGTCACGGTCATAGGGGACCATTGCTTCCCGGTGGCATTCTATGGTCGCAGCGACGATGCGGTCGATCAGTACAAGGCAAGTCTGGGGCGTGAGCCCAGCTCGCCCGATCTGCTCAGCTTTGGTCACAATGACGACGCTGACGCCGCGGTCACGCTGAACGGCATCAAGTTCACCTACAACAAGGCGCGGCACGCCTACGAGTGGGTGCGGGACACCACCGAGAACATCCTGATGCAGCTCACCACGCCGGCATGGGCAAGCGGTGGGCTGAGTGGTGACAATCAGGTCGTGTTGAACCAGGGCGTGATCTTGGGCGGGGACACACTAGGGCGTGTGCGGTGCTTCGATAGCGTTGCCTCTATCCCTTCTGGCCTGGTGGTGACGGAGCAGGATTTCTTCATTCTGACCGGCGCGGGTGTTGGGCAAGACGCCTTTGCCAAGGTCACGACGCCGGGCACGGTCGGGACAGATGCGGTGATCGCCGGCTTTGCGCCGTTGCCATAGGGGCAGACAATGGCATTCGAGGACCAGAACCCCAACGAGACGATCTACACCGACGAGCAGACAGGCAGCGCTGCTCAGGCGACCACCGCGAAGCTTCGGGTGCAGATCCAAGGCGTCACGATCGGTGAAGACACCCTCACCATCAACTTCACCGACAGCGTGAGCGGCACATTCGACGCAGAAACGGGCGTCGCGACGATCCCGATTACGCCGGGTGCCCAGCAGGCCAACCAGAACGACTTGGTTGGGCGCATCAGTGCTGGCACGGGCCAGCTGGAGAATTTTCAGCCGCTCAGCCTGACCAACGACACCACGCCCTCGGATGTGACCCTGGTAGGGCAGCGCACCACGGGCGGGACGGAGCTTGTTAGGGTCGACGTTGGCAACCTGCCCACCGGTGGCGGCGGCGAGGTCAATCTAGGCGCCAATGTCGGCACGGGCATAGGCACGTTCGACGGCAAGACTGGCCTTACCCTCAACATGCGCTCGATCAACGGGCAGGGCATCATCGAGAGCACACTCAATGCCCAGTCGGTCGAGCTCGACTTTCAGGACACCACACAGCTTAATTTTGTCGGTAGAGCGGACGTTGGCACGGGCAAGCCGACCTTCGTCATGGCGAGCAACCCCCTGTTTCAGGAGGCGTTTCAAAGCAACCTTCCCAAGATCGTCATTTCGGCCGACCGGGCTCTGTCACAAACGAGCGACTACAAGCGGCTGGTGGATCTGGACAACAGCTCAGATCTGACAATCACCTTGCCGGACCCGACCGGGGCGCAGTTTACCGGGCTCGAGCCTGGCCACTTCTGCGACATCCGGGTGCGGTCGGGGGCCAACTTCGCCGCGCTCACAGTTGCGATCACCAACACGTTCCGTCACCAGAATGGATACGGCACAGCCAACACCGGTCTTGAGGACACGATCTATCTTGGCTACCGGCGCAACCGAGGCATTGGCCAAGTCTACCGCCTGTACCGCGAGACTGATCGCTGGCTGTTCCAAGGCGACTACCGGACTGTCGAGAGCGAGGATCTGACCCTTGACGGGCCGTTGCATGGCGGCGGTGGCGGCACGCCTCTATCGACCGAGGACGAAGGGGTCGAGGTCGAGGCCGACACCCAGACCATCAATTTCACCGGTCCAGGAGTCACGGCAACCAGCGCGGGCGGCAACGAGGTCACGGTCAACATCCCGGGCGCCGCGGGCACCGGCGGGTCGAGCGTCTATGAAAATTACGTGGTGGTCGCCGCCGGCACCGGCGCTGCGTTCCTGTCTGCCTTCAACACGGCAGTCTCGACTCAGGTCGATGGCGTAATCTTGAGCCAGAACGTGGACGCCAACGACCTTGGCACCACGGATCTGGACGTGCCGCTTGGGCGCAAGGTCCACATTTTCGGCAACGGCTTCGAGTTCATCTCGGGCGGCACGGCCAAGAACGTAGGGCAGCGCCGCTTCAGGCTGCATGGCAGCACGCGGTGGGAGCAGATCAACTTCCGGGACAGTGCGCTTTGCACCACGCTCGATGGCAACACCGGACGGGTGGAAGAGACCGAGTTCATCGACGTGACCACCGAGAATTGCGGGAACCTCCTGCATCACGAGCTCGACACCGCGCCGGACGCTGGCATGAGCCTCGGGACGATCAGACTGGTCCGGGTGCGGTGCGAGAATGTCCGGGACGGCGTTCATTGCCGCCTTGGCAGCGGCTTTGCCTCGGTCCAGGTTCCGATTGACCGCGTGATCATGGAAGATGTGGTGGTCGACGACTGGCAGCGCTACGGTCTCAATATCGGCTATGACGGGCCGCCGTCTGGGGGAGTATGGCCGACCAGGAGCGTCGCGCACATCACCGACTGCATCGTCCAGAACTCGACCACGGTCACAGGGGCGGGCTTCGCTTTCGAGTTCACGGCCTGCGAGTCGGCTGAGTTGCACAATTGCTGGGCGCTCAACAACTCGATCGGCGCCAACAATTTCGACCATGAGGCTTTTTACTCCAAAAATTTCAATTTCAAGATGATAGGTGGCGGCGCCATCAACCACGAACAGCGGGACTTTCAAGGGGTTATTGGGCTGAAGGGCAAGGACACGGGGGCCGGCGACAACTCGGACCTAGGCCACACCTTGCTCTATGGCGTGACCGTCGTCGCGCCGTCTAGCCCGGACATAAATGCGGTGTTCATCCAGCGATCGAATGTCACGATCGAAAGCTGCAACTTCGAATGCTCCGCACTGAGCGGATCGATTGTCGGGTTCCAAAATGGAACCCCGATGATCAACATCCGGATCATCAACAACCAGTTTGAATGCGGTGCGAACTTCAATCCAGGCATCGTTGCCCAATCCGACGTGGCAGATATGCAGCTTTCCGGCAACACATGGATCACCCAGAACGCGGGAGCTCACGAGGTTATCCGCATCCTGAGCGGGTCGAGCGGCGGGCAGGATATGAAGTCGCCGCACATCCACAACGAACGGTTCATCCGGCAAGGGGCGGGAGCCATGACCGCGATCGACGTAGACCCGCGATCGGGCGGGGACATCTCGGACGTGGACATTTGGGGCTGTCACTTCTTCGACGTGACCACGGCTTTGACGTTCTCAGGCACCACGGCCAACGCCACCGGCGCCCACCGCATCAGGGGATGTCGCCATACCGGAATCACACCAACGATCGGCGCCGCACCGAGTGGCGGCACGCTCGACGCAGCGCTCAACACGTTCTGATGATCAGGCTCGACCCCGGAGAGAAGGCAGTGATCGAGGCGCTAGAGGATGGTGGCGCGGAGATCCGTGGCGGAGAGGTCACAGAACCGCCGCCAGGCATGTCGGATGGTGGGGTGAGCGTTACCCAGTACGGCGCCAAGGGCGATGGCGAGACCGACGATACCGAGGCCATCCAGCGCGCCTTGGATGCCGGCGCCGGGACGCGCGTGCTGTTCCCGCACCGGGGCCCGTGGAAGACGACCAGGAAGGTTCTGATCAAGGGCAATTGCTTCGTGCAGGGCTATGGCGGCGCGTGCCTGCACTGGTACGGCGACGGCGGGATTGGTGTCAGTGAGAGCGTAGGCGGGATTCAGTACCTTCGCGTGGAAGGCTTCGAGGTCAACAACCAGTCGGGTGACGGAGTCTCGATCGGGCTTGGCCTGAATGAGTTGAACAACCGCGGCTATCCTGGGGGGCCCAACGTCCCGATCGACGTGGCGATCGTCTGCTACAACAAGTTCATCCGGTCCAAGGTGCTCATGAACACCAAGCCCGGCAGGATGTGGCTTTGCGACAACCTGATCGAGA
>JBPCVQ010000271.1:0-7775 GCA_051010395.1 Geminicoccaceae bacterium | reverse complement strand
CTGCAGGCCTGAAAGGCAAACACAGCCAGCCGTAGCCAAGCCGCTCACACACCTCCCAAGCGAGGTTCAGTCAAGCCTGTGCGGCCCGCACGGGGGCCAGTCAAGCCTGCCCTGCCAGAGCCCCTTTGGTTTTGATGGCCTCGGTGGCGAGCTTGTCGGCGCGTTCGTTGTCGGGATTGCCGCTGTGGCCTTTGGCCCAGCGCCATTCGATCTGGTGCCGCTGCACGGCGGCATCCAGGCGTTCCCATAAATCCTGGTTCTTCACCGGTTTCTTGTCGGCAGTTTTCCAGCCATTCGCCTTCCAGCCGACGAGCCAACCGGTGATGCCACGCTTCACGTAGTTGCTGTCGGTGATCATCCTGACCTTCATCGGCCGCTTGAGCGTCTCCAGCGCCATGATCGCCGCCATCAGCTCCATGCGGTTATTGGTGGTGTCGGCCTCGAAGCCGGAAAGCTCCTTGTCCAGGCCGTGCCAGCGCATGACCGCGCCCCAGCCGCCGGGGCCGGGATTGCCTGAGCAGGCGCCATCGGTGTGGATCTCGATAGGCTCCTTGGTCTCAGGGGCTTCGTTCATTCCCGGGGTTTCCGGTGACGTTTCTTCGCTCATCTCAGACATCGATCAATCCAGCGGTCAGTCAGTCCAAACCATAGGCGCCGGGTCCGGTGACGCCCTGATGAAAACGGAGTTTTTCCAGGTATTCGAGAGGGTCCTTCGGTTTGACGAGAGCGCCCTCGACCTGATGTTGCCAGTCATAGAGCCGCGTTAGAAGAAAGCGAAGAGCGGCGCCGCGAGCAAGCAGCGGCAGGGCTTCGAGCTCGCCGTCGCTAAGCGGCCTGACCTGGCGATAGGCGGCCAGCATATGCCGCGCCTTAGTGATGTTGAAAGCGCCGTCCACCTCGAAGCACCAGGCATTCAGGCAGATCGCGATATCGTAGCAGAGGAGATCGTTGCAGGCGAAATAGAAGTCGATCAGCCCTGTGAGGGCCTCACGTTGAAAGAAGACGTTGTCGGGAAACAGATCGGCATGGATGACGCCTGAAGGCAGGCCCCGAGGCCAGCTGCCTTCGATGGTGGCGAGTTCGGCTTCGAGTGCCGAGGCCAGACCTGGATGCACGTCATCGGCGCCGGCCTTGCAGCGCTCGAAGAGCGGCCGCCAGCCGGCAATCGACAGCGCGTTCGCACGTTTCAGGCTGAAATCAGCACCGGCCAGATGCATGGTGGCGAGCGCCTTGCCGAGGCCAGCGCAGTGAAAGGGTTGGATGCGCGTCGGCCAGACACCATCGAGAAAGCTTATCAGGGCAGCAGGCCTGCCGCAGAGTTTTCGCAATGCCAGGCCATCCCGGCCATGAATGGGCGTAGGGCATCGTACGCCCTTGGCTGCCAGATGATCCATGAACCCTAGGAAAAACGGCAGATCGTCGGGATCGACGCGCTTTTCGTAGAGGGTAAGGATGAAGCGCCCCTCCTCGGTCATCAAAAGGTAGTTGGAGTTCTCGACGCCCTCGGCGATCCCCTTCAGGCTCACCGCCCGGCCGACGTCGTAAGCATTCAAGAAATCATCGAGGCTATCCTCATCGATCGCCGTATAGACTGCCATCAATTCCGCCGCTTTGCCCGAATGGACCTGGGTTTAGCGAAAGGTAAGGCGTTTGGCGACGGCGTACTTCGCCGCACTTGTGGTGTGACCGCTTCATTGGGTTCCCACCGACCTTCTTCGAATATGACCGCATACCCTCGGTCCCGGCTGAGACCGAGGGAATAAAATAATGCGATCATACCACTAGGACGCGCGCCGAAGCGGTGTCGGCGGTGTGCGGAAGACGACTTCTTCCTTCACCACCTCGACCTCCTCAACTGTAACCGTGAAGCGGCGGCGGCAGGCCTCGATCAACCCGTCGACCAGATCCTCTGGGGCCGATGCGCCGGCACTGACCGCGAGGGTCGACACGCCGTCGAACAACGACCAGTCCAGCGTCTCCGCGCATTGCACCAAGGCATTGCGCGGGCAGCCGGCAGTTCTCGCGACTTCGACCAGGCGCACGGAGTTGGAAGAATTGGTGGCGCCGATAATCAAGGTCAGATCCGCTTTGGGCGCCAGGCACTCGACCGCGCGCTGCCGGTTGGTGGTCGCATAACAGATATCTTCCCGTTTCGGCCCGGCAATGTTGGGAAAACGCCGCTTCAGCACGGCGAGCACATCTTCGGTTTCGCGTACCGAGAGCGTGGTTTGGGTGGCGTAAGCGAGATTATCGGGATTATCGACCCGGATGCTCTCGGCCTGCGCCACGTCCTCCACCAGAAGCACGGCGCCATCCGGCAATTGACCCATCGTGCCGATGACTTCGGGATGGCCTTCATGGCCGATCAGGAGAACGGTTCTTCCGCCCTTGAAGTGCTGCTCGACACCTCGATGCACTTTGCTGACCAGCGGGCAGGTGGCGTCGGCGTAGATCAATCGTCGGCGTTTGGCTTCAGCAGGTACGGCCTTCGGCACACCATGGGCGGAGAAGACGACGACGGCGTCGTCCGGAATCTCGTTCAATTCCTCAACGAAAATGGCACCCTTGGCTTTGAGGCCGTCAACGACATGCTTGTTGTGCACGATCTCATGGCGGACGTAGACGGGGGGGCCGTTCTTCAACAGGGCTTTTTCGACGATGTCGATCGCCCGCTCGACGCCCGCGCAAAATCCGCGCGGCTTGGCCAGCAGAATGGTGAGCTCTTTGGTTGTCATCGGAACCGTTTCTTGAGACGTGGTAGACCAGGGGCCTGGAGGCGATCCGATCAGGGACAGCCTTTTGTTGTCATAGAGCCGTCGACAGACAGGGGCAACCTCCAGTCGTTCCGACATTGCTGCCGTCCGCTTAATAAACGCCGGATGAAACAAGCGGGTGTGACAATGTTAGGCAATGTTTTCTCTGCTGAATTTCCCACAAAAGGAAGGGTAAAACCTAATTGGCGAGCTGCTTTAGCCGAGCGAGAAACGAGCCGGTTGACGCTCGGCGATCGGCCCCATAAACCTCTGCTGCATTGCACCCAAGGAAAGCTAGGTCATGAAACCGACGATCCGTCCCGAGAACCCACGTTTCGGTTCGGGGCCGACCACCAAGCATCCGGGCTGGTCGGCGGCAAACCTGAACGGTGATGCGCTGGGACGGTCCCATCGCGCCGCCATCGGCAAGGGACGCCTGAAGGAGGTGATCGACCGCTCGCGCCTGCTGCTCGGTGTGCCCGACGACTATCGGATGGCGATCGTGCCGGCGTCCGACACCGGTGCGTTCGAAATGGCCATGTGGAATGTTCTTGGTGCCCGTGGCGTCGACGTGCTCGCCTGGGAGAGCTTTGGGGCGGGCTGGCGGACCGATATCGAGAAGCAGCTGAAACTCGACGACGTCCGTTTGCTCGAGGCGGATTATGGGAAACTGCCGGACTTGGCCGAGGTCGACCCCGATCACGACGTTGTCTTCACCTGGAACGGAACGACCTCCGGTGTGCGTGTGCCCGATGGCGATTGGATCAAGGCCGATCGAAAGGGACTGACGCTCTGTGATGCGACGTCGGCGGCGTTTGCCATGCCGCTTCCTTTCGAGAAGCTCGATATCGCCACCTGGTCCTGGCAAAAGGTGCTGGGCGGTGAGGCGCAGCATGGCATGATCGTGCTCAGCCCGCGCGCGGTCGAACGCCTCAAGAGCTATTCGCCTGCTTGGCCATTGCCGAAGATTTTCCGCCTGACCAAGGGCGGTGCTTTGATCGACGGCGTGTTTCGCGGCGAGACCATCAACACGCCCTCCATGCTCGCTGTAGAGGATGCGTTGGACGGGCTTGTTTGGGCGGAAAGCGTCGGCGGGCTCGACGCGTTGATCGCGCGGAGCGAGGCGAATTTCCAGGCGATCGAAAGCTGGGCGGAGCGGACGGACTGGTTGGATTTTCTGGCAGAGGAGCCTTCGACTCGTTCCTCGACTTCAATCTGTCTCAAGATCGTCGATCCGCTGATCTCGTCACTTACCCGTGAAAACCAGAGCACGCTGATCAAGGAAATGGCGGCAAGGCTTGCGGAAGAAGGTGTCGCTTACGACATAGCCGGATATCGCGATGCGCCGCCGGGGCTGCGCATCTGGGGCGGTGCGACCGTGGAAACGGCCGATATCGACGCCCTTCTCCCCTGGCTCGACTGGTCCTTCGAGGAATCCTGTCGATAGCAGGCGAGGCCTGCAGCTTTGACTTTTTCTAACCTTGCGAGGAAATACTGATGCCTAAGGTCCTGATTTCGGACAATCTCAGCCCGGCCGCCGTCGAGGTATTTCAAGAACGCGGCGTCGAGGTGGACGTGCGCACCGGCCTCAATGAAGGCCAGCTTTCTGAGATCATTGGAAATTATGACGGCCTTGCCGTGCGCTCGGCGACCAAGGTGACGCCGACCGTCCTGAAAGCTGCTCGCAACCTCAAGGTCATCGGCCGTGCCGGCATCGGCGTCGATAACATCGACGTCGCCGAGGCCACAGCCAGCGGCGTGGTGGTCATGAATACACCCTTTGGCAACTCGGTCACCACAGCGGAGCACGCGATCGCCATGATGATGGCGCTTGCCCGCCAGCTGCCATCGGCCGATCGCTCGACCCGGGCGAGCAAGTGGGAAAAATCGCGTTTCATGGGCATGGAGCTGACCGGCAAGGTGCTGGGTCTGATCGGCTGCGGCAATATCGGCTCGATCGTCGCCGAGCGTGCCCAGGGCCTGAAAATGCGGGTGATCGCCTTCGATCCGTTCCTGGGCACGGAGCGCGCCGAGGACCTTGGGGTCGAAAAGGTCGAACTCGATCAGCTTCTCGCTCGTGCCGATGTCATCAGCCTGCACACGCCTTTGAACGACCAGACCCGCAACATCCTCTCGGCCGAGGCGATCGGCCAGACCAGGAAGGGTATACGTATCGTCAACTGCGCGCGCGGTGGTCTCATCGACGAAACGGCGCTGCTGGATGCGATCAAGGATGGCCATGTCGCAGGCGCCGCCCTCGACGTCTTCGGCAAGGAGCCTGCGAAAGATAACCCGCTGTTCGAGCTGGACGAGGTGGTGGTGACGCCCCACCTCGGGGCCGCGACCTCGGAGGCTCAGGAGAAGGTGGCGCTTCAGGTCGCCGAGCAGATGGCCGACTATCTCGTCTCCGGCGCTGTCGTGAACGCCCTCAACATGGCGTCGGTCAGTGCCGAAGAAGCACCGCGTCTCAGGCCTTATATGGCGCTTGCCGAGCAGCTCGGTTCCTTTGCCGGCCAGCTCACCGAAACAGGCCTGAAGGGCGTTACCATCACCTATGCGGGCCAGGCCGCCAAGCTCAACACCAAGCCGCTTACCGCGACTATCCTCCAGGGCCTGCTGACCCCGCTGCTCGCCAGCGTTAATATGGTGAACGCCACGCTGATCGCGCGTGAGCGCGACATCGGCGTCACCACCATCCACCAGGATCAGGTCGAAGGCTACCAGACCCTGGTCCGCCTCAGCGTCGAGACCGAGCGCGGCGAGCGCAGTGTTGCCGGTACGCTCTTCCAGGAACGCCGTCCACGTCTCGTCGAGGTGCGCGGCATTCCGGTCGAGGCCGAACTCGGGCCGCATATTCTGTTCGTGCGCAACGAGGACAAGCCCGGCTTCATCGGAGCGCTCGGCAACCTTCTGGGCGATGCCGGCATCAACATCGCGACCTTCCATGTCGGGCGAACGGCACCGGGAGACGAAGCGATCGCGATGGTCGAGGTCGATCAGGCCGTGCCTGAAGACGTCCTGAAAGCAATCTGCAGCCTGCCCCACACCATGCAGTGCAAGTCACTCAGGTTCTAGTGGTGCGACCACAGCGGTTAGTTTCGTCGGAACCAAGCCTGACGTGTTGAATCTCTTTGGCCGCATACCGCCGATTTCAACGATAACGGTGGGAAACAAATGATGTGGTCACACCACTCGTGGTGCGATCACAGCGGATAGCCTCCCAAGACCTGGGGTACGTCTTCAACAAGGGAGACCCGATCCTAAGCCAGTAAACTTGGCCGCATACCGCCGATTTCAGCGATGACGACGGGAAACAAATGATGTGGTCACACCAACGTCAGCCGTCTGAACAGAGCTTGCCGGCGACCGCCCAGTCATCTTTGGCGACATCGGTCAGGACAATCTGAACTGACTCGGGCGTACCGCGTGCAGTCCGAACGAATGTTTCGGTCAGCTCTTTGACGAGCGCACGCTTCTGCTCTGCGTTGCGCCCTTCGAACATCTCGACGCGAATGACGGGCATGGTCTTTCCTTTCTTGCTGTGAACATCACCAGCTGATTCGCACCGGCGCCATGGCCCAGACCATCACGGCTTCGGATGGCCCGTTGTTGTAAAAGCGGTGCGGGATGGTGGAGGGGTAGGAAAAGCTGTCGCCCTTCTTGAGGACGATCCGTTCGTCGTCCAGCAGAAGAAGGATCTCCCCTTCGAGCACGACGCCATGCTGTTCGCCCTCGAAGGCATAGCCGTCGAGCGGGGATTGTTTGGGGCCCGAGGCTGCTGGAAAGCGCGAGATCAGGAGGTAGAACCCCCCATCCAGGCTGCTGGAGAGGAGTTCGTCCTCGAAGCCGAGTTCTTCGGTGCTGCGCGAATACATGTTGCTCAGCGGCCGGCGCTTATCCTTCCTGACGACATGGGCGCTCTCCAGTGGCCCGCTGCCGCCGCGATCCGGAAAAAACCATTTCGGATCGACGTTCAGAGCGGCGCTGATCTGCTCGAGCTGCTCGACGGACACCCGCGCAGCGCCTCGCTCGATCCGGCTGAGATAGGCGATCGAGCAGTCCACCTGGGCGCTGAGATCTTTCAAGGTGACACCGCGGGCCTTCCGCACTTCACGGATCTCGACACCAATCCCCTGGCCGTCATCAGTCCGTGGTTCGTACCGCATCGTCCTGCCTTCAGTTTTTTCACAAGGATGAAAATTGAGTTGAATTTTTAAATATAATTGAACTATGAGTCAATTGTGATAATGTTATTCAACAGTCAGAGGGAAGGTCGGCATGCGCTTCGATATCATTCCGTTCTTCAATCCCGGCGAGACCATCCCCTGGGAGCGGACCATCGCCATGTTCCGCGAGCAGGCCACGCTTGCCGAAGACGCCGGCTTCACCACCTGCTGGTTCACCGAGCATCACTTCGCCCATAACGGCTATCTGAACGCGCCGCCCAATCCGATCCTAATCTGTGCGGATATCGCGGCGCACACCAAACGCCTGCGCGTCGGCACCAGCCCCGTCGTGCTGCCGGACTGGCATCCACTCAGGGTGGCGGAAGATGTCGCCATGCTCGATAATCTCTCCGGCGGGCGCGTCGATTTCGGCGTCGGCAAGGGGATCAACGAGCGCGCCACGATCCAGTTCGATCGGAACGCCGATCGGCGCGACAACGAGAAGAGTTACCGCCTGTTCAGAGAGTGCCTGGACGTCATTCTGAAGGCCTGGACCGAGGACGCCTTCACCCACAAAGGCGAGTTTTACGAGTTTCCGGTGCCCGGCTGGAAGGAAACCAACCGCTTCTTCCAGCCGCTCGATCCCCGCTATCACGGGGAGGATGGCGAATACCGGGCGATGTATGTCCATCCGCGTCCGGTGCAGGCGCCGCATCCGCCTGTCTGGCTGATGTCGAACGCGCCGCCGACCTTCGAACATGCCGGTGCCACCGGGCTGCATGTCGTCTCGATGGCGGCACCCTTCGGCCGCATCCGCGCCTGCTGGGAGCCCTACCGCGATGCTCGGGTCGGTGCG
>JBPCVQ010000270.1:0-14723 GCA_051010395.1 Geminicoccaceae bacterium | reverse complement strand
CGTGCCCCGATTTTCGAGATCGAGCGCTTCTGGACTGGCATTACCTTTCTTGCCTTCTGCGAGGCTGCCTTCAGCAGCGAAATCATTCGCGGCGGGGTTCTTTCGGTGCAGCGTGGGCAATGGGAGGCGGCTTCGGCGCTCGGCCTCATCCAGACGGATGTTTACGTCAAGGTCATCCTTCCCCAAGCACTGCCGATCATGCTGCCGCCGCTCACGAGTGCCGTTGTCAATCTGATCAAGAATTCCGCGATCGTGTCGACCATCGCTATCTTCGATCTGACCACGGAAGGCCGGAACATCATCGCTGATACTTTCATGAGCTTCGAGATCTGGTTCACGGTAGCTGCAATCTACCTCGTCCTGACGCTTTCGCTGTCCATGCTTGTTGGCGTTCTGGAGAGGCGTGTAGCCGGGGCAGGGGAACGATGACGAACTTCAACAATGTACCGCAGAGGAGGAAATCATGATTAGACGTCTGGTTCTTGGCGCCATCGCCGGCGCTGCGATGATGACAATGATGCCATTGGCCAATGCTCAGGAGGCACAACAGGCTTTGTCGTCGGAGAGCGTGGTCGAGACGATCAAGCAAAACGGTGTGCTCCGGGTCGGCATGTCCACTTTCGTGCCGTGGGCGATGCGTGACAAGGAGGGCGAGCTGATCGGCTTCGAGATCGATGTCGCCACCGAGCTCGCCAAGGACATGGGCGTCGAGATCGAGTTTGTGCCGACGGCATGGGACGGTATCATCCCGGCGCTGCTTGCCGGCAAGTTCGACGTGATCATTGGTGGGATGTCGATCACGCCTGAGCGCAATCTTACCGTCAACTTCACCGCACCCTATGCGCACTCCTCCCTTGGCGTCATGGCCAACAAAGAGCTGGCTGAAGGTCTGGCCTGGCCGGATGACTACAACAGTTCCGATGTCACCTTCGTCTGCAGACGGGGTGCTACACCCTGCACATATATTGCAGAGAACTTTCCGAAGGCGACGCTTCGCCAGTTCGACGATCAGGCACAGACCACCCAGGAGGTGATGAACGGCAATGCGCATGCTCTGATGGGTTCGCAGCCGCTTCCAGCCTTCATGATCTTTGACAACCCAGACGTGCTGATCGCGCCGACCGATGACAAGATCGATCCAGGCAATGAGGCGTTCGCGGTTCGGAAGGGCGATCCTGATGCGCTCAACTATTTCTCCAACTGGATCCTGATCAAGGACGCCTGGCTGCAGGAACGCCACGACTACTGGTTCGGTGGCCGACCCTGGGCTAACCAGGTCGCAGAAGAATAGGAAAGGATCCGATCCGGCGGCGGACATGAACGCGCCTGCCGCCGGATCACGAAAACCAAGTCAACGGTCAAGACCGCGTCTTGTATCCTGATCCTAAAGCGCCGCGCAGGCTTGGCTGGCTCGATGTCGTGATCATCGTGCTGGTCCTGGCGCTGATCGCTTACGTTTATGGCCGGGTAACCGACGTCCTGGTCTATAAGTGGGACTGGTCGTTTTTGCCGAACTTCCTCCTGCGTTTCGATGAGGAGGCTGGTAGCTGGCAGCCAAACATCTTGCTGCGGGGCTTCTTTACGACCATTCGGCTGTCGATCCTGGCGATGATTCTTGCTTCTGTGGTCGGACTCGTCATGGGCGTCATGCGCACGGCAAGCCGTCTCTTGCCCCGTCTGGTAGCCGCCGCTTATGTCGGCCTGATCCGCAATATTCCGCCGTTGGTTTTCATTTTCGTTTTCTACTTTTTCATATCCAGCCAAATCATGCCGCTCTTGGGCATCGATCGTTGGGCGCGGTCACTGGAGGGAGACGGAGGATGGTTCGTTAGCTTCTTTCTCGGCGAACCGAAGCTTATCGAAAACCTTCTTTCCGGCATTTTTTGCCTCGCCATGTACGAGGCCGCTTATATCACCGAGATCGTGCGCGCCGGCATTCAGGCCATTCCCAAGGGGCAGATCGAGGCGGGAGAAAGCCTCGGGCTTCGGCGTTTCGATGTCTTTCGCGATATCGTGCTGCCGCAAGCTTTACAGAAAATGACGCCGCCGCTCGCCAATCAGTTCATCATGCTGATCAAGAACTCGGCGATCGTCGCCTTGATTTCCGTGCAGGAACTCACCTTCCTCGGAACGGAGATCGCGGTCTCGACGCGGAAACCTTTCGAAACCTGGATCACGATCGCGGCGATGTATTTCCTACTTTGCTACAGCCTTGCCTGGCTGTTCGGGCGGATTGAGCGTCGGACTCGTCGGTCCGAGCGATGAGCGGGCACGGTCGGATAGCCAGCCTTGTCGATTGACGTCAGGCCAGACGTCACCCTCGGCATTCGTCTCGCGATCACGGCATCGATCACGACAGCCTTCATTCATGCGGCCATGCGCTGGATCGAACTCGAGCCATTTCTGATCGCGTTTTGGCGGAATGCGCTTTGCCTTCTCCTGATCCTGCCGGTGGTGTTGGCAAACGCCGCCTGGCGATCGGGGCCCGGCGCCCTTTCAAGGCATATGTTTCGCGGCCTCGCCAATACGGCTGCCATGGTGACGCTGATCATGGGGCTGGATCGCTTACCCTTCGCCGAGGCAACGGCCCTAACATTTGCAACGCCCGTTTTCATGCTGTTCGGCAGCGTGATCTTTCTTCGAGAACGACCACGGCTGGCTCGCTGGATCTCTGCACTAACCGGCCTCATCGGCGTCTTCATCGTTTCACCGCCTGGTCCAGGCTGGTTCGGCTCGGGAGGCATGCTGATCTTGATATCCGCAGCCCTGTTTGCCGCCGCCTTTCTCATCGGCAAAACCCAGACCTGGGTCGCAAGCGATCTCTCTATCCTCTTCTATCTCTATCTGGCACTCACCGTGTTCTGCACACCGCTTGCGGCAAGCGTCTGGCATTGGCCGAACGTCACAGCTTTTTTCGGCCTTGCCATCGTCTCGGTTCTGTCGATCGCTGCACATTACGCCGGCATCGTGGCACTTCGGCGGGCCGAAGCCTCACTCGTCAGCCTGTTCGACTATTTGCGCCTGATCTGGGCAGTTTTGATCGGTGTCCTGCTCTTTCAGGAGATACCGGACACCGCGACGATGATCGGAAGTTTACTCATCGCAGCCGCAGCCCTTATCCCGTTGATTGCCGATCGGAAACATTCAGGCGGATCGTATTCTTAACCACTCATGGCTGTCGACCCACCGCCTTCTGAGTGCCATGTTGCCGAAGCCTGGATTCGTCTCTGACATCAAGGAGAAGGCTGTGAGCAATGATTTGATCTTCTATACCAATCCCATGTCCCGCGGACGCATTGTGCGTTGGATGCTCGAGGAGACCGGAGCGCCCTATCAAGTGGAGGTCATTGGCTATGGCCCGCCGATGAAGTCTCGCGACTATCTCGCGATCAATCCCATGGGCAAGGTTCCGGCGATCAAGCACGGCGAGACGATCGTCACCGAATGCGCCGCAATCTGTGCCTATCTCGCCGACGCTTTTCCAGATGCGGGTTTGGCGCCCGCACCTGATGACAGAGGTGCCTATTATCGCTGGCTGTTCTTTGCTGCTGGCCCGTTCGAAGCGGCGGTGATTAATCAAGCCCTTGGCTTTGAGGTGCCGGAAGACAAGCGTGTCATGGCTGGATATGGCAGTTACGCCGCCACCATCGATGCGCTTGAGAAGTCCCTGCCCAGGAGCGGTTACATCACGGGCTCGCATTTTTCGGCAGCCGATGTGTATGTCGGCTCGCATATCGGTTGGGGATTAGAGTTCGGTACGATCGAGAAGCGACCGATGTTCGAAGACTATGCTGGAAGGGCGCGTGACCGCGAGGCCTACAGGCGCGCCAAGGCTCTCGATGATGAAGCCATGCCGAAAGAGGATGCATCGTAGTCAGCGGCGTATGCGCTGACGCCTCTGCGCCGAGGGCTTTCTGCCAGCAAGGACTCCTGACTCCTGAACGATCTCGGAAACGAGATGTTCACGTCGATAGGCCATGACATGGACGCCGGCGACACCTTCGATCGCCTGCATTTGCTGGATGAGCTCGATGCAAAGGCGCTTGCCTTCCTCGCCCGGCTTCTCGGCTCCTTCCATGCGCGCGATGACATCATCCGGAATGTGAATGCCCGGCACATTGCTGCGCATCCAGCGGGCCGCCTTTGCCGAGGCGAGCGGGCCGACGCCTGCGAGGATGAAGACCCGCTCGTCGAGGCCGAGATCACGCACCCGGACCATGAATTTTTCGAAGAGCGGGACGTCGAAGATGTAGTTGGTCTGTATGAATTCCGCACCCGCCTCGATCTTCTTGGCGAGGCGCTCGGGCCGCCACTCATAGGGGGGGATGCAGGGGTTCTCGGCCGCGCCCAGAAACAGATGGGGCGGGTTTTTGATCTTTCGGCCGGAGAGGAAGACACGCTCATCGCGCATGGTTTTGATCGTGCGCAGCAAGGAGAGCGAATCGAAGTCGAAGACCGGCTTGGCGCCAGGCTGATCACCGACGCCGACGCCGTCGCCGGTGAGGCAAAGCACGTTCTTCACACCCATCGCCGCTGCCCCCAGGACGTCGCCCTGGATAGCAATCCGGTTCCGGTCGCGACACGAAATCTGGTAGACGGAGCCATAACCGGCGCTGGTCAGGAGTGAACAGATGCCGATCGACGACATGTGGCAGTTGGCGCCCGAGGCATCGGTCGCATTGATCGCATCCGCCACCTCGCCTAGTGGCCGCGCGGCGTCGAAGACGTCGTCGGGATTAGCGCTGTCTGGTGGATTGAGCTCGGCGGTAACCGCAAATTTGCCGGATCTCAGCACCCGCTCCAACCGACTGCCGGAGACATGGCCTGCCGGCGGTTGCTCATAGGCCGGAACGACGCTGCTGCTGTTCAGGTCAATCAAAAATCTGTCCCATCAGCGAAAGGTCTGGCGACGTTCCGGCTCATCGGCAAGCGGCGCCGAAACCGGCTCATTGGAACGCGCCTCCGGGAAGGCTTCCGCCAGCGCCTTCCTTGCCGCATCGGCATCACGTTTGGCCACTGCCTTTTCACGCGCGGCCCTGAGCCAACTCGAGCTGCCCTTGAGTGAACGGTCCACCGGCGGCAGGACTTCGGCGATCTGGTCGCCATTTTGCATGCGCGTGGCGCCGTCCCAGGCCTCGCACCAGACACAGCGCATTTCCGGCTTGACTTCACAAAAGCCGCCGGGACGAACACCACCGCAAGGGCCGTTTCTGAGTTCTTTCGGGCAATTCATCGGGCATGACATGCCCGTGGATGAGAGGACGCACTGTCCGCACATCTTGCAGTCGAACAAGACGGTCTTGACCGTCTTTTCGATCACCGCGACCGGGCGTTCGACACGCGCATAACCGATTTTCTCGAAGATCGGATCAAGAGCGACCATGCAGCGCTCGACCAGTTGATAGATCTTTTCGAACATACCGGCATGGCGCACGGCGAAGAGGCGAACTCTGTACATGTCTAGGCTCTATCCACCGATTGGCTGACCGATATGAATTGTGGATCGCTGATCTCTCTGCGCTTGATCCAAGCCGACATGCGATGATGATTTCGCGACGTCGGCATCAACTCGTTGCAGGCAGCGACGCGCAGACCTGCTCATAGGCGTAGCGTTCCTTCAATCTCCCCGCGTGTTCGAACACATCAAGCGTCACCTCGAAGGCCGGGCGGGTGATCTCGACATGCGGTGTCCAGCATCCGAGTTTCTGATAGGTCTCGATGCAATCGCTAAGGACGTGCCGGTCGATCTTCGGAAAATATGATGCTTGCGATCCCGCGATCTCTGAGGCGCTCGCGTCATTCATATAGATCCGGGTTTTTCGATAGGCTCGCATAAAGGCCGCCGCCATATCGGTCTCCAGCCATTCGCGCTTCGCCGCCAGGCTGGAAAACGCACATGGCCCGATTAAGGGGCCAACCTTTGCGACGATGTGCCCGAAGCCATCGGCGGCGAGTTGTTGTGGGAACGGGCCTTGCTGTTGAATGTAGGCACCTTGGCCGTCTCGAAAGGCCTCGTCCATATCGGCGGCACCGCCCACGACGATCGCCTTGATCTTGCTGGTATCAATTCCGGCCTTGTGGCAGGCATAGTCGAACATCGCTCTCGGCTGTCCGCCGCCGAACAGGATGACCTTCGCCCCTTCGAGCTTCTTCCATTCGAACGCCGGGTCGGGCTCCCGGCCGGTGACGAAAAAACCGTCCATCTCGTTGATCTGGGCAAAATGTATGGCCGTCGGCGTCTCGCCCTTGGCAAGCGAGCCGAAGGCTTGGCTCGGCGCCGTTTGAATGACGTCGGCCTCGCCCGTTTCAAGCGCTGCGATCGCCGACGTGCCGGACGGGGCCACGGACCAGGAGGCGTCCAGGCCCTCTTTCTTCAGGAAACCGCCTGCCATGGTCGCGATCAACGGAGAATAGAAAGCGGAGAACAACGTGAATTGGATATGGATCTTTTCCAATAGGAGACTCCCAGTCGTTTGGGGCAGGCCATGCACGCCCGTCAGGTCTAGGGCAGACCGCCCGGTTTGAGAAGGCGCGGGCTGCCTTGGTTGTCGGATCGTCTGCAATCCCCTATGGGTGAATGAAGCGGTGGGAGCGGCAAGGGGGATCATGCGCGAGCCAGTACGACATCTTTTCATATGGCCAGCCGTGCTCATCGTATTGCTGGTAACCTTGTTTCCCCTGGTCTACTCGCTCACCATCAGCTTCCAGACCATGCGCCTGGTTCCGCCGACGCCACCGCGTTTCGTCGGCCTCGACAACTACGCCAACCTACTCTCGGAGTTGCGGTTCTGGCAGGTTCTGGGCAACACTTCTCTGATCGTCGGCATCTCGGTGGTGCTGCAATATGTGATCGGTTTCGCGCTGGCGCTAGCGCTCTATGCCAATATTCCGGGTGAGCGGCTGTTCCGGGTGAGCTTTCTGTTCCCGATGCTGATGGCGCCGGTGGCCGTGGCGCTGATCTGGCGGATGCTACTCCACTCCACCATCGGGCCGGTAAATGAGTTCTTCACGGCGCTCGGCTTTCCCAATCTGCCGTTTTTGACCAACTCGATCATGGCCAAATTTTCGATCATCATCGTCGAGGTCTGGCAGTGGACGCCGTTTGTCATGCTGCTGATGCTGGCAGGGCTGCAGAGCCTGCCGAACAGTATCTATGAGGCGGCGAGGCTGGATGACGCCAGCCCCTGGCAGCAATTCTGGGGGATCACCTTTCCGCTGCTGCTGCCGCTGTCGGCGGCTGTTGTGTTCATCCGCATGATCGAGGGCTTCAAGCTGATCGACACGGTGTTCGTTCTGACCGGCGGCGGCCCCGGCATCTCCACCGAGACGCTGACCCTCTATGCCTATCAGGAAGGCCTGAAGAAATTCAATCTCGGCTACACCTCGGCGCTGAGCTTCACCTTTCTGATCGCCGTCATCCTGTTCGGTACTCTCTATCTGGCGATCCTGAAGCCTCATCTGGAGAAGCGGGCATGAACCGCTGGCTCGTTTTTTTGTTACTTTGCCTTTGGTTATTGTTCACGCTGTTTCCGATCTATTGGGTCTTTATCACCGTTTTCAAACCAGCGCCGGCGGTCTTCAATGGTCCGACCTATCTGCCATTCATCGATTTTACGCCGTCGCTCAAGGGGCTCTACGAGATCCTGGGCGGCGGGCGCGGCAATATGCTGCCGCCGCTTTGGAACTCAGCTCTGGTGGCGACCACCGCTGCTGCGGTGGCGACCTTGCTCGGCAGCATGGCCGCCTATGCCCTCGTGCGCTTTCAGTTCCGCGTGCGCCTTCTAGCAGGCCTCCTTTTTGGCGTGGTCGGCATCGGCGGCTATTGGCTGCTGGACAGTTGGGGATGGAAGACGCTTCCAGCTATGAGCACGGCGTTCGGTCTGGCGCTGATCCTCGCCATTCTGGTCAATCGCTTGCCGCTTCCTGGCCTGATCCTCGGCAACAACGACATCGCCTTCTGGTTCATCTCCCAGCGCATGTTTCCGCCGATCGTCTCGGCATTCGCGCTTTATCTGCTCTATGTCGAGATCGGTAAATCCGGCATCCAGGCACTCGACACCTTCTCGGGCCTGACCTTTTGCTACATCGCGTTCATCCTGCCGATTGTCGTCTGGTTGATGCGCGATTTCTTCCAGAATCTGCCGGTTGCTGTCGAAGAAGCGGCCCTGGTCGACAATGTGCCGAGACTTCGGATCTTCTTTGAGATCGTGCTGCCGATGGCGAGGCCCGGCCTGATCGCGACGTTTCTGATCAGTCTCGGGTTCGTCTGGAACGAATTTCTGTTTGCTCTGATCCTGACGTCCGGCGAATGGCAGACCTTGCCGATCGCCATCTCGGGGCAAAACTCGGTCCGAGGCACGGAATGGTGGGGGATTGCCGGGGCGGCGGCGATCGCGATCCTGCCGATGATGATTCTCACCGCCATCCTCGCCCGCATGATGCGCTCCGGCCTCATGCTGGGCGCAGTGAAGTAGTGCACGGATTTCCTTACCCCATACAACCCTTGTCGAATCCGGTGAAACCGGCGTTAATGAACACCAAGATCCAGTAACAAAAAACCAGGGAGACAATGATGAGAAAGTCACTTCTATACTTTGGCGCAAGCGCCATTGCACTCACCGCAGCGACATCCGCTTCGGCGGCAAACGACTGCACGGGCGTCGAGATCACCGTGGGCGCCATGAACCCGCCGTTCATCGGCGGCCCTGCCGTCGATCATGGTAAGACCTGGGAGAGCGAGACCGGCGGCAAGGTGAATGTCGTTCATTTTCCGTTCGGCGAGTTGTACACCAAGTTCATCACCCCCATGGCCACCAGCCAGCCGGCCTTCGACGTCATTCTGCACGCCCCGGCCTGGCATGGCGATTTCGCACCCTATCTCTCGGAGATTCCTGCGGAATTCACCCAGGGGGCCGATTGGGAGGATATCCATCCCACCTATCGCGACCGGTTGATGATGTGGGACGGCAAGCAGATTTCCGTCACGATCGACGGCGACGTGCATTCCGGCACCTACCGGCGCGATCTGTTCGAGGATGCGGCCAACCAGGAAGCGTTCAAGGAAAAATACGGCTACGATCTGGCCCCGCCGGTGACCTGGGACCAGTATTACGACATCGCCGAATTCTTCACCCGGCCGGACGACAATCTCTACGGCACGGCGGAAGCCTTCGTGCGTGGCGGCCAGCAGTTCTGGTTCTTCTTCAGCCATGCCGCGACCTACACCAACCACCCGGACAATCCGGGCTCGATGTTCTTCGATCCGGAGACCATGGACGCGCAGATCAATAATGCGGGCTGGCTGAAGGGGCTGGAGGACTATAAGAAGAGCGTCAGCGTCTCGCCTCCAGGTGCCCTCAACTTCAACTCCGGTGATATTCGCACCACCTTCGCGTCCGGCCAGGTCGCGATGAACTTCGACTGGGGCGATACCGGCACCATCGGCGCCGATCCCGAGCAGAGCGAAGTCGCGGGCAATCTCGGATTCTTTGTGCTTCCCGGTTCGAAGAGCATCTACAACTACAAAACCAGCTCGTGGGATGACTTCGACGAGATCGTGCATTCGCCGTTCATGGCCTATGGCGGCTGGGTGGCGAGTGTGCCGACGACCTCCGAGCAGCAGACATGCGCCTGGGACTATGTGATGTGGTACACCAGCCCCGAGAACAGCTCCTCGGACGTGGTGACCGGCGGCACTGGCATCAATCCCTACCGCATCAGCCATTTCGAAAACGTCGATAACTGGCTGAACGTGTTCTCGCAGCCAGAGGCGGACAGCTATCTTTCGGTGCAGCGCGGTTCAATCGAGGCTGAGAACGTCGCCCTCGACTTCAGGCTTCCCGGCTACTTCCAATATACCGAGGTTCTGGAAATCGAACTTTCCAAAGCCCTTAACGGTGATGTCGAGCCGCAGGCCGCCCTTGATGCCATCGCAGAGGAATGGGACCGCCTGACCGACGAGTTCGGCCGCGACACCCAACTCGCCATCTACCGTTCCTCAATGGGCCTACCACCTCTCTGATCGCGCGGCGATCTCCGTTGACTTGCCGGCGTTCTCTTGTGGGAGCGCCGGCGGCGTTCCGAGGAATGGGTTTTTCAAGGTTAAGTCATGGCCAAGGTTGAGCTCCGGCAAGTAACAAAAAGCTTTGGTGAGACGGAGGTTATTCCGGGGCTTGATCTTGAGATAGAGGATAAGGAGTTCGTGGTGCTTGTCGGGCCGTCGGGCTGTGGCAAGACCACGACGCTTCGTATGATCGCCGGGCTGGAGGAGGCGACTGGCGGGCGTATTCTGATCGGCACGAAGGACGTCACCACGCTGAGGCCGGGCCTCCGCAATTGCGCGATGGTCTTTCAGAATTACGCGCTCTACCCCCATATGACCGTGCGCGAAAACATCACCTACGGGCTCAAAGTCCGAAAGACGCCGCCCGAAAAGGTGGAGGAATTGGTCATTGAAGCGACCCGCATCCTCGGGCTCGATGACTATCTCGAACGGCGCCCGCGACAACTCTCCGGCGGCCAGCAGCAGCGTGTCGCCATCGGCCGCGCCATCGTGCGTGAGCCTGATGTCTTTTTGTTCGACGAGCCGCTCTCCAATCTCGACGCCAAGCTCCGCGTCGAGATGAGGACGGAGATCAAGCGCCTGCACCGGCGTCTGCAAAACACCGTCGTTTACGTCACCCACGACCAGGTCGAAGCGATGACGCTCGCCGATCGCGTGGTTGTCATGAACAAGGGGCGGATCGAGCAGGTCGCCTCGCCGATCGAACTCTATGAGAAGCCGGCGAACATTTTCGTCGCGGCCTTCATCGGCGCGCCAGCCATGAACTTCCTACCCGCCGACGTAATCGAGGTCGAGGGCCGGCCAGCCCTTAGTCTCGTCGACGACACTGTACTTCCTATAGAGGGGCATCAGGCGAATTTGCTCGGTGGCGCTTCCGGTCGCAAGGTCACTCTTGGCCTCCGGCCGGAGCATGTCGAGGGCGGTGAGGGCAGGGCAACCATCACCTTCGCTCCGCAGGCAATCGAGCCGCTAGGGCCGCATACCCTTCTGATCGGCATGCTCCATGGCACCCCCTTCACCGCGCAGGTGGACGCCCACTTTCCAGCAGAACCCGATCAGCCCTGCGTCGTCACCTGTGACATGACCAAAGCACACCTCTTCGACGCCGAGACAGGACAAGCGCTTTAGTTGTTCGAGTTCCGGGTGGTCAACCTTTGACCGCGCCGAGCGTTAGCCCACGGACGATGTAGCGCTGGGCGATCAGGGCGATCAGCACCGGTGGGATCATCGCGATCATGGCGCGCACCGCCATGAACCAGAACTGCACGCCGCGACTGTCGACGCCGCCGGCCATGTGGACGGGAACGGTGATGACGTTCTTGGCGGCGAGCGTCAGCGCGAACAGGAACTCGTTCCAGGTGAAGGCGAAGATGATCAAGCCGCTGGCGGCGATCGAGGGGGCGGCGAGCGGGAGGACGATCTTGAAGAAGGTGGTGGCGTAGCTCGCACCGTCGACGAATGCCGACTCCTCGAGTTCCATTGGCAGGTCCATGAATGTCTGGCGGAGGATCACCACCACGAAGGGCAGGGTGAAGGTGGCATTGACCAGGATCAGAGCGAGATGGGTGTCGAGCAGACCGAGATAACGCATCACCAGATAGAACGGGATCACCGTCGCCACCGGCGGCAGGACGCGTTGGGACAAGAACCAGACGGTGATGTCGCGGTTGGGGATGATACGGAAACGGAAACGCGCAAGCGCGTAGGCGGCGGGTGTTCCGATAAGCAGTGCCAAGAGTGAAGCGGAGACCGCGACGATCGTGCTGTTGCCGAGCGCGCGGGCTGCTTCGGGGGTTGCCAGCTGGCTGATCCAGTTGTCGAGCGTCGGTTCGAAGTCGATCCAGGGGATGCCGAAACCGGCCACGGTGAAGGTGTCGATCGGGTTGCGCAGGCTGGTCGAGAAGGCCCAGTAGAGCGGAAACAGGAAAATCAGCGCCACCAGAATGGCGACCAGCGAAGACAACGCCTCGCCGAGGCCGGAGGTGCCGGGCTTTCTTCCTGTGCCAGCTTTCACGTCGGCATCAGCCATAGGTTTCTCGCAACCGGCGGAAGAACAGGGTGACGATGATCATGACCACGATCAATAGCCCGTAGGCCATGGCGCTCGCATAGCCGAGATCGAAGAAACGAAGGCCGGTTCTGAATGCCAGGAAGGAATAGGACTGGGTGGCCACACCGGGGCCGCCGCCCGTCAGCGCAAAGGGAATGTCGAACAGTTTCAGGGCTTCGGCGAGGCGCAAGAGGAGCACGATCAGAATGGTCGGCTGCAGAAGAGGCAGAAGAACCTTGGTGATCATGTCGGTCGTCGAGGCGCCATCCAGACGTGCCGCCTCATAGAGTTCATCGGGTAGCCCTTGGAGGGCGGCAAGAAAGACGAGAAAGCAAAATGGCGTCCACTGCCAGACGTCGACCAGGATGACCGAGAAAAGCGCCCAATCGGGATTGGAGAGAAAGGGGATGCCGAGAAAGCCGAGCGGACCGCCTTCTTCGTAGAAGATGGTGAAGAACAGATAGCCGACCGCGATCGGCGTTGCGAAGATCGGCAGGATCATCACCGCGCGCAGCATCGGCCTGCCGAACAGGCGTTGATTGAAGAGGAGCGCTAAAAGAAAACCAAGCGCCAGCTGTAATGGCACCGCGACGCCGACGAAGATCGCCGTCACTTTGACCGCGGACCAGACCTGCGGGTCGTTGAACAGGCGTTTGAAATTGAAGCCGCCAACGAACTCGGAGGTCGAAACTTCATTCTTGTGGACGATGTTCCGAGTTCTGGGCTTGCCCGACTTGGAGAGCACCTGCTCGCCGTTCTCGTCGAGCATCGGCACCTTTTCCCGCGTGATCTCAACCTTCTGCTCGATTTTGTAGAACGCGATGTAGAGCGAATAGCCGAGCGGAAAGACGGTGAAGGCGAGAACCCAGATCACCGCCGGCATCAGGAAAAGAAAGCGTACCGGACTGGTCCAGCGCATTTTTTTCGAACCGCGACCGGGAGGCCGAAAGCGGCTGCCTTCAGCCTCCCACGCGACTCAGCCCTCGTAGCCGATGGCGGCCTGGTAGTCCTTGAGCTGACTGTCCCGACCGATCCGATCGGTTACCGGTTCCCAGGCTGCAGCGGTGTCGTCGAGCGCTTGCTGCGCGGTCTTCTCGCCACTCATCGCTGCCGAGAGGTTCTTATCCAAGATGTCCCAATATTCGAACGTGCCGGGAATTCTGAGATAGGTCAGCATGGTGTCGGCGTAGAAGGTATCGCGGTAGGCTTGGGTGTAGGTCTCGACGTCACCCGCATCCCAACCGGCACCGACATATTGATCGACCGATGCCGTGCCGCCCTGGTTCTCCAGGAACTGGTAGGAGTAGCCGGGATCGACACCCGTCCAGCCATGCTGCGAGTTCCAAAGCGACACATCCTTCATCGCCATCAGCGCGAGCAGCGAATAGGTCGCCTCCGGGTTCTCGGAGAAGTTCGAAATGACACCATGCCAGGAGCCGCCGGTAGTGTTGCCGACCGGCACCGGATTGTCTGCCGTCACGAACTCGCCACTCTCGTGATCGTAGAATTCGTCGGACGCCGGCAGGATTGCCGCCGCGCAATCACCCTGGATAACCGAGCGGCTGGTGTCCTGGCAAAGGCTGCCTACATCGCCCCAGGAGAAAACGAACACCGATTTTCCGCGCAGGAAGTAATCCCAGGCTTCACCCAGCGACCAGCCGACCTGCGCCGCAGGTCCGGTCTGATGCAGGTCCTGCAGGAACTCAAGCGCCTTCACATGACCAGGGCTGTTGATCAGCGGCTTCATGTCGGTCGGATCGAACCAGTAGACATTATGATACTGGTCGACCTTGTCGCCGGGTGTCACAGCGAAGGAGGCGGAGAGGGACTGGAAGTGATAGTGGCCCTGCTCGCCGACTTTCAGATGCAGCACCATGCCGCTGTCGGGATCGGCATCGTTGTCGTCCCAGTTCTTGCCGTTGAAGTAACGCGCGATGTCGCGAAGCTGCTGCCAGGTGGTCGGCGGTGACGGCAGGTCGTAACCATATTCACCCTTGAAAGCTTCCTGATGCTCCGGGTTCTCAAGCGCGCTCTTACGGTAGTAAAGCACCTGACCGTCGGCATCGTTCAGAACGCCGATGCCTGCTCCGTCCCAGGTGTGCAGCGCCTTCAGGGACGGCGGCATGTCATCATAGGTCCAGGCGGGATAATCGCCCGAGTCGATCAGCTCGTCGATCTCGAAGGCGTAGCCCTGCGGCGCGATATCGCCATACCAGAACGCACCCACCATGAAGGCGTCATACTCGCCGGTGCCGTTCCTGAGATCGAGCATCATCTTGGTATAGTGCTCGGCGAACGGCAGCTCGACGATGTTGAGCGTCGCCCCGGTCAGTTCCTCCCAAGGTCCGCGGAACGCATGCAGCGGTCCGGAGATCCCGCCCTTCGGTCCACTGCCGTTCACCGTCACCGAAATCTCGACGCCCTCGAACGGCAGCTCGTCGGGCCCGAACAGCCCGCCGACATCGTTGCGCGGGACCGTCATGCTTGTGTCATCGTAGTCAGGACCGAGCTTGAGGGTGACCGTGTCCTCGCCCCAGTCAACAAACTCGCCAGCTGACGCCATGCCGGCCGACAGCATCAAAACCGCTGTGCTCGAACACAGCTTCCGGC
>JBPCVQ010000269.1:0-8734 GCA_051010395.1 Geminicoccaceae bacterium | reverse complement strand
GGCACGGGGAAACTTCTGAGCCCGTCGCGCCGCCGTGCCTGCATCGACCAGGTTCGCTGTCAGTTTCGTGTTGCGGAGAGGCGGGTTTGCCATGTGCTGGGCCAGCATCGTTCCACGCAACGATATCACCCACGCGGACGAGCTGACGAAGACCGGCTGGTGGCTGATATGATCGAGTTGGCTCGGCAATATGGTCGCTACGGCTATCGGCGGATCGCAGCTCTGTTGAGAGATGCGGGCTGGCAGGTCAGCGATGGCCGGATCGAACGGCTATGGCGGCGCGAGGGGCTGAAAGTGCCTTCCAGACAACCGAAGAAAGGCCGGCTCTGGCTGAATGACGGCTCCTGCGTTCGTCTGCGGCCAGGCTATCGGAACCATGTCTGGTCCTATGATTTCGTGCCCCAAAAGACTGATGAAGGGTCGGACCGACGATGGTCGGGTTTTCAGGACACTGAACATCCTGGATGAGTTCAGCCGAGAATGCCTGACGATCCGCGTGGAGCGGAAACTGAACTCGACCGACGTGATCGATATCCTGACCGACCTCTTCATCCTGCGTGGGCCGCCCGCCTTCATTCGAAGCCCCTCTCATTGATTGCTGCGCAATCAACTGTCGGGCAAGGGACAATGGACCAGAGTTCGTTGCCGAAGCGGTTCGAGCCTGGATCGAGGCAGTCGGCGCCAAGACCGCCTTCATCGAGCCAGGAAGGTCCTTGGGAGAATGGCTACGTCGAGAGCTTCAATGCCCGGCTGCGAGACGAGCTGCTTGATGGAAAGATTTTCTATTCACTGAAAGAGGCTCGGATCATCATCGAAGGCTGGCGCAAACACGACAACACCAAGCGGCCTCACAGCGCCTTGGGATATCGGCCTCCAGCACCTGAAACCATCGTCCCGCTGGAGCAAAGGCCAACAAGGCGCTAATAATCACACCGGACCTGTCTGATAAGGCTGCTCACTGGCCGTTCGACCGCCTCATGCCGCGGATGCTCGACATGCTCACCGATTTCGGCACCGATGTCATCCGCATCGAGGCTCCGGCCGGCGCTGATCCGGGTGCCGGCGTAAGCGTTGCGCGGCATGGCTACGATCTGCCCAACCTGCATCGTAACAAATGCTCACTCACCTTGAACGTAAGGGAGCCGGAAGGCCAAGCGCTAGTTCCAGCGCATGGTCAAAGCTGCTGATGTCGAGAATTTTCGCCCTGATGTGAAAAAGTGGCTGAAGATTGCCTAACACTATCTGATCGATGGCGACCTGCCGCCGCGGTCAGACAATGATCCCCCTATTATACACCCATGGGTGTCGTCGCCACCAAGGACGATCATTTGGATCTGGGCAAGCCCAGTGAACAAGTCCTCAGGGATTTCGATCTCAACGATGATGAGATCGAGAGTTTGCAGCAACAGAAGGCCCTATAAAAACAGTTTCAAAATGAGGTCGACAGGCTGACCCCTCGCGGTTGAGCATCAGTGATGCTCGAAGAGCGGACCGTGGCCCTTGAACTGGTCCATAATGCCGTTGGCGCGCAGTGCATGCCAGTAGGTGGCGGCGTTGATCGGAATCATGGGTTTGCTCAGCTCTTCAGCCATATCGTTGCAGAGCTGGACCATCGACAGGTTGGTGCCGACCTGGACGAAGGCATCGATGCTGTCGTCGTTCATCTCATGGACGATCCGGCGCAGCTCGTCCGGCTGCACATGCGCGATGGCGACTGGGCTCGGGCATTTCAGACCGTGGAATTTCGCGACATCGAACCCGCAATCCTGGAAGAACAGCGTGACGTTCGTGTCCGAGATCGGAAAGTAGGGAGAGACCACGGCAATACGTTTGACGGCGTAAAGATTGAGCGCCGCTTCGCAGGCGAACGAGCCCGCCGACACCTTCACACCACAATGATCGGATAGCGCTTGCATGCGCTTTTCCGAAGCATCGCGTCCGTCCCAGAACATGAGGGCTGACATGCCCATGATCAGATAGTCTGGCTCGCAGGTCATGCAGCGATCGACGGCCTCGTAGAGCGTCGCACCGATCGCCTCAACGAGGTCGACAAATTCCTTGTCGTTGCGCACCTTCATGTTGGGTACGAAAATGCGGCCGTAATGGTTGGTCACACCCTCGACCCTGAGATCGTCCATGTCGGGCTGCACGATGGTGTTGGTTGATGGTGCCACGACCGCGAACTTGCACCGCCATCCCCGCGCATCTTTTGACATGACTGTCCTCCCTTGATGGGTCTCTTGATAACGACGGTGTCTCCTATCGCCGCTTGAAGTCAAGCTTTTGCCGGAACCGGTTTCTTTTGCATCAGCCCTGCCCGGACGCTTAGACTTTGCCGTAACAGATATCGGCCATTCAAGGGGAGCAACATGCCGGACGGGCGTCTTCGCAAAAGGATCGAGAGCGGTGGCTTTGTGCTGGCGCCGGGCGTCTACGACATGATCTCCGCACTAATCGCGGATCAAGCGGGTTTCGATGCGCTCTACGTCACCGGTTACGGCATTGCGGCGTCGCATCTGGGTTTGCCGGACGCGGGGCTCGCCAGCTACACGGACATGCTCTCGCGCATCGCCCAGATTGCATCCGGAACCCAAACGCCCATCATTGCTGATGCCGATACCGGCTATGGCGGGCTCCTGAACATTCGCCATACCGTCTGCGGCTACGAGGCCGCCGGCGTCAGCGCCATTCAGCTTGAGGATCAGGAATTTCCCAAAAAATGCGGCCATACCGACGGCCGGCGTGTGATCGCGGCTGAAGACATGGTTCGGAAGCTCCAGGTGGCGCGGGAGGCCAGGCAATCGGAAGATTTCCTCATCATCGCACGCACGGACAGCCGGACGTCCCTTGGCCTGGACGAAGCTCTCCGCCGGGCCGAAGCTTACGCCGAGGCCGGTGCCGACCTGATCTTCGTCGAGAGCCCTGAAAGCGTGGATGAGCTCAAGACCATCGCCGCCCGCATCGACAAGCCCCTGGTTGCTAACATGGTCTCCGGCGGGCGCACGCCAGTCCTGCCTGCCGCCGAGCTGCTGCAGATCGGCTACGCGCTCGCCATTCACCCAGGCCTGGGATTTCTCAGCGCCGGCGAGGCATTGCGCCGCGGCTATGCCGAACTCAATGACCAGGGCATCGTCACCAAGCAGCCGCTGCATGATTTCGATACGTTCTGCCGAACGATGGGGTTCGAGGATGTCTGGGACTTCGACCGTCGCTGGGCAGAGCCGACCGATCCGCCTGGCGAATAATCGACAAAGCAGAACAGGGAGCCGAAGCGATGCGTTACGACTATGTGCCGCTGCCGAAACGAAAACCGCTGCATTGGCCTGACGGCAAGAGGCTGGCCGTGATCCTGACCACAAACTTCGAATATTGGGATCCGGTCAAGGACACGGACCGCGTGATCTACCCGGGCGGACCCGGCATCGTCGGCGGCACGCTGGCGGGGCGCGTCTACGATAACCCGAACTGGACCTGGCGCGAATATGGTCAGCGTGTCGGTGTCTGGCGCATGTTCGATGCGTTCGAAGCGGCAGGCGTGCCGACCTCCTGCACCATGAACGCCAAGATGGGGCTGGAACGGAAGGCTGTGATCGACCATGCCGTCGCCAAGGGCTACGAAATCGTCGCACACAACTATGAACAGACAGAACTCCTGACCGACTTTCAAGGTGATGAGGAGGCCGAGCGCCAGGTCATCCGCGAAACCTTGAAGGTCTATCGGGAGACCGTCGGGCGCGAGGCCAAGGGATGGCTCTCCTCCTCGCTTCGCTGCACGCCGGCCACGATCGATCTGATCGCCGAAGAGGGCCTGATCTTCACTTGCGATCTCCTGAACGACGATCAGCCCTATCTCGTCCACACGCGTTCAGGCAAGCCGATGGTCTCCGTTCCCTACACCTCCGAGGTCAACGACTTCACCGTTTTCATGCGCCAAGGCAAGGATGCCGAAGGGGGGTTCGCCGTGTTCCGCGAACAGTTCGACTGGCTCTATAAGGAAAGTGCGACAAGCGGCCGACACATGAACATCGGCCTGCACCCTCATGTGATCGGCCAGCCCTTCCGCATGCGCGCGCTCACCATGTTCCTCGACTACGCCCGCCAGTTCGACGACGTCTGGTGGACTACCCGCGAGGAGATCGCCGAGTGGTATCTCAATGTGGTGTGACCACATCATTGACTTGCGGCCGTTCTCGAAGAATGAGGCCGGACATCGATGGGTATGCGCGACTTTGTCGGTGGAGTCGGAAGAGTCCCTGGCATCGAATGAACTGGTGACACAGGTGCGAACCTGATCACGGGCGTTAGAGCTTGCTCTAGTCGTCCGGAGACCACCGACGAAACCTACTTCATGCTTTCTTAACCACGAAGCGTCAGTTTGGAATCTGATCCATGCGATCCTGAAAATCTGCCCGCACGGAGAAAAATCAGATCTGGGCACGAATTCCCAGGATCGCATGGACCGACAAGCCCCCTGTCACTTGGAATGATGAAGAAAGGGTGAAGGGCTGAGACAGCCCCTTTTTTCTCCGGCACTAATCCTGCATCAGATAACGAACATTGCTTACCAAGTGGCATGTTTGACAGGACAGAGTCCCCAACACCCTCCGACAAAGGAGCGCATCCCCATCGACGTCTTGGTTCATTCTTCGAGAACGCCAGCAAGTCATGAGGTGGTCACACCACCGCTTCCAGATCGCGCAATGACTGGATCATCGATGAACGCATGACATAAGCCTTATGGCGTTTCGGGTCGGCGACCGTGGCGCGTAAATCGTCATAAAAGGCGCTGCGTTCGTCCGGGTCGGTCGAATTAAGGATGCGGCGATTGCGCAGGGCCTGGGCCTGCACCGTCTCAAGCGCCACCTTGCGCCGCTGTCGTTCATAGCGACCGATCAGCGAGAGATCCGCGCCATGCCAGACGTGTGTGAGTTTTTCGACGAGATTGATGGCGTCGTGAATGCCGCCATTCATGCCCATCCCACCAAGCGGATTGTTCAGGTGCGCGGCATCGCCGACCAGGAAGATGCGGCCATCGATATATTTGTCGGCAACCCGCTCGTGCACGCGATAGGCCGTCTTGTGCACGACCTCATAAGGTTTGTCGCTTTGCACCACCGCCTGCAGGCGCCGCTCGACATTGGCGGGGTCCATGACGGCCTCTTCGCTATCGTCAGGGTCGGTCGGCAGAAGCACCCGCCAGAGCGACGGGGTGCGCAGGAGCACCAGCCATTCCTCAGGATCCGAAATGTAGGCGATCTCGGCCAGATCGGGAATTGCTTCATGATAGGGAAAACGGGTCGAGAGCGTCAGAAAAATTTCCGGGATGGTCAGCCCCTCGAAATTGACGCCGAGCGATTTGCGCACCACCGAGTGTCCACCGTCAGCGCCGACCAGATAGCGTCCGCGAAAGCGCTCGACGCTGCCATCGGGCCGAACGCCCTTCACCATGACACTATCGTCGCCCTGCTCGATCGCTTCTGCGCGGATCTCGGTAATCAGCGTCCCATCGGGATGGTCGTCGACCAGCTTGCGCACGGCCCGCGTCAGCTTCCACTGTTCGCACTGCAGCCGGTAGGGATGCGTGGTCTCGCCTTCGAGATGCCCGAGATCGAATGTGGCGATCACGCCTTCCTTGCGATCCCTGAACTGCCAATGAGGGCAGATCAGTCCCTGCTCGACCAGGGTCGCCGCCACGCCCAGCCTGTCTAGCATGTCCAGTGTGGGCGGGTGGAACGTCGAGGCGCGCAAGTCTTCGGCCAGATCGGATGTGGCCTCCAGCAGCGTGACCGGAATGCCATTGGCCAGAAGCGACGCTGTGGCAACCAGACCCACGGGGCCAGCGCCCACCACGATCACCCGGTCCAACAGATCGGGCATGAGTAGTCCGCCTCCAGATTTGTTCGTCACCACCAGGCTAAGTTCATTCTCCAAGACACGAAAGAGATTAGTGTCTGGACAAATTGTTGAATCGACGAAACCATCGGGAAAAAGGGAGGCCAATGACGGCGGACAAGGGAAGTGCCCGATGCTGATCGTGCAGCAAATCCTGAATGGATTGATGCTCGGCAGCATCTACGTCGGCGTGGCCGTGGCCTTCACGCTGACGATCGGCATTCTGAATTTCCTGAACTTCACGATCCCCGTCCTGTTCATGCTTGCGGGCATGGTGGGCTGGTCACTCTCCTTCTACGGCCTGCCGTTCGGGCTGAGTGGCCCCCTGGGCTGGCTGCCATCGCTGGCCATCGGCGTTCTCGCCGCCATCGCGGCGTCGCTCCTGGTCGAGCGGTTCACCTATCGATACTTCAAAGCTAAGCATGGGGACGCCACGGAGCATGCCATTCCGCTCGTCTCCTCCCTCGGCTTTCTTCTGATCTTCGAATATATGATCCTGATCGCACATGGCTCCGATCCACGCGGCTTTCACACGCCGTTCACCGATCTGAACTGGCGTTTCGCGGGGCTGGTGATCTCGATCCCGCAAGTCTTGAGCCTCCTGATATCGCTCGCCGTCGTCGCCAGCCTGTCGCTGCTTCTGACCCGCACCAAGCTCGGCCGTGCCTTGCGGGCGACAGCGGAAAATCCTGATGCGGCGGTGCTGATGGGGGTGGAGGTCAACCGCATCGTGCCCATCGTGTTCATCCTGACCGGCCTTTTATGCGGGCTGGCCGGCGCGCTCTTTGCCGTCAACTACAGCGAAGTCTCGCCCTATATGGGCGATCAGGTCGGCACCAAGGCCATCGCCGGCATGGTGCTCGGCGGCCTGGGCTCGGTTTGGGGCGCGATCGCCGGCGGGCTGATCGTCGGGCTGACCGAAACGCTGTCGATCTATTTCTTCGGTGCTACCTCTGCGCAGATCACGGTCTGGGGCCTGCTCTTGCTGTTGCTGCTGTTCCGGCCCCAAGGGCTGTTCGGCCACAACGCCATCGGCAAGGGCAAGTTTTGATGTCCGGCTATCTCTCCGGTTTGATCGCCATTTTGGGCATCAACGTCATCTTCGCCTACGGCATCTATATGACTGCTGCGGCAGGGCAGTTGAACTTGGGCGGTGCTGGTTTCCAGGCGATCGGCGCCTATGCCTGTGCCCTGCTCTCCAGCGAGTTCGGCTTGTCGATCACCATGTCGATCCTTCTCGCCACGCTTGCCGGCGGGATGATCGGCTTTGTGATCGCATTTCCCATCCTGCGCACCCGCGGCGTCTACATGGTCCTGGCCACCTTCGCCTTCGCCGAGGTGGTCGTCGGCATCATCCTGAATTCCGAAGCCCTGGGCGGCGCCATGGGGCTGGTGATGTCGGATTACGTCGACTATGGCGTGATTTTCTGGATGGCAGTCGGCGTGGTGCTCTTCGCCTTCTATTTGATGTCGACACCGATCGGGCTGGCCATGCGCGCCGTTCATGACGATGAGCCCGTGGCCGATTTGATGGGCGTTAACAATCGCGCGATCCAGGTCGGCGCTTTTGCGATCGGCGGCGCGCTCGCCGGGCTTTCCGGAGCGCTCTACGCCCTCTATTTCGGCTTTGTCGAGGTTCAGTACTTCAACGCGTTCCTGTCGATCTTCGTCCTGCTCTACGTCCTGATCGGCGGCACCCAGACCGCCTGGGGCCCTCTGGTGGGGGCGGCCTTTTTCACGCTGATCCCGGAAGCGCTGCGCATGGGCGAGGATTGGCGGTTCCTGATCTTCGGTGTGCTCATCGTCGCCATGATGATCATCCGCCCCGAAGGCATCGTCACCCGCGACGCGCTCGATCGGCTCTGGCTGAAACTCAGGCCCGGAGGCAGCCATGGCTGACGTCATTCTCAGCCTCGATCAGGTGGACAAGCATTTTGGTGGGGTCGTGGTGCTGGAAGACGTGTCATTCGATGTGGCCAGAGGCAGCCGCCATGCGCTTATCGGTCCCAATGGCGCCGGAAAAACCATGCTTTTCAACGTGATATCGGGAGTCTACCAGCCCGACGGTGGGGCCGTCAGACTGAACGGCCAGGATCTCGTCAAAATCCCGTCTCGCCAGCGCATCACCATGGGCATGGCGCGCAGCTTTCAGAACATCCGCCTGATGCCGCACCTCTCCGTGGTCGAAAACGTCATGCTCGGCCAGCATGCCCGTGCCGGCTTGCTGCAGAAGCTCAAACCGCTAGGCCTGATGGCGAAATCGAGTGAAAAATCCGAAGCGCTGGATTTACTGCACGCCTTCGGCCTCGATGCGCATCAAGGTCAGGTGGTTGCCAATCTCCCCTATGGCGTACGCAAGAAGATCGAGGTCGTGCGCGCCCTGATGGCAAAGCCCGAGCTTCTTCTGCTCGATGAGCCTGCAGCCGGGCTCAATCCGTCGGAAACCGCGACCTTGCGAGATTTTCTGCTCGATATCTCCGAGCGCGGTGTGACGCTGCTCGTGGTCGAGCATGACATGCCCTTCGTCAACAGCCTGTGCGGGCATGTTACGGTCATGAATTTCGGCCGCCGCATCTTTGACGGCTCCGTCGAAGATGTGCGTGAGAGCCAGGCCGTGCTCGAAGCCTATCTCGGCACTGACCACCAAGGCGAGAGCACAGATGCTGCTTGAGGTCGATGCACTCAACCTCCGCTATGGCGCCAACCACGCAGTACGTGACGTAAGTCTGAACCTGGCCGAAGGCGAGATCGTCACCGTTCTTGGCGCCAACGGCGCCGGCAAGTCGTCGCTCTTGAAAGGCATCATAGGGGCGGCACCCTCAGCGCGCGGACGCATCCGCTT
>JBPCVQ010000268.1:0-4512 GCA_051010395.1 Geminicoccaceae bacterium | reverse complement strand
GTCTTGACCCTGGTCAAATCGATCGACGTGCCGGCAAGCGTAAGGCCGTCAGCCTCGCGCAAGAGATTCTTCTGATAAAAATTCCTCAGATAGAAAACCAGCATGGCCGCGGGCATGCGCGTACTGTCGGCGTTCCAATAGAGAAGGTCGAAAGCCATGGGCTCGCGACCCATGAGATAGTTATTGACCACGAAGGACCAGATCAGGTCGTTCTCACGCATCATCGAGAACATATCAGCCATGTGGTGGCTTTCGAGATAGCCTTTCTCGTCAGTGTGCCGCTCGATCTGCGCAACCTGTCCGTCATCGATGAAGACACGGGCTTCGCCGACATCCTTGAAATCGAAAAGCGAGGTCAGGAAAGTGGCGGACTTGATGCGCCCGCTCTCGCCTTTCACGGCGAGATGGCCAAGCAATGTACTCACCAAAATCCCACCGATGCAGAAACCGAGGATATTGATTTCTTCCTCAGCGGTCGCCTGTTTGATCGCCTCCATGGCGGCAAGTGGCCCCTCGATCAGATAGTCCTCGAAGGTCTTATGCCCATGCTTTTCCGACGGGTTGGCCCAGGAAACCACGAACACCGTATGCCCCTGATCGACCGCATGTTTGATGAAGCTGTTCTTCGGCTGGAGATCGAGGATGTAAAACTTGTTGATCCAAGGCGGCACCAGGAGAAGCGGCCGCTTGAACACCGTCTCCGTCGTCGGCGCGTATTGGATCAACTGCATCAGATCGTTCTGGTAGACCACCTGCCCTTCACTGGCGGCGACGTTCCTGCCCACTTCGAAGGCCTTCTCATCGACCATGCTGATCTTGAGACGGCCCTTCCCACGCTCCAGATCGGCGAGCAGATGCTTTAGGCCATCGACCAGGTTCTGCCCGCCGGTCGCCTTCGCCTTTTCGAGCACGGTCGGGTTGGTAAGCGCGAAATTCGTAGGCGACATCGCAGACATGAACTGGCGCGTATAGAACGCCACGCGCTCATGGGTCTCCGGATCCTGATCCTCGACCTTGTCGACCAAGCCGCGCATCCAATCGGCGCTCAAGAGATAGGACTGCTTGATGTAGTCGAACAGCAGCTGGTCGTCCCAGGCGGGGTCCTTGAAACGCCGGTCGCCACGCTCAGCCTGGATGAGAGGCTCAATCGGCTCACCTCGAGCCCGCTGCATGGCGCGCTGCCAGAGATCCGCCTGCCTCTGCCAAAACGCCAATTGCGCTTCGGCGAGCTTCGCCGGATCCGCCATCAACTTCGCACCAAAATCGAAAAACGCCTTCGAGACGGCGTTTTGGTCGACCAGGGAAAAGCCATCTTCCGACTGTTCCTCCAGCTGTCGCCGCCAAAATTCCTGCACCGCATGCTGGCTCCGCTCGGCGAGATCACCTATCTCCCTCGCCAGCAGTTCGGGGCTTTTCTTATCGCTCTCGGTCATCGGTGGCATCCAGGATTTCACGTTTGTGCTCATGGGGATAACCTGCACCCTAGCGAAGACGCGCATGGAGCACCATTGACCGCATGAGGGCCGTCTTCGCCGGCATGAATGCGACAAACTCCAGCCGACGACCGTGCAAACAGTTGCGTTCTTCGCCCGGACGCTCTTACGATATCTCAAAATAACTCGCTACAGGGGGGCTGATGGTTCGGCGATCGGTTTCGCGCTTTAGGCCTTGGTGGATCGTCAAGCCTTGCAGGCTCGCCACTTTCTATGGGCGCCTGGTCTAGATGGCTTCACTTCGACTAAACGGCCTGGTCAAGCATTTCGACGACGTCGTCGCACTTGATGGCGTCGACCTCGACGTGCAGGAAGGCGAATTCTTCGCCATTCTCGGCCCCAGCGCCGCGGGCAAAACCACGACGCTGCGCACGATCGCAGGCCTGGAGCGGCCGGACGCCGGCTCGGTAACTTTTGGCGACAGGGATCTGACGAAAGCGCCGGTGCAGGGCCGTGGCATGGCCATGATCTTCCAGACTTTCGCGCTGTACCCTCATCTTTCGGTCCGGGACAATTTGGCTTATCCGCTAAAGCAGAGGAAGACGCCCAGAGAGGAGGCCGGGCCGAGGATCGACCAGATCGCCACGATGCTCAAGATCACCCATACGCTCGACCGCAAGCCGAGCACCATGTCCGGCGGCGAGCAGCAGCGCCTCGCCATCGGCCGAGCCCTCATCCAAAACCCTGCACTCCTGTTGCTGGACGAGCCGCTGACCAATCTGGATGCCAAGCTTCGCCACGAGACACGGGCGGAATTCAAGCGCCTGCACCGCGAGCTCGGTATGACCATGATCTATGCCACACCCGATCAGCTCGAAGCCCTTTCAATGGGCGAGCGCATCGCCGTTCTGCAAGAGGGCAAGGTCGTGCAAACCGGTACGCCGGACGAGCTCTACGACAATCCCAAGGACAGCTTCGTCGCCACCATGGTCGGTGCCCCACCGATGAACCTGGTTCCCGGAGAGATGCGCGCCGCCGACGGCGGAGCGCCGGTCATCGCCCTGCCCTTCGGAGAAATCGATGCCAGACGGTGGCAAGACCATGCAGGCGGCGAAGTCCTGGTCGGCATTCGTCCCCATGATCTCACACCTGCCGACCGCGCCGACGACCACGCCCATCGTATCTCTGCGAAGGTCCACCTGACCGAGCCACTCGGCGACGTCACGGTGCTGGACGTCGAGGCCGGAGGCACGGTCATGAAAATGGCGCTGCCGGAAGAGGAAGCACTCGCTTTTCCTGCGGGGTCGGAGCTGGCCGTCGCGTTTCGGCCGGATGCCGCCCATCTGTTCGACAAGGAGAGCGGCGAAGCCCTTCACTGAGAAGGCATGAATTGAGCGGCAAGCGAATGAAGAAACGAAAGCAAAGGAAGAAAGGAAGGGAGATCATGGCTAACGGATCGAGATTTATCCTGACACTGGCAGGCAGTGCCCTGCTGGCAAGCACGGCTGTGAGCAGCCTCATGGCGGCCGACATCACCATCACCATGGCCGCCCCCGACTGGCCGCCGACGCGGTTCATGAAGGAAGAGTTCGACAAGACCTACACCTCGCCGGACGGTCACACCACGACGCTGGACATGGATTTCATTCCCTGGCCGAGCTTCTACGAGCGCGTCGCCGCTTCGCTCACCTCGGGCGAGCAGAAATACCAGATGATCGTCACCGACAGCCAGTGGCTCGGCTCCTTCGTCGAAGGTGGCTACTACATGGATCTCACCCAATATATGAAGGATGATCCGGAACTGACCGCGATCATGGGGGATCTGCATCCGGTCCTGGTCTCCGCCTATTCGACCTACCCGCATAAGACGAGGGCACAGCTTGAGGAGGCGGGCGAGTGGCCGGCGCCGGACACCAACTATTACGGCTTCCCGCAATTCCCGGACACCTACATCACCTTCTATCGGCATGACCTCTTCTGTCACGAAGGCGAAGCCGCTGCGTTCCAGGAAAAATTCGGCAAGACCCTGCCCTGCACGTATGAGGACTGGCAGGACACCGATTGGGACACCTGGCGCGATATCGGCGAGCACTTCAAACGCGCCAAGGGCGAACCGCTCGGCGACGGCACCGCTGACGACGATTTCTACGGGATCGCCTACCAGGCCGGTAAGGGCTACGACTTCTCGACCATGGCCGCAAACGCCTTCGTCTGGCAGTATGGCGGCTCGATCTGGGACGAGACGATGGCCCCCGAGGCCCAGGCCGAGGGCGTGGTCAACTCAGACGTCGCGGTCGAGGCGATGGAGCACTATCTCTCCATGCTGCCGCTGATGCCGCCCGTTGCTCAGACCGGCCAGATGGACATTTTCGTGATCCAGGACCTGTACATGCAGGGCAAGGTTGCGGCGATCATCGACTGGGTCGGCCTCGGCGAGCCGGTGCTCGATCCGAACACCTCGACGGTGCACGGAAAGTCCGCATTCGGCCCGGCGCCGGGTCTCAGGAAGGGGGATGGCTCGATCGACCGCACCGGTAATATCGGCGGTCAGCCTTTCGTCCTGACCACCTGGAACAATGACGAGGTGATCAAGGAAGCCTTGAACGTCGTGAAATGGTGGCTGAACCCGGAGACCCAGAAGAACTTCGTCGCCAATGGCGGGCAGTCCGGCTTGATGAGCGTCATGGCCGATCCTGAGTACAATAACCTTCGCCCCTGGAATCGGGCGCATGTCGAGATGCTCGATTGGCAGCGCGACGTCTGGCACATCCCGGAATTCTTCGAGCTGCTGACCCAGCAGCAGGAAGAATTCGACAAGGCGATAACCGGCCAGATTTCAGCGAAAGAGGCACTCGACGCCGTGGCCGAATTCCAGCAGGAAGTGCTGGAAGAGGCCGAACACATCCAGTGATCTGACGGTCGCGAGGCTCGGACCGTTCCGGGCCTCGCTTTTCATTTCGCTGGATTGTTGGAAAGGCGGTAGCAACGGTGACGGCAGGACAACAAGATCATCGCGGTGAAACCGGAGGCTTCTGGGCCTGGATGATGGCGCCGGAGCGGCGCGGTCCCTATCTGGTGG
>JBPCVQ010000267.1:0-9408 GCA_051010395.1 Geminicoccaceae bacterium | reverse complement strand
TTGAAAAGAATTTTCAGTATAATTTTCACCTAACATCAAAAAAAATCGGAAAAATTTGCATGGATCGGCTGGATCAGGCGATACTTGGCGAACTGCAGGATGATTCGCGGCAGTCGATCGCCGACATTGCAGAACGGACAGGCCTATCGCTTTCCGCCTGCCATCGTCGGATCAAACTGCTCGAAGCGGACGGGGTCATCCAGGGCTATGGCGCTAGGCTGAACCCCAAGGCGCTGGGCCTGGAAATCGAGGTTTTCGCCGAGATTTCCCTCGTTTCCCAGCATCACTCGGCGCTTGAGGCATTCGAGCGCGCCGTGCTCCGCCATGACGAGATCTTGGAGTGCAAGCTGACCACCGGCGCCTGCGACTACATCCTACGCGTGATCGCCAAAGACGTCGCCGACTACGACCGCATCCACCGAAACGTGCTTTCAGATCTCCCCGGCGTCGCCAGCATGCGCTCGATCTTCGCGCTCCGCTCGATCAAGGACTGGCGAGGGCTGCCGGTTGGGATGCGATAAGCTCGTCATTATCCTCTTAGCGCCAGGCGCCTGTCTCCGTTACGCAGACCCAACAACGACATTCAATCTGAATGGTCTTCGCCAATCGTGCCTTCTTGCCAATCAGCATCATGAAGCAAGGTCAATTTCATGTTTAACAGCAGATCAAGCCTTAAGGCGAGCAGCAAAACCACTCCATGATTGAAAATTCACAAGATCATCAGGTAGAATTTCATCACAATAACAATTAACCTAAAGGGGATAGTTTTATAATTTTTTAGCCTTGTGGTTATAGATGTCGGAAAAATTCAATCTTATGTTTAATTACTATTTGCTACATATCAAAAATTCGTCACAGTTCTCCTGATTGATGTCGGATTTGAGCCTTACGGGAGAATTGCTCGATGACAGCTAAGAAGGCCAAGGTTGCATTCGGTTCGGATATGCCAATCGAAGAACTGATCTTCTCAACTCGGGCGGGTGCTGCCATCGATGACCGGACCCTGGAGCAAATGGTCGACGCTTACAACACCTATGGTTTTTTCATACTGGACTGCCCGCCGCGACCAGATCCGAGGGAGGATTTACTGGCGATCGCGCCGTTCTTCGGGCGCGTGGTCACGCATAACCGCTCGGACCATTACGGCATCCTCGCAGTCAATCCCGAGAAAAAAGTCGATGGCTTCATCGATTCCACAAATCAGGCTCACCCACCCCATACCGACGGTGCCTTCAAGGACCAGCCCGAAAAGGTCATCACCCTGCAATGCGTCGTTCCCGCAGATAGCGGCGGAACGTCACTGCTTGGCAGCGCGAAGCTTGCGCACGACACCCTGGCAGCGATGGATCCGGATGCCGCGTCACTACTCTACGATGACGAGGTCATGTCGATCCGACGAAACGACCAAACCAGCACCAAGGCTGTCTTCCGGCGAGAGGGCGAGCGTCTTTCTTTGTGCTATCGCATGGATCAGGCCGCGAAGACACACATCAAGCCATTGGCGCAGGAAGGATTTCGGCGACTGAAGGCAATCATCGATGACAGTCTGCTGCGCTTCGATCTGGCGCCGCACCAGATCCTCGTGATTGACAATTCATCCCTCGTGCACGGCCGCGACTCGTTTCCCCAAGGCGCCGATCGCCGCTATCACCGCCTGAACTTCGATGGCGACGGCCTTCTCGATCTTGTCCACGGCTTCATTCCGGAGATAACGCCGGCCTCAGCGCCCATCAGCGCCGCCTAGGGAAGGCCTGTAACCTCATCGAACCCCGCGTTCAGGGAGGGGTCCTCAGCGCATGGAAGACGGAGGCATAAAGACTGCCGAGTGGTGCATCGTCGATCGCCTTATCTGCATTCCAGGTGACAGAGAGGCAGAAGTTCCGCCCCTTGGCATCGCGCGCATGCGTCGTGAAGTTCAGCACGCCGACTTGGCTGCCGCCTTTGTAGGAGACCTGCTGCCAGCCGTCTGCACGAATGGGTCCAGTGTTGATCTGGGTAAGGTTCACATCCGCTACCCTCTCGACCCAGCCGCAAAGAGCCTTGGTCGACAACAGCCACTCCACTTCCGGCTTCCACGGTTTCATCACAGCATTCACGGGCGGCAGCGGCGCATCCGCGAGGTCCCTCAGAACAGCATATCGCTCGGATCTGTCGCCCGCACGGAATCGCTCATAGACCGCTTCATCATCCTCGAGCTGAAAGGCTTCACGTGTCGTCAGGAAGGGTTGCAACCCGCTCATGGCTTCAAGACGATCTCGACCGACGACATCGATGAGAACGTCGGTCGCCGTGTTATCGCTCTGGGCGATCATCGCAGCCGCAAGCGTGTGCAATGTAAATGGCGAACCGATCGGCATCTCCTGCAGACTGCCGGAAGGATGCGAGAGATGCTTTGCCTCCAGGGTTACCACATCGGCCCAGTTCGCCTCCCCCTTTTCGATGCGATCGACGAGTGCCGCCAGCACAATCAGCTTGAACGTCGATCCGATCCCCATCGGTCGGTCGGCCTCGTGGCCGGCAATGAGTTTGCCGTTTTCCAATAGAGCATAGGAGACCGTTCCGTCGAACGATGCGATCTCGTCGAGCAGTTCATCCAGAGACCGATCGCGGCGGACGGGACTATAGAACCACAGCCCCTCGATCGCGCCATCGACATTGCGGGTAATCTCCGTGGGAACCTCGCAGCGTTCGGTAATCAGCCTGAATTCGCCGGCGCTTTCGGCCCCTTCGACGGCAACAAATGCACCGCATCGCCTGTTCAGATCGGCCAGGATCGAGCGTATCTGGTCGGGCGGCACCTCCTTCAGGAATATTTCGGAAAAGAGGGCGGGACTATCGTCGGGCGAGCGCCACATCAACGCCAGCACGTCTTCATCCGTTTGATCCGATGCCATGACCGATGCTCCAATCGTCATGATGGCCGCAAGGGCCGCAAGGGCGCGTGTCAGTCGCTCTCTGCTCATGCCTCCCTCCAATGGGTCTTCGGAATCAATCGATAGAAGGGTATGCCGCAGGCGGAAGAAGACAACACAATAGTCTCTCGGAAAAGGCGATGCTCAGAACGTCACCCACCGAGGTACCGTCATCGCGATCGGCTCGAAATAGGTCATCAGCATCAACACCACGAACATCGCGAGCCAGAACGGCCAGAGGCCTCGGGCTGCCCGATCGATCGGAATCTTGTCGATAGCGCATCCGACAAAGAGCGTCGTGCCAACCGGCGGGGTCACCAGGTCGGTGACGAGATTGAGCATGATGATGACGCCGAAATGCACGGGATCGACGCCGATCGACTTGATCACCGGCAGGAAAATCGGCGTACAGATCAGGATCAGCGGCGCCATGTCCATGAACATGCCGAGCACTAGCAGCATGACGTTGATCATCATCATGATGACGATCCGATTATCGGACAGCGTGAGGAAGAAGTCCGTCACCTCCGCCGGGATCTGCATCAGCGTCATCATGTAGGCAAAGGTGGATGCGAAGCCGATCAGAATCATCACCATGGCGACGGTCCTGACCACGCCACCCATCAACTTCGGCAGCTGCCACCATTTCAACTCACGATAGACGAACGTCGCGACCAGGAGGCCAGGATGTTGACCATCGCAAGTCCACCGCGAATGAAGCCGACGAAAATGTTGGCGAAGTTGACCAAGCGGATCGCAATCCCGCCCTCCGCCATCAAGGCGCCGGCGATCTCGAAGTGCTTTTGGGACGAGTAGGACGGCGGATTGTTTTCCGCACCGTCAACCACGCCTGTCTGCAGTGCCGAATAGAGCTCGTTGAAGGCGTTGAAATCGTCGACGATCGGGCCGACTACGCCGACCGACACGCGGGTCATCTCGAGCACGCCGAGCTGCACCTGCTCCAGCGCCTACTTCTCGCCACCGAGTTGTATCGAGCGGAAGATGTCGATGGAGAGCTCACCACCAGTTTGTTCCGATAACCACTCACCCATGAACTGGATTGCATCCGTGGTCGGACAGTCCATCGCATGGACATCGCTCGACTTGATCTCCAACGCGTCGGCGGGGCCGACGGCCGTTACCGTCGCCAAAGCACCCAAAGCCAGAGCGGCGAGATGCGCTCTCGCAGATGTTTTCATGCAATCCATGACACCCATCGGTTCCCTCCTGATTGATTAAGATCTGGCCATTTCCGGCACTTTTCGTAGTTCGGCGCCGAGCCTTAATTTGATGATGGTCGATGACGAGGATGCGGACAAAGGGCAAGCGCACTTGCCCGCCGTTGCCACCAGCGCGTATAAGGCGCGATTACCTTTCCCAGCCGGGCGGACGTTTTGCTCACTCTCGCCATTCCCTTTCCGATGATCGATCCGGTGTTGATCGAGATCGGCCCCTTTGCGATCCGGTGGTATGCGCTTGCCTATATCAGCGGGCTGGTTCTCGGCTGGCTCTACCTCCGCTGGCTGGTGCAACGTCCGGGCTGGCACCTGACACCCTTGGACCTGGATGACCTTCTCCTCTACATCACCCTCGGCGTGATACTCGGTGGCCGGCTCGGCTACGTCCTATTCTATCGTCCCGATTTCTACCTCACGCATCCCGGCGAAATTCTTCAGGTCTGGCAGGGCGGCATGTCCTTCCATGGTGGGATGCTCGGCGTCATCGTCGCCATGGCGCTGTTCGCCTGGCGGCGCGGCATCGACTTTCTCGAAGTCGGCGACGCCGTGGCTGCAGCCGTACCGATCGGCCTTTTCTTCGGACGCATCGCCAATTTCATCAATGCCGAGCTCTTCGGCCGCACGAGCGACGTTCCCTGGGCGATGGTCTTTCCCCATGGCGGCCCGGAACCACGCCACCCAAGCCAGCTCTATGAGGCGGCCCTCGAAGGCCTCGTCCTGTTCCTCATCCTCTTCTGGGTCGCGCGGCGACCGCGGGTACAAGAGAATGCAGGACGGATTGGGGGCTTGTTTCTGATCGGCTACGGCCTTGCCCGTTCCTTCGTCGAACTTTTCCGTGAGCCGGACCAGCATCTCGGCTTTTTACTCGGCGGCAGCGTCACCATGGGTCAGATCCTGTCCCTGCCGATGATTCTGATCGGCCTTGCCCTTCTGGCGAAAAGCTATGCCGGCACAAAACACTCGCACACCGAGGCCTCCTGAGGCGCGGCGCCTGCCCCCTCTTCTTGCGTTGATCCGGGAGCGCATTCAGGACGCAGGTCCCCTGTCGATCGCCACCTATATGGACCTCGCGCTGAACCACCCGGATTGGGGCTACTACCATACCAAGGACCCATTCGGCGTCGCCGGCGACTTCGTCACCGCCCCTGAGATAAGCCAGGTCTTCGGCGAGCTGGTCGGCCTCTGGCTGGCTGCGGCCTGGCAGGGGGCGGGACACCCCTGCCCGTTTCGGTTGGTGGAACTCGGACCCGGGCGTGGTCAGCTCATGGCGGACCTGATCCGCGCCACCGCGAAGGTTCCGGGCTTTCTAGAAGCCGCCGATATCCATCTGGTCGAGAGCAGCCGACGTCTGCGTGACATGCAGCGAAAAAAACTGCCGACGCTAAACATCACCTGGCATGGCACCTTCGCTGATGTCCCAAGAGGACCAACGTTCCTGATCGCCAACGAATTCTTCGATGCTTTGCCGATACATCAGCTCATACGCACCGAAACCGGATTCGCCGAACGTCTCCTGACAGACGACGGCAATGAGCTCATGTTTACGGAGGGCGAAGCCCCGGCCGACGTGCTCGACATGATCTCGGACCTGCCACCCGGCAATCCTGGCGAAATCACCGAGATCAGCCCCGCGAGAAACCACCTGGCCCACGAGATCGGTGAGCGCATCAGCCTGGAAGGTGGCATCGCCCTGATCATCGATTACGGAGCCTGGGTGGACCATGCGACCGGCGATACCCTGCAGGCTGTGCGGAACCATCGCCCAGTCGACCCGCTGGAGGCGCCAGGTGAGATCGACCTCACCTCCCAGATCGACTTCAAACGACTGGGTCTGGCCGCCGTCGACGCCGGCAGCGCCGTGTTCGGCCCGGTGCCGCAGGGCACCTTCCTGCGTACGCTCGGGATCGAAATGCGGATGGCAGCCCTCCTGGAGCGCGCCGACCAGCAGCAAAGCCGGAGCTTGCGCGAGGCGCTGTTCCGGCTGACCGATGCCAGTGCCATGGGCGAGGCCTTCAAGGTGATGGCGCTGGGAATGCCGGACCAGCCCGCACCTCCAGGTTTTGGCACGCCGAGCCTGCAGGGCAGGCTCTCAGGGCCACAGGTTGGGTCCCCCAGCCCATGAGCCAATCCCAGCCGACGCCGATGGAGCGAGCGCTGGTCGAAGCGGAGGCCGCAGCAACACGTGGTGAGGTGCCGGTCGGCGCGGTGATCACGAACGCAGATGGCCATATCATCGCCGCCAGCGGCAATCGCATGCGCGAATGTTTCGATCCGACCGCCCATGCGGAAATAGTGGTCATTCGCGAAGCGGCCAGGACACTGGGCGCCATCCGCCTCGTCGACTGCGATCTCCACGTCACCCTCGAACCATGCCCGATGTGCGCCGCCGCCATCAGCTTTGCGCGGCTGCGCCGTCTCTATTACGGCGCCGGCGATCCGAAGGGCGGCGCCGTGGATCATGGACCCCGCCTGTTCGCGGCGCGGTCCTGTCACCATGCGCCTGAAGTCTACGGCGGCATCAACGAGCGGCGCGCCGCAGACCTGCTGAAGGATTTTTTTCGAGAGCGGCGCTGAGACAAGCGACGCTCATTCCGAAGGCAGCCGCGGAGCCTGTTCGCCGTCGCCTGTCGTCGACCGGCACATCGCCTCGGCACGCTCCTTGAAAAGGGCAGCCTTGGCGCTGTCGACAACGCCTTCGTCGACCATCCCCTCAATCTCGGTAAAACGCTCTCTTATGCAAGACGCGGCGGCATCGGCATCCGCATCTTCGACCCGTTGATCGCCGGGCGAACCGCCCGCGCGAAAAAGGTCGTCACGATGGACATAAGCAAGCAACCCACCGCAAAGAACGATCACCAGCAAAGCCAGCAGGCGAGCGGCTGGGCGATCGAGAAAGGCCTTGCGATCCGTCGACATGGCCGGGTCAGCTAAGGTCGATCTTGCCCGTGATGGTCTCATCCAGATCGACGCCGTCGACCGTCAGACGCATGGTCGCCGTCAGGTTCGCGCCGCTATCGATCTTGCCGTCCTTGACGGCGTCACGAACCGCCTGCTCGATCTCCCGCTGCGAGGTCACGCCGACCTTCTTCAAAAACTTCCGAACACTCATGTTGAAGGCATCTTCGTCCACATTCCGCTCCTTGTGATGTGACCACCTCATTGGGTTTCCAGCACCTTCGAAGAAAATGCCTGGAAATCGAGGGGTATGCGTTTCTTTGTCGATATGATCTCGGGTATTTTGCGGACCGAACATAACACCAAGTGTTCGTTATGACATATCCCAAGGCCTTCCCGACAAAAGACCGCATACCCTTCGGTTTCCAGGCCCCTTCTTCGAAGACGGTCGAAACCCAATGAGGTGGTCACACCACCACCTGGTTAGGAACGGGTCGCAAGGGGGAGATTGGCCAGGATGTTTTGGGGCTTCACGGTCAGCCGTTCGTCTTCGGTCATCATGAGGCCGAGATAAACCGGCCGGCCGCGCACCCGCTCCAGCATGTCGGCAGGATCGACGAACTCCAGGCGGAACAGGCTGAGCAGTCGCGCGCGGCGCGCTTCGTCGATCTCTTCGCCGCCATAGAGATCGTTCAGGAAGGCATTGGCTTCGGCATCCAGGCCGATATGCCAGCTCCATTTTTCATCGCTGATCTGCTGGACCGGTTGAATGCGTATATCGACTCCGCGCAAATGGGCGACCCAGGCTTCGAGAACCCGGCAGAGACCATCGAGGCCAGGCCGGGTAAAGCCAAGATCGAGAACCATGTCGAAGCGATCGCTGCGCTGCCAGTAAGTCTCCGTGTTGTCGTCATCGAGCACATCGAGATCCACGCTCGCAAGCCTGGTTTCGGTCTGCACCAAAAGCCTGCCGAGCGAACCGAAACCCTGACCCGAGGCGTGCATCGCGACCGTTTCCTCATCGGCGAGCATCACGCGCCCGTCCTGGATCGACACGTTTTGCGTCCGAAAGAACAGTTCGGCGGCGCGAAGGCGTATCGGATCGGTGCAGTCCCGAAGCAGATGTCGAAGCTGCACATGGACCAGCTGGTCGAGAAACAGCGGCGGGATGCCCAGCGCGCCGTTCTCGATCATGTCGAGATAGGCAGCCTCGATCGAGGGTTTTTCGAGAAGCCGGTCGCGATAGGTGCGATAGATCCGGTAGTTGGTCCGAACGTCGGCGTCGGCCAGCCCTTCTAGAACATGATCGTCGATCTCAGCTCTCGGCGCTTCTGCAAGGCGCTCGTGCAAGGCGCGTTCTGCCGGGCAGGACTCATCCACCGGCGCCAGTTCAGGCCGGAAGAGATAGGCGCGCAGCCAATCATCGCTTGCCTGAATGCGCCCGCCTTCGGCCGGTTCGACCAGATGCCAGCCGGCGCTTCGCCAGAACTCAGCCATGCCGACAATCAACCATGCAGGCCGTCATGGCGACGTCTTGATTGCCGCGTCGAGCGGGATGACATGGTGGCGGCCTTGATCGACCAGCTCGAGCCCGCATTGCTCATTCAGTCCTTTGAACGTTCCTTGGCGAAACCGGTCCCCGAGGTCGATTTTGACGGGCTTGCCGACTTCCAGCGTTCTGCTCATCCATGCCTGCTGCACCGGCTGCACGCCATCACCCTGCCAGCGATTGATCCAGGCGAGGAAATGGCGGCTGAACGATTCCAGCAGATCGAGGAGATCGATCTGGCAGCCTTCCTCGGTCAGCGTGGTGACATGCTGTCCACCCTGGCCGCTTTCCCGCCAATGTCCGACGTTGGCGAGATTGAAACCGATCACCAGCCAGTCGGGAACGGCCGTCGGGTTCGGTGTTTCCGAAATGATCAAGCGGATCTTCCCGACGATGCCGCCGTTTATGTCAATCCGATCAGGCCAGCCGAAGGTGACCGCGACCACGGGCGGTATCAGCGCGCCCAGAGCATCACCGAGGCCAAGGCTGGCAGCAAGCATGACCGGCATCGAGTTCTCGAGCGAGTTTTCCGGCGCCAGGACGATCGCGCACTCGAAGACGTCCTGCCTGGGGCTCCACAGCAGGGTTCCGGCATCGATGCCTTCTTTGGCCATCTCGACTGCGCGCTCGAACGGGTCGAGGTCTGCGGTGATCGCGTAAGGGCGAAACGCGGGAGGAAAATGGGGCCGTTCGGTCATCTGGCAAGCCTTGACGAGGAAAGTTCATGTTGCGGAGGTTCTGCTAATCCCGGCATCTCTTGGCCTCGCGAATATCGAGCGTTTTCAGCCGCGCATCCATCTGAACGTCCCCGTAG
>JBPCVQ010000266.1:0-4287 GCA_051010395.1 Geminicoccaceae bacterium | reverse complement strand
TCATCGATCAGCTTTGCCTTGTAGAGCGCTTGCCTGGTCACACCGATGGCATCGGCGATGTCGACGATCTGATCGCCTGACTCGATCCGGTCCAAGATCAGCGCTCGGAGTTTCTTGGTCAGCCTCATGACAACTTTGACAACTTTTTTAGATAAGATGTTGAATTATCGAGGTTTAATTATAACGGACGAGCGACCGCAATCACAAGACAATCAACCGAAAGCGGGGTGGCCTACACTTTGTTATCGTTTTTGCAGGATTGATCTTGATCGTCGGAGCGGTCGTAGACGGATACCTTGAACGAACGAAGTCAATTCTGCCAGCCAGCGGGCTTAGCATACTCAGCCACTAGGGCTTTCATCCTCGTCATCATCACTATCTTCGAGATCGGCTTCCGGCGCTCCATAGGAACTCAGCAGATCGATTTCCCAATCCTCGAGGGGAACGCTGAAGATGTCGCCTTCATCGATGTGGGCGTTCTCAAGCAGCATCTGAAGCATGGCTTCAGCGGTGCGCTCCGTTCTACGGACTGGGAAGGCGGTAATCATGGTGGCGATCTCCGATGGTGGGCGTTCGGAGATTGTCGGATGGCTTGGTTAACGGGAGGTTAAGGCTGCAGACCCACGGTCCTTCTGATTCTCGTTTGAGGCGACAGAATTGTCGTTCGATCCAAAGAAGACGATGCCGAAATGATGCCAAAGCAACGTCGCCCAGCGGTCGAGTTCAACGATCGAAAGCGAACCGGCCATGTAGACACTCAGAAAACTGTCGGGTGTCTGAGGCGGTATGAACACACGCGCGCGCTGCCGCATGCTACTGGCATTGGCTTCTGAGAGATCAGCGACACCCATAGTCTGAGGCCCTCGTTTTCTCGTTTGCTATGATCCTTTCTGAAATAATCCACAGAGAGGGGATGTAGCCGCCATCACAAGACCATCGGGCATCACGAGAAGGTGATTGGTCTGTTGATTGAGGGTGAGGCCACAGGTCAGCGGAAGTCATGAAATCAGGGTGTCTAATTCTCGGCCTCGATTGCGCTGAGCACTTCGCGACGTTCTTCGAAGTGTTTCCATAGGCTGAGCGCGCCGCGCTTAGCAAGCCGGGCGCCTGTCTGCAGGATTTTCGTCCGAGCGCTGTGCTCGACCAGGTCAGCGATGGGCCTCGCCGAGATCGGCGAACAGCACCGCCGGCTGATCGAGGCGAACTGAGGCGATGTCAATCTCCGGCCTTGCCTCGGCCTAAGGTCGATTTCTGAGCCGAGTGCTAACGCTTTGATCCCGGAACGGTGATGGAGCATGAGGCGCCTCGCTCTTGCGCCGCGCATAGATTATCTTGAATATCGCATTGTTGCCTTTGGGCGTGATGCCTGAAGTTTTTGAGGGCCTTTGGCCTTCACGTCTCCCGGACGTTAAGCCTCCCTATTTAGCTCCGCCGGGCCGTTGCGCCCGGATTTTTTTTGCTGAGGAGGATGGCAAGGGCGGACTTTATCGATGCGCGGTCCGATGCTCGGCCGAATCTACCATCGTCAGCTTGGGAGCCGATACTAACGAGGCTGCCTGATGGCCGCGGTTTCTCGGTGGGCGAAATCACGAAAGTCGAAGAGATGAGGCGGGCGATCGATGCTGCTGCGGTCGACGGAGACGACGCCTAACCCATTGCTTAAAAATAATTCTTTAAGGCGATCGTAGTGCAATCTTATTTGCCTTAGCCGCTAAATCGAGGCAGAAAGATCGTTGCCAGTGTCAGTTTTCCTGCAGGAAGGGGCGGCGCGGTTCCTCCACCAATCAGCCGCCCTCCTTCCACTTATCCTGAGATGTATGGCTAGGGCGCCGGGCGGCAGGAATGCGCCCGAAAGCCGGCGTTGGCTGAAGCCGGCTAGAGCGTTCTCTAACCTAATGGAATCATAGGGGAGGCTCAAATTGTCTGATAATCTGATTCGAGATGTGGTCTGGTGAAGGAGGCCAGCCTGCATGGCAGCATCTTTTTCGATGGATTTACGCGAACGGCTGATATCGGCTGTTGAAGGTGGGATGTCGCGACGGTCAGCTGCGAAGCTTTTTTGTGTGGCGCCGTCGACCGCGATCGAATGGGTCGATCAAGAGCGGCGTACCGGCAGTGTTCGACCACGTGCACGGGGCGGCGAGCAGCAGCGGCTGGTGTTCATTGATGGAACAGGGGCATTGACCAAGATGGCCAGGCGCTATGGGCGGGCTCTGCGCGGTGAGCGCTGCCGGGCGTCCGTGCCTCACCGCTATTGGAAAACGACGACCTTCGTCGGCGCGCTCAGGCTGGAAGGCATGACGGCGCCGATGATCCTCGATGGCGCCATGCACGGCGCGGCTTTCCTCGCTTATGCCGAACAGGTCCTGGCGCCCACGCTCTCACCCGGCGACATCGTCGTGATGGATAATCTGCCCGCCCACAAGCCGATCGCCGTCCGTCAGGCCATCGAGCGCACCGGCGCAGAGCTTCGCTTCCTGCCGCCCTACAATCCTGACTTCAATTCCATCGAGATGGCCTTCTCCAAATTCAAAGCCTTCCTGAAGAAGGTAGCAGCACGCACCATCGACGACCTCTGGAACGCCATCGCAGAAGCCATCGAAATGTTCAGTCCGACAGAATGCAAAAACGACTTTACAGCTGCAGGATATGACCGCAAATGATCGGAAATTGCTCTAGCTACAGGAAGATCCAGGTCAAGAAACTCGAATACGCTCTTCGTCAAACCATGAGTCTGGCGAATTGGAAGATGTTAGATTGGCAAAGCGGTTGATGGAAAACCAGCCTAAGCGTCAGCACCGTCTCGATCGCAAGATTGGTGTCCCTTGGGCATGCGTTGGCCGGAAACCGCCCAAAGGCTCGCCACGTCGTCGGCGATCCCAATCCAAAGATCGCACCACTGACGCAACGATGCCTTATATTCCGGCCAGTTCTTTATCGCTTAGCGGGTCTTGGGGATCTTATGACGGCGGGAGGCATTGAATTTGTGAGGCATGAACGGGCGATCCTCGAAGGCCCAAAATTTCCGGCCCCTCTATGCCGCAGAGGCTTAGTGCACCAAATCGCTGGATGGACATCACCATGTCGGATCAAGCAGCTTGATCGGCCCATGACAGCGCACAGCTCTAACGCTCTTTAGCCTTCAAGTTAATAACGCTTCATTTTTGCACTTATGACGACCATTTTTGCAATAGTTTCTCTTCGGAATTGTGCCGCGGCTATATCAGCCCATTCTCAGCAAAAGCCATGGCACGGCTCTATCCGCATTAATAACCAGGTCAAAATGTTCTACTCGTCATCTGTGATTATCCAAACAGTTGATATGTTTCCTATATTCATTCAGCAGCAAACTTGCTTTCTTTTGCGCGCTCAACATCTGGCAAAAGAAAGACTTGCTCTATGATGCGTCTCCTCATCACCGTACTTTCGTTGGTATTGCTGACGACAGCTCACGCACTCGCACAAGAGCGCTTCTATGCGGGGCTGAGTGCAGGACCTGTTATCTTCTTCGATCAAGAACTCGAGGATGGCGCGACAGAACTTGAGATCGATTATAATAAACCCGGCTATGCGATCGCCGGCCATGTCGGCTATGCCGTCAGGACAAACATACGTGTCGAAGGTGAGATTTCCTATGCTGCGGTTAGCGCCGACGCGACCATTCAAGTTGGGGGCGAGGATATCGCCGACGAAGATTACGATCTTTCCATATGGTCGTTGACCGGGGCTGCCTATTTCGACCTTTGGCCCTTATACACATATGTACCCTATGTCGGCGGTGGGGCCGGCATCTCCCGAGTTGATAATGACTTCGCTATTGTTGATGAAACACAATACGCAGCCACGGTTTTCGCCGAAGCAGGTATCCCCTTCAATCTGACGCCTTGGGTGTCGATCGTCCCCTTGCTGCGCTTCAATTGGATCGGAACTGATGAAGACGTAGATGACGCTTTCGTCGACAATACTTTTAATCTCCAGCCGCGGGTAAGCATGCGCTACAGCTTCTAGAGCGTTTTCTAAGCTAATGGAATCATTAGGGAGATTTTCCAAAAGGCCGTAAATCTGATTCAAGATGTGGGCTGGTGAAGGAGGCCAGCCTGCATGTCGAAACCTCTTTCGATAGATTTACGTGAAAGGCTGGTATTGGCCGTTGAAGGTGGTGTCCGTCGTCAGGGAATTTGGGGCAGGTGGCAGCTTGAAATAAGAGAGGCTCTGGCTCATCGAGTTGATGGAATTATGCAGCCGCGATTTGATGCTGCAATCGTCTTTGTTGGATGGTCTGTCGTT
>JBPCVQ010000265.1:0-10550 GCA_051010395.1 Geminicoccaceae bacterium | reverse complement strand
CCGAGGCCCGAGAGCCAACGTATCGGAAGCGGGAGGCGATCCCGGTTCAAAAGCCCGCCCTCTGCTCACGGTAGGTTCTGACAATCACCGGGATCAGCAGGATGACGACGCCGATCACGGTCAGGATGGAGTAGGCCGCCGCTTTGTGGACATTGTCCTCGAAGACCAGTGTGTAAAAGGTCAGATACTGCACCGAATTGGCAAAGACGCGGGAGCCGAAGACAAAGATCGGCTCGAACACGCGATAGCTGTCCATGACGTGGATCAGCGTGATCACGGCCAAAAGCGGTGAGAGGTGGGGGATGATGACGTAGCGAAGGCGCTGCCAGGGGGTAGCGCCATCAATTACCGCGGCTTCGAGGGCGCTCGAAGGCACCGTTTGCAAGCCAGCATAGAGGATGATGAAGGAGAACGGTGTTGCAAACCAAACGCCATAAGCGATGATGACGGTCCGGATCGTGATCTGGTCGGCGAGGAAATAGAACCGGCCCACGCCCACGGCTTCAAGAAATGCCGAGATAACGCCGCCGTCGAGAAACAGCCAGTAGACTGCGAGCGAGGACACCACCGGCGTCACGATCATCGGCAGAAGCGTGACGAAAACGACCGTGCCGCGAAGCTTCGGCGTGATCCGATTGACCACGAGCGCCAGTGCCAGGCCCAGCACCAGGATGATCGGCGTGGTGGCGAAGGTGTAGAGAAGCGTGAACTCAAGCGCTGACCAGAAGTTGACATTGCTGATCTCGCGGTAGAGCTGTGAGATCAGGTCACGCAGCGACGAGAAGCTGTGCTCACCGGCGAGAACATCCGCCAACCCGTCGATCTCGACCGCGTTTTTCAGGTTATCGCCACCGACATAATTCCAGACCTTGATGGCATTGCCGTCCTCGTCGAGCACGGGCTGCGCCACCATGTTGGTGACCTCGCGGGTCTGATTGCCGAACAGCGGCACCTCTGTCGTGATCTCCTTCAGCTCCGTCTGAACGAAGGACTGGTGCAGAGCCAGATAGACGATCGCCACCAGCGGAAGAGCTATCAGCAGCAGCATCGAGGTGACCGATGGGGCCACGAAGGCGAAGAAGCTCGATCGTGTCATCGAAACATCGCCACGAGGAGGTAAGGCCGGCGCAGACGCATGACCCGCCCGCGCCGGCTCGGCGCTACTTCAGCAAGCCTTGGTCCTTCGCCGCTTTGCGATAGGCGTTGGCGGCATCTTTGAGTGATTCTTCCGCGCTCTCCTTGCCGACGATGAAGTCCGAGATGTTATCGCCAAGGGCCGAATGAGCGAGCGATGCCTGCGGGTTCATCGGGTAGGGCGGAGCGCCCTGGACCACCGTTTCGCTGATCGCGTTGGTATAGTCGGTCGGCTGGTAGACGGACCTGATCCAAAGGGTCGTGTCGTTGTTTTCGGTGACAGTCTGCTCGCCAAGCGCATGCATGATGACCTGAAAGGTCAGATCAGGATCGCCGTCCAGGTTCTTCGGAATGACATAGCCGTCCCACCAGAAAGTCGAGGAGGGCGTACCTCCTTCTTGCATCGCGGGCGCTGGCGCAAAGCCGATCTTGCCGACGACCGTGCTTTCCTCTTCGTCATCCATGGTCGGAGCCTGATCACCCCAAAGGATCGCCATGGCGACATCGCCTTGCTGGAGCTGGCGCTTCACATCACCAAAGTCCATGGACATAGCGTTGGGCGACATATAGGCGAACATCGCGCCGAGCATCTCCAACGCCTCGACCGCTTCCGGGCCCTCGAAGGCCGCTTCCGACGTGGCCGGATCGAACAAAGCGCCGCCATTGGCGAGCAGCAGGTTCACATATTCGTTGGCGAGCTCCCAGCTATTACCGAAGGCAGCACCGAAGGGATGCTCGATACCGGCGTCTTTCAGGGCTTCGGCCGCGGCCAGCAGCTCGTCATAGGTGGTCGGCACCTCGATTCTATTCTCCTCGAAAATGTCCTTCCGATAGAAGAAATGCTGGGCGTTGACCATGAAGGCGATCGCGGCGATGTCGTCGCCGAAGCGGATCAGCATCTGATCTTCGATGTTGTATTGATCCCGGTATTTGTCGACGAGGTCGTTCAGCGAACGCAGCTGCCCCTTGGCCTGCAGGAGCGTAATCGAACTGTTGGCGACCGCGGCGGCATCGAATGGTGAGGTCGCGGCGGCAAACGCCTTCTCGGTTTCGTTACGATGCTCGGTGGTGAGCTTGGCATCGACGGTTATGTCACCGCCTTCGCATTCCTTCATCTTGCTGGCGACGAGCTGCAGGGTCTCGAAGAAATTCGAGATCACGTTAACCTCGCCCGAACCTTCGACCGTGCAGGCAGCGAAAGCTCCACTTGGCATGAGCACGATAGCCGCAGCCACAAGCGTTGCTTTGAGTTTCATATCAACCTCCCCTGTTTATCGGTGATGTCGTTGCGCTCAGCGCTCGCCGAGGATCTGCATGAGAATCCCGAACTCGTTGAACACGGTCCACTCCTTTTGGACCTGATTGTCGTTGATCAGCCATTGGGTAATGCCCCAGATGTGGGTTTCTCGACCGGTGGGCTCGCCGTAGGGGCCAAAGCCTCTATGCGCGCCGATGCCGCCCCAGCGGATCGAGACGAGATAGCCATCCCTGGCATTGCCCATCCAATAGACGTCGTCGACGGTGACAAAAATATTGGGGAACATCGCGACCATCGACAGGACATGGGAGCGAAGCTGACCAACGCTGCGATAGACCCGGTTGGTCGAGCCTTCGAACAGGACAGACGGCGCGTAGACCCGGTCCATCGCGGAAAAATCCCGCCGGTTCCAGATGGTCTCGAAGGAGGCCTGGACAAAGTCCCTGACATTGCCGTCGACCACATCAGGGATCGGGCGCCTGACAGGCGCTGCCTGGCCGATCATGCGCCTGGGATCGCTCGCGTCGAAATTCGGAGCGAACGGGCCGTCCAGCCGTCTGGCCGCCGCGCGCTTCGCGGTCTCCCTGACGTCGAGGCCCATCTGCTGGACCAGGGCCGCCATGTCATAGGCGACATGCTCGTCGTAGATCTCGTTATGTCGTGCGATGCAGTTGGCGATGCAGAGCAGGCGAAGCGGCTTGCCGGTCGGCGGGCCGAAGCGGGAAAAGCCGGTATTGGTGCCTGATATCATCGTCCGGTGCGAGGTATGGAAACTCACATCCTCATTGCCGGCCCAGACGATCTCGTCGGCCGCGAGACGCACATCCGGGATCGCATTGTTGGTATGAACGGTATCGGCGACGATCTTGTCCCGGCCATATTGCAGGCCGACATCGTCCCAGACCCGGCAGTCATGGCTATAGGTGTCGTAGATATAGCCGATGTCCTTCTCTTCCCAGATCCGGTGCGTGATGCGGACGATGTAGTCGATGATATTTTTGTATTCGGGCTCGAATCCGCGCATCGGCTGGCTAGCGATATGATCAGGGGCCTTGTCGAGAAATTCCCTCGTGCCGCCGCGTCGATAGGCTTCGAGCGAGATCGAGAAATCCTCGGGCATGTGGTCGTCGGCAAGGGGGACGAAGCGGAGATGCGCCGCCTCGTTTTTCGATGACGGCTCGTCCGCAGGCTGACATTGGCCTGACGTGTTTTTTTTCGGCAACGGCTGTTTTCCCACAGTCACGAGGCTGTCCGTTTTATGGTTCTCGACGCATACCTATTCTTCAACGGAATCAATAAAAGACGCAACAACTACCTCTACGGCGCTCTGATTGTCTCGATTTCTCCTGTGAAATCTCAAAAATCATAGGGAACGGTGATCACACGCCGATATGGCGGTGCCGCAGCTATTGCCATGCTTGTCGGACAGCGCATACTTGACGCATTTGTATGCGGTTCGAGAGGAGACATTCCTGGTATGGCCGACCTTCAGCAAGCAAAAACCCTGGTGCGCGACTTCTACCGTGATCTGGACGCCGCCGCCCCGGAGGCCGTGGCCCAGGCCCTCCGCCGCCATACGGCACCCGATTATCTCTGGCGCGGCAGCTATCCTTTCAACCAGCTGACCGGCGCTGACCAGGTCGCGGCAAGCTTCTGGACACCCTATAAAGCTGCATTCTCGCCGATCCAGCGCCGCCAGAATATCTTTTTCGCCGGCTTGAACAGGGTCGATGGCGAGGAAAGCACCTGGGTCTGCTCCATGGGCCATCTTCTCGGCCATTTCCACACCCCCTGGCTCACCTTAGAGCCCACCCACAAAATGAACTTTCTTCGCTACGCGGAGTTTCACCGTGTCGAGGGCGGCAAGATTGCGGAGAGCGCTCTCCATCTCGATATCATGAACGTCATGATCCAGGCCGGCAGCCGGGTCATTCCGGAGGCGACAGGCGTGGTTACCATTACGCCCGGTCCGCAAACCCAGGACGGGCTCCTGTTCGATCCGCATCCACCGAAAGAAGGCAGAGCGACCCTCGATCTGATCATCCGCATGATCGATCGGCTAATCGCCACCGGCGTCAAAACCACCGTCGAGGACCTGGAGCACGATTGGCATGACGACATGCTCTGGTGGGGCCCGGCAGGCATCGGCGCCTCCTATACCTTCGAAGGTTATCTCAAGGGCCATACTCGACCGTTCGAGGATGGTCTCGACTTCATCAGTCACAACGGCCATGTCACGCGCATCGCCGAGGGCAACTATGGTGGTTTTTTCGGTTATCCCAGCATGACCATGCGCTCGACCGGCGGCTATCTCGGGCTCTTATCGGAAAGCGATAAGCCCGCCGACATGCGCATCGTCGATCTCTACCGTCGCGAAGGCGACAAGCTCGCGGAAAACTGGATCTTCATCGATCACCTGCATTTTCTGAAGCAGCTCGGCGTCGACCTTCTGGAACGACACCGAAGGATGCGCGTATCGTCGCCTGCGTAGTTCCAAAACCGGGGAATACGAGCAGGCAGCTGGGTGACGCAATGCTCAAATACTGAGAAGTCACGAGTTGACAGCCCTGGCTGATCAAGGGCTTTGAAACAGCTTTATCTCATTGACCGGGAGCGGCTTTCCAAAGAAAAAACCTTGTCCAAGATCACAGCCAAGCGCTTGCAGGATCACCGCTTGTTTGGGTGTCTCGATACCTTCGGCGATTACCGACAAATCCAGTGCGTGGCCAAGATCGATCATCGCCTTGACGATCGTCTGAGCTTCGTTGTTTCTCTCGAGGGAGGCGACAAAGCTCTGGTCGACTTTCAAAGTATGAAACGGTAGGCGGTTCAGTGTCATCAAGTTTGAATAGCCGGTCCCGAAGTCATCGATTGCGAAGCGAACACCTATCCTGCTGAGCTGGGTAATGACCTCGTAGGCATTTTCGGCATCGCTGACGACGGTGTGTTCGGTGATCTCGATCTTCACATGATGCGGTGCGATTTTGCATGCGTCCAACGTGTCGACGATGAATTCGGTCAGCGTGCGGTCCCTCAGATCCTGCCCGGTCAGATTGATCGAAACCCAATCGATGAGGCACCGTTCGATGAGGTCCTTCGACTGCACGAGACTTTCATGAATGATATATCGGGTAAGAGCCGGTAGAAGTTCTCGATGTTCGGCAATCGCCAAGATATCCAAAGGTGGAATCCAGCCACGCGTATGGTTGTTCCATCGGACCAGCGCCTCCACCCCCTTTACGGATCGATCTGATACGGATCGATCTGCCAAGTCGTGAACTGATTGAAACGCTACTCTTATTTCCTTCTTGTTCAGCGCTGTCTTCAGCTCATCACCCATGACGAAACGCTGGAAATGCGTCTCCGCCATCTTCGGCTCGAAACGGACGGCGATGCCCCGTCCCTCGGCTTTAGCGCGATAGAGGGCAAGATCAGCAAAGAGCTGCAGTTCATGCGTATCTTTGGAATGCTTCGGGCAGAATGCCGTGCCCAGGGAAGCGCCGCATTGAATTCGACGTCTTCCGTATCTTATGGGCGATTGCAAGGCCGACAGCAGCCGGTCGGTAACGAGGGTCAGCGCCGGCGTGTCAGCAAGATCGAAGGCGACGACGGCGAATTCATCACCGCCCAGCCGGGCAATCAGATCGGTGTCCCGAACGATCCCTCTTATTCGTTTGGCCGCGGTCTTCAGCATGTCGTCGCCGGCTGCATGGCCAAACGTGTCGTTGAGCTCTTTGAATCCGTCCAGGTCGATGAGGATGAGGGCGAAGGACCGCCCACTATTGTTCGCTTCCGCTACCGCCTCGTTGAACTTCTTGGTAAAGCGGTGGCGATTGGCCAGTCCTGTCAGATAATCCTTCTCGGCGAGCACGATTGCCCGCTGGCGCTCAGTTTCCAGTTCTCGGGTCCGTTCCTTGACGCGCCCTTCCAGATTTTCGTTGAGTGCTGCAAGCCTTTGATTGGCCTCGAACAGTTCGAGGCTTTTCTTTTCAAGGAGTTCTTCGGCGGTAAGACGCGCCACGCGTTCTCGCCGCGCACGGCCTTCCAGGAGACGAAAAGACTCCTCCGCGTCCAGAGAGAAGAGTGACACTAAGCCACCTTTGCCGCCATTGTCCTGTCAACGGTGATTTCGACGAAATCACCGTGTTCATCGGAGGTTGGTTTACAATGTACGTCAACCCTGTCTCCGTAATAGTGCGCTGATGCCTTGATCAGGCCGACGGCCAGATCCTCCATCCCTCTTGGGCTGCAATATCTCACATGCGCTCTTGTCCGATGGCGGGACGTGACGATGATGCTGGGCAATTCAGCATCCGGATAGAGTTTTCGTACCTCGACATGGATATGATCATGGACGCTTTCGAGAAAGTCGAACAGGGTCGGCGCCGCCTCGAAGAACTTGCTGAACTTCTCCGCAAAGCGCTTGCCCAGATGGAACCCGAAACGACGGATCAGATCGGCTGGCGCGGTTCCACTGATCCTGGACAGGGTTTTCACCAGCTGGACGATCTCGGCATGGTCATAGGTGCCCACCGACGTATAAGCGCCGCCACTCGGCAGATTGCTTTCGACAATGATTTTCTCGACCGTAAGGGTGTCAAAAGCAGATTCGACATGTTCCAGGAACTCGGTAAAGATAATTCCCTTCATTGGAATCTATTGGCTCCGCTAAACATTGGTGGATCTCGGAGATATTGACCTAATCAACAATAACGAGGAGACAATAAGATTACATAAATCAAAGTCAATATTACATGATGACTCGGGTCTCCGGGAGACCAGGTGGGAACACGCGTTAGCGCACGCCCCAGGGCTGTTCAACACTGATGTCTTGAAGGCAAATTGGGGTATTTCCCCGCTGTTTCTGGTATGATTGATGAGTGACGGTCACATCAATCGGGGTCGACGTGATGTCATCGAGTTTGTTGGATAGTTTCGCCACCGTCACTAATTCACGCCGGGCGTAAGGCAAGATGTGCGGTCTGGCTTCAGTCCTGTTGGTCTGAGGTGGTCTGTTGTTTGGACAGCTTTTTGATCGGCTAAGGTTGGCTACGTCTACTATCGAACCAAGGATGTCGATCGTGACGGCGTTGCAGCGGGTGAGGTTCACGTCGCCGAACTGCTTGGGCTGGATGTCGATGCCGAGCTTGGCCTTTGGCGTTTTCTTTTCGGCATTGATTTAACGACCTCCGTCAAGGCACCGTTTCACACCATGGACGATCCGCTTCGATTTCGCCTGATCGACCGGAGAACGGTCAAGGCGTTCGTGAGCGACGCCGTCTGTCTTCGGCTCATGGACGTGCCGGCAGCCCTTGCCGGGCGGTCTTACGGAATGCCCGCTGCGTTGACGATCGAGCTTACCGATCATGTCGACATCCAGGGAACCTGCCGGCTTGAGGTCGAGGCAGACGGCGTCGCGCGCTGAGAGCGCTCCGACGGTCCAGCCGATATCAGCCTGGGCTCCAGAACGCTCGCCGCATTGCCTCGTCCTTCGATGCAATTCGCCTTGCCGATCTAATGTTCGGAGATCAAATGGCTCCGATAGCGCGCGAGATCTTTTAGGGGAGGGCTGCTCGATGTCCTGGCGCGTGGGGCGGGAATGACCTCATGTCAGACAAGTTCGTTCCGGTCATGTCCATCGACGAATTGCTTAGCCCTTATCACCCTGTCGCGATCTTTTTTCCCTCATGGCTCCTTTGACCATCTTGCCGAAGGCGCGATCGTTCGACCGGCGTTCGGCCAGGCTCGCCTGATTCTTGGCGTTTTCGGCGACCAGTTTCCGATAGCGCTTGAGCCGGTTCGGATCCAGATCACCTTGTTCGATTGCTGCGAGGACGGCACATCCGGGTTCGCTTTGATGGCCACAATCAGAAAAGCGGCAGGCCGCCGCCAAATTGGCGATGTCGGCGAAGACATCGTCGAGGCCGCGTTCGCTGTCGGTCAGCTGCAGCTCGCGCATCCCCGGCGTATCCAGCAGCCAGCCGCCTGTTGGTAAACGATGCAGTGAGCGTCCGGTGGTGGTGTGGCGGCCCCTGGCATCGTCCTCTCTGATGCCGCGGGTCGTCTGGACCTCATCACCAGCGAGGGTGTTGGTGAGCGTCGATTTGCCGACGCCCGACGAGCCGAGCAGCGCCACCGTCTGCCCGCGTCCGCACCAGGGTTCGATCCGCGCGACGTCCACGCGCGATCGTGCATCGATGCATTCCACCAGCAGGCCTGGAAGTAGCCTCGCCGTTTTGCTCACATAGGAACCTGGGTCATCGGCGAGATCGGCTTTGGTCAGAATGACGATGGGCTGAACCTCGGCTTCTCGCGCCAGCGCCAGATAGCGCTCCAGGCGCGCCAGGTTGAAATCCTGGTTGCAGGACGAGACGACCAGCAGTGTGTCGACATTAGCGGCGATAAGCTGGAGAGCACGTCCTGTGCCCGGCGCCTTTCGTTTGAACAAGCTCCGCCGCTCCAGTAACCCTACCGGCCGGTCAGTCGATCGGTCGAGCAACAGCCAGTCGCCGACGGTCGCACGCTCCTCGTCATCACGATTCTCCAGCATGCCGGTATCTATCCTGCCGGTGAACGTTGGCCCGGCCACCTCAATCATACCGCGGTGGACGGCAACCACCCGGGCAGGTGCTTTGGTTTCCAGGTCGGTGAGGTCGAGTTGGGACTGAAAGTAAGGGGACCAACCGTAGTCGGCCAGATCCAAGGGTTTGTCTGTCATGATCTCGATCAGCTGCTGTCCCCTGAAAGAGGGGAAGTATGGTCGAATAGGAGGCGCAGCCGATCTGCGATTGCTGACCGGCATTGCCAGGAGCTGGCCGAGATTTGTTGACGCGAAGGCTTGGAATTCTGAAAGAAATGGAAATCCAGGAGGGCAAGCCGATCGAACGGTTGCCGGGCTAGAAGACTAGCCTTCTTGTCCGCCCTTTCTCAGGCCGGCTCGAAAGACGACAACGACCTTCATAAAACCCTCCTTCGCTGATCCGGAACGGCTGTTATTTAAGGAGCTTGCCATGAGGTAGGCAAGTTAAACTTCGCCGGATGAGCCCGAGCCTCTGTTTCGGCCTTTGCCAAGCTTGGCCATCATCCCGGCATGGTCGGCATGGAACGCTTCGCGGTTGGCGTAGAAGCTCTCGGCAAAGCCGGGAGGGGCTTTGGTCTCCGGGTCGTTCGAAGCCCCCCAGGCGGCGATTTCCAAGAGCACCGGCTGTAGCGTTCGGCCTTTGTCCGTCGCTCGGTAGATGAGCTGGCGACGGTCGTTCGGATCAGGCTCACGCAAAATGATATCGGCAGCTTCGAGCCGTCGCAGTCGGTCGGACAGGATATTCGAGGCGATCGCCTCGTCGGATGTCAGAAACTCCCGGTAGCGCTGTTTGCCCGCCAGCAAAAGATCGCGAAGGATCAGCAGCGTCCAGCGATCGCCGAAGATATCAAGCGAGTAGCTGATGGGGCAGCCGGAACCCCGCGCCTTGGGTGTCTTGCTCATGGTCCTCTTTTTTAGCGAAATCGCTTGCGTTTTGCAATTCATTTGCATATCACTTGCATATTGCAACTTAAATGGAGAACGAGATGACGTCGTTTCAAGGAGGATGCCTTTGCGGTGCGGTTCGTTACGAGGGATCGGAGCCGAAGGGCGGTGGGCATTGCCATTGCATCGATTGCCGGAAATCCAGCGGCACCGGGCATTGCTCCCACATGGTGGTTGCCGAAGGCAGCTTTCAGGTGACCGGCGAAGTCAGGTTCTTCGATGCGCCGACGGATGCCGGCAATACGGTCAGTCGTGGCTTCTGCCCGACCTGCGGATCACCGGTCTACTCGACCAATTCCAGCATGCAGGGCATGGTGTTCGTGCGCGCCTCCAGCCTCGACGATCCCGATATCTTCACCCCGCAGATGGTGGTCTACACCAGGCGTGCGCCAAGCTGGGATCTGGTCGATCCGACCTTGCCGAGCTTCGAAGAGATGCCGCCGCCGGCCGATCGTGCAGAGGTCGTCGCCTAACTGCGGATCAGCAAACCTACGAGTTGGTCATACCACTCACCACCCTTCGATTTTTGGAGCGACTTATTGCTGGTTGATGATCTGCGGAGGATGAAGGAGTTTCCTTTTGTTTTGGGAGGCTCGGGTGGGATTATCAGGCGGTCTTTCGCCTCTTGTTGAG
>JBPCVQ010000264.1:0-5307 GCA_051010395.1 Geminicoccaceae bacterium | reverse complement strand
CGCAGCCCATGGTGGCCATCCTGGAATGAGCTTTACGAGCAATTGGAACGGAAGTCGGCGCCGCGCCGGGCCATCCGTGACGTGATCAAGCACGCGCTGAAAGAGCACGAAGAGCCGTCACCCTGGCAGGAATTCAAACTACCGACCAACCGGCTGTTGGATAACATCTAGGGTCGGCGCAGAAGTGCCTGCAGCTGACCCGGTACGCATGAAAGGGACGATGATGGACAATCTCAGCAAGCTGAAGGCCGTCATAGGCGACATCAAAGGCGCCCATGAGGACGATCTTGCCGTTGTTGGTTTGGAAGCTGCAATCGACGAGGCCTGTGGTGTCGATCTAGACGACCGCAAGGAAACCTACCGTGAGCGCCTTCGAAAGCTTTCTGAGCAACGACGCATGGCTACCAATTGAAAACGGGCGACCGAAGCCGCCCGTTCCGTCCCATTTTTCATCCTCTCGGCCCGTACAGCAACGAAAGGACACCGACACCATGACACCGACGATCCCAAAACGCAAAACTCCACAGCGCGGCGAATACATCACCAGCCTGACCAAGGCGGCCGGCGTGATGACCAAGCAGTTCTTCGGCGTAAGCTGGAAGCAGGCTTGCCAGTGGTCGCACCAATCTGAGGAAGCCCGCGCCAGGCGTTGGGCTGCTTGGTGGCTGCAAGGCATGGGGCTATCTCTCCGCGAGATCGGGCGTGCCATGGGCCGTGACCACAAGGCCATTTCTCAAATGCTTGCCCGTGCCAGGGTCGAGGGCGAGATGGGCCGAATGAACACCAACCGGATCAGCGAGATTGCCAATGCTGAAATCGGCGACTGGGCGAGGGGGTAGGCATGGCGATCGACCCACCGCCACAGAATGAAAACCCGGATCAGACGAAGGACGACCCCCATGCATGATCAGAATGCCGTTTGCTCGTCACCTGGACCACTCGAAAACGCCCGAGGCGGCCCTCCGGGGCACCAACCCCTACGATTGATCGTGTCGCCGTCTGAGGGTAACCACGCGAGACGTTACGGCGATAGGTTCGATGCGCGCCTGGATGGCGATCTCGTCGTGTCGTCCAGTCAGCCGATGTACGATGGTGCTCGGGCCTTGATGAATCGTGGATTTACTGCCGAAACTCTACTCACGATGCGTCATCACGATCGAGATTATGACAGCTTCAAGCCCTTGCCGATTGGCTGGCTGGCGCAATGGAGCCAGACATTCAGCGATAAGAGGGGATTCATCAGGGGCAAATGGAAGCCTATGCCGGAGAGCATGAAAGGCAACCGCGAAAAATGAAGCCCCTGACCAACGCCGAACGCGTCGCCTCGATCCCGGTCCGGATTCGCCAGCAGATCAGAGCGCACAACAAGGGCGGACTGAGCCAATCGAAGCTCTGCAAGGCTTACGATCTACCCTATCGGACAATCCGTGCAATCTGCCGGGCAGATCCTAGCCAGGTGGAGACCCCTGGACCGGTCAACCGGGTCCCGGAGGAGATGCCCGACCTCTGGTGCCGGCCCGATTTGTGGAAGCGCTACGGCTTGTCGCCGCCAACCACCTACCGTATGGTTTGAGCCTTCCTCCCTTCGTTGGGCCCCAGGCGCTTGGCTCAACAAGGTCGCTGGCCCCGGTCCCTACATTGGCCGGGGCTTCTTTTTGGTTGACGCTATAGCAGGTGTCGCTTAACCAGAGGGTGAGTGGTTCAACCCTAGCCTCCCAGCATTGGCGTGTCGGCGTGGTGTGGGTTAGATGCTCAGGTATCCCTACCGGGGCCGGCTCTGTTTTTGGGCCTCGGGAACCTCCCATAGCTTGGCCCTTCGGGGCCCTTTTCATTTTTGCTCTTGCCGCTCGATCATTTCACGGATGGCGCGCTTGGCTAGGTGAGTGTCCGTACACTCCCATCGCTTCTTCAATTTCTCGATCTTCGCAACCAGCTCGCTCTCATCGCTGAAGCAAACCGTCAGATAGTGGTACGTCTTTCCCGCGCGCTCATTGTGAATTTTGCGCATAGATACCTCTTGATCTCTGGCCTAGGTTGATGCAAATTATGCGAATGCCCGACGAAGGGCAAGTTTGATGAACAATGGGCAAGCATGATGGCACGATTTCCAGGACACTCTGAAGAGTTCAAGCGGGACATGAACAAGGTCGACCCGAATTGGCGGAGCAATGGCACCAATAAAGTTTGGGCTTCCAAGCTAGGTATTCCTGCCAGCACGTTTGGGAATTTGATCAAGGGCCACAACCGCTACTCGGAACAGATGAAGGCATTGTTGGCTAGGATGGCCAAGGGCAATGGGTCGGTGGAGCAATCAATCGTTGATGAAGCAGATGATTCGATCGAGCCCGGTTGGCCGACACCAGAGACCGAGAGATTTCATGTCGCTGCAAATCCAACGGGTGGATGGAATGTGATTGAGAAGGAGTGGGTGGTTCATCACGTTGTGCTCGCTCAGACCACAACCGAAGATAAGGCTAAGAGGATCGTTGATCTGCTCAACAAGGAGGCCGGGTGAATGGCCAATCTCAAGGAACGACGCGAGCAAGAGGACGCCTGGCAGGATTTCGCCACACGCCTCGGCTGTGAACTCGACGACGTGAAGGTCCAGACCAACGCGGGGCTCATCGCCGACAAACGCGACAAGCAGCTCAAGGCGGCTCTGCCCGTGTGGTTGCGCGATCGCATCCTGGAACGGACCACCTGGCGCGACCAGGACAAGCCCCAGTTGGGGATTGCCAATGGCTAAGTACCGCAAGAAGCCCGTAGTGATCGAAGCTGTGCAGTGGCTTGGACCGGATCATATGGGTTCCCGTGGTTTAGGTGTGATGCCGTACCAAAAGAACCGCATCGATGATCCAATCACGCCCTGCAAGCACTGTAGCGCAGTGATGTCCCGCCATGGATGGGTACCGACACTCGAAGGCGGTCACATAGCCTGCCCCAAAGACTGGATCATCACAGGCGTCAAGGGCGAGAAATATCCCTGCAAGCCGGATGTCTTCGAAGCCACCTATGACCGTGAGCCGACGGCTGATGAGCCGATCACCGGCCATTGGCGGGGGCAGGGGCTCTGATGGCCGACCTCACCAAGCAGGGCCGTTGGCGTACCGACCTCGCCATGAGGCAGCTCGCCCTGACCGACTATGAGGCCACGGGGCAGTACCCCAAGCCTTACAAGCCGCATCCCACACTCGGCTTGGGCAAGCGCGCCGCCATCGCGACGATGAAAGGTGGGTGGTTCTTAACCAAGGCTACGGCCAAGGGCGGATGGTGGTTGACCAGAAAGGCGTTTGCGGCTTCGGCCACCCCAGAGCCCAGGCAACGATCGGCATCATGGCGACATGGCAGACCGAGAATCACAATCATCGAGATATGGGATGTCGCGCCTGGAATGCAGGTGCTGCGGATTGCGGCCGCCATCCTGTTGATCGTTTGGGCTGCATCGGCAACGGGCTTCATGGATACGAACTGGTCCGGTCAGGATCAGTGGGAGTATTCGGATGAGTGAGCCGACGGTGATCGAGCGGATGGCCGTCGCTTATGTACGCGAGCAACGCCCGTGTCCACCCGATGAGGTCGAAGAATACGCGTGCGCGACATACGATTTCATGCTCGCCGCGGTGCGGGAGTTGCAGGTGGCAATGATAGAGAAAACCGGGTCTCCTTCTGTCTTAATCCAGGTGGTGATCGACGCGCACGAGATCCATTCCCCTGGTGAACGGGGATAGTTCAATGATTCTTGAGATATGGAAATGTTCTTTATACACCCACCGGGATTATTCTGACCGATGAGCGAGCCCTTCGCATCCAATCTGGCAGAGATCGAAGAGCGATTGATCTTCGTAGAGTGCATGGTGCGTGAACTTTTGATGTTCGTGGCGGGTCCTGATCATGTGACCAAGGCCAAGCGAGAATGGTCGGCAATCCTTGAGGCAATCAACGAAGGAGCTAGTCCCATCTGGCCTCATATGGATAGCGGCAAATGACCACCGCCGACTGCCCGACCCTGGACGAGCTCCCGCCGGACATCGACGACGAAGAGGACGAGCACGAGGAGACTTTCGAGCTGACGCCGCATTACGTGGCGGGCGAAGATGTTGCGATCGCGTGGACTGGGAAAGGGATGGATCACTGGGCGTGGCTGTGGCGCTGGCTGGATGACACGAGGGTTGGCGTGAAGGTGTTGGTTGCCGGCAAGAACGATTGGCACGCATCGAAGTTCTCGACGGTGAACGGATCGCGCGCCGTGCCGCGGAAGCTGTTGCCGATCTCGACCAATCCGGTGGATCATTTCGACGAGACGGACGATCCGTGTTTGCTGACGAAAGCTGCCCCGATTCAGCCGGTTTGGAGGCGGAAACTTGCGTTGGTATTTGGGGTGATCGTGGCGAATGTGCTGCTGTTTGCGCTGCTCATTCCCGGCGATGACTACGAGTTCAAGGCCTCGGTTGGCGCATACCACGGCCTGCTTCTGAGCCTGTGGCTGTGTACGTTCTTCGGCTGGCGGATACGCGGGCCGGTGAGCTACGCGAAGTTTGTCCTGCAGATGAGGGCGCCTTGGGTGTGGACGCCGGGGCAGCTGTACCGCGAGATCGAGCGGCGGAATGAAAGGATGGGGTGGTGATGTGGGGGGCAAAGATACACGATTGCGATCTATCTGGGCATCAATTCAAACCTCGTTATGACACGGAGCCCCAACACTTGCGTGTTGCAGAGGGTACCGAACTGACAGAGTCGGGATTTCTCAAGCTGCTTGAGACCGCTAGCAAGAAGACCTACGTCGGCGATATCTGCGTGAAATGCGGGAAAATCATCAAGAGGCCTATCACCTAATGGCCACCCCCCGCAAAGGCTCCGCGCGCTGGACCGAGACGAAGATCCGCGACATGGCGGAGTTGGTTGAGGCTGGCAACATGGAACCGGTGCAGGCCAAGGTCGCTTCGGATCTCTACCGCGCGGCCTACGAGCAGCGGATCTCTCGGGCAAAGCAGAAGCTCACGGGGCGTCTGGTCGAGGATTACCTCGATGACGACGAGGTGGACGAGCTCGAGGGGCCAGGGTTGAAGCTGATTGAAGGCGAGAAGGTTGGGTGACAGTCGCGATCCTAACGGCAACCGACGCTTTCCTGCGCGGCGCCCAACCCAAGGTCATTCTCCCGAATAACATCCGGGCGCTCACAGGGTTTCAGCCGAACGATCTGCAGCAGGAGCTTCTGCAGCTCAAGGCGCGCTTCCAGGTCCACATGGTCCACCGTCGCGGCACCAAGAGCGTCTGCTACATCAACCACATGGTCGAGCGTGCGATCGA
>JBPCVQ010000263.1:0-3839 GCA_051010395.1 Geminicoccaceae bacterium | reverse complement strand
CTACTCGACGATACTTGCGACGACGCCGGCTCCGACGGTGCGTCCGCCTTCACGAATGGCGAAACGAACACCCTCTTCCATCGCGATCGGGCAGATCAGGTTCACAACCATCGTGATGTTGTCGCCAGGCATCACCATCTCCGTGCCCTCAGGCAGTTCGATCGTGCCGGTCACATCCGTCGTGCGGAAAAAGAACTGCGGACGGTAGTTCGAGAAAAACGGCGTGTGACGGCCGCCCTCTTCCTTCGTCAGAACATAGGTCTCGGCATTGAACTTCGTATGCGGCGTGATCGAGCCGGGCTTGCACAGCACCTGGCCGCGCTCGACATCGTCACGCTTCGTGCCGCGCAGAAGCACACCGACATTGTCGCCGGGCTCGCCGCGGTCCAGAAGCTTGCGGAACATCTCGACGCCCGTGCACGTCGTCTTCTGGGTATCGCGGATACCCACGATCTCAATTTCATCACCGACGTTGACGATCCCACGCTCAACACGACCGGTAACCACCGTGCCGCGGCCCGAAATCGAAAACACATCCTCGATCGGCATCAGGAACGCCTGGTCCTTCGGACGCTCAGGCTGAGGAATGTAGCTGTCAACAGCCGCCATCAGCTCCATGATCGACTTCTTGCCGATGCTGTCGTCGTCCTTGCCCTCAAGTGCAGAAAGCGCCGAACCCTTCACGATGGGAATGTCGTCGCCGGGAAAGTCGTAGGCGGAAAGAAGCTCGCGAACTTCGAGCTCGACAAGCTCAAGAAGCTCCTCGTCATCCACCTGATCAACCTTGTTCAGGTAAACAACGATCGCCGGAACACCAACCTGACGGGCAAGCAAAATGTGCTCGCGGGTCTGCGGCATCGGGCCATCCGCGGCTGACACAACCAGGATCGCGCCATCCATCTGCGCAGCACCCGTGATCATGTTCTTCACATAGTCGGCGTGCCCGGGACAATCGACGTGTGCGTAATGACGGTTCCCCGTCTCATACTCAACATGTGCCGTGTTGATCGTAATGCCGCGAGCCTTCTCTTCAGGCGCCTTGTCAATCGAATCATAAGCAGAAAATTCCGCGCCGCCAGCCTCGGCCAAAACCTTCGTGATCGCAGCCGTCAGCGTCGTCTTACCGTGATCAACGTGACCAACAGTTCCTACATTCGCATGCGGCTTGTTTCGCTCAAACTTCGCTTTCGCCATCGTCTTTCTCCAGCCTGCCGAGTGCTCTTAAAGATGCGCTCAGGCAAATTTCTCTTTGATTTCCTCGGCGACCATCTGGGGCACGGGCTCGTAATGGTCGAATGTCATGGTGAACTGCGCGCGCCCCTGGGACAGCGAGCGCAAGGTGTTGACGTAGCCGAACATGGTCGCCAACGGCACCATCGCGTTGATGACCTGAGCGTTCGCGCGTGGTTCCATCCCACTGATGTTGCCGCGTCGGCTGTTCAGGTCACCTATAATGTCACCCATATACTCTTCCGGCGTCACCACCTCGACCGCCATCACTGGCTCGAGGAGAATCGGCCGCGCCTTGCCAACGCCCTCGCGGAACGCGGCGCGGGAAGCGATCTCGAAGGCCATTACCGAACTATCGACGTCGTGATAGGCACCGTCATAGAGGGTGACCATCATATCGACCATCGGGAAGCCGGCCATCACGCCGGTTTCCATCGACGACTTCAGTCCCTTTTCGACACCGGGGATGTATTCCTTCGGCACATTGCCACCGACGATCTTGCTCTCGAATACAAAGCCTGAGCCACGCTCACCAGGCTCGAATTTGAGCTTGATGCGCGCGAACTGACCCGAACCACCGGTCTGCTTCTTATGGGTATAGTCGATGTCGCTGCCGCCGGTGATCGTCTCGCGATAGGCAACCTGCGGCGCACCGACATTGGCATCCACCTTGAACTCACGGCGGAGGCGATCGACGATGATCTCCAGATGCAACTCGCCCATGCCCTTGATCAGGGTCTGAGCGGTTTCGGCATCTGTGCCGACCCGGAAGGACGGGTCTTCGGCAGCGAGCTTGCCAAGCGCCACCGAAAGCTTTTCCTGATCGGCCTTGGTCTTCGGTTCGACAGAGACCTCGATAACCGGCTCCGGAAACTCCATCCGTTCCAGGATAACCTGCTTGGCACTGTCGGAAAGCGTATCGCCAGTCGTGGTCGACTTCATGCCGACAAGAGCGACGATGTCACCAGCTCGGGCTTCTTTGATCTCTTCGCGACTGTTGGCATGCATCTCCAAGATGCGGCCGATGCGCTCGCGCTGCCCCTTCACCGTATTGGTGACATAGGAGCCACTTTCCAGCACACCAGAATAGATCCGGATGAAAGAAAGCGTGCCGACGAACGGGTCGGTCATAATCTTGAAGGCTAGCGCGGAGAACGGCTCATCATCCGATGACTTCCGGGTCATCGGCTCGTCGGTATCGGGCTTGATACCCTGAGTCGGCGGCACTTCAGTCGGAGCCGGCAGGAAGTCGACGACCGCGTCCAGGAGCGGCTGCACCCCCTTGTTCTTGAAGGCAGAACCAGCAAGCACCGGCACGAAATGGCCTTCGAGCGTACCCTTGCGGATGCAGCGCTTCAGCGTCTCTTCGTCCGGCTCTTCACCGCCGAAATACGCTTCAAGGACCTCATCATCGAGCTCGACTGCGGCTTCGATGAGCTGGGCGCGGTAGGTTTCGGCCTGCTCTTTCAGATCATCAGGAATGTCACCATATTCGAACTCGGCGCCAAGGCTGTCATCTTTCCAGGCCACACCCTGGTTCTTCACCAGATCGACATTGCCAATATACTCGGCTTCAGCACCGATCGGCAAATTCATCACCAGCGGCACAGCACCCAAACGGTCCTTGATCATCTCCACGCAACGGAAAAAATCGGCGCCAGTGCGGTCCATCTTATTGACGAAGCAGATCCGCGGGACCTTGTACTTGTCTGCCTGACGCCAGACCGTCTCGGACTGCGGCTCAACGCCGGCGACCGAGTCGAACACAGCGACGGCGCCATCCAGCACCCGCAGCGAGCGCTCAACCTCAATGGTGAAGTCGACGTGACCGGGTGTGTCGATGATATTGACCCGGTGATCTTTCCAGGAAGCCGTGGTCGCAGCCGAGGTGATGGTGATCCCTCGCTCCTGCTCCTGCTCCATCCAGTCCATGGTGGCGGCGCCATCGTGGACTTCGCCGATCTTGTAGGATTTACCGGTGTAAAAAAGAATGCGCTCGGTCGTCGTGGTCTTACCAGCATCAATGTGGGCCATGATGCCGATATTGCGATAGCGCTCGAGGGAGGTTGTACGCGGCATGTTCGGGTCTCTGCTCTACCAGCGATAATGGGAGAACGCGCGGTTGGCTTCCGCCATCCGCAGGGTGTCCTCCCGCTTCTTGAACGCAGCACCCCTGCTCTGGGCGGCATCCATGAGCTCGCCGGCCAGGCGATCGACCATGGTCTTTTCTGAACGCTTGCGCGCGGTATCGATGATCCAGCGGATCGCCAGCGTCTGACGACGGCTTGGACGAACTTCCACCGGCACCTGGTAGGTCGCACCACCAACGCGGCGTGAGCGCACCTCAAGAGAGGGCTTCACGTTCTCAAGCGCCTCTTTGTACACCTCGAGAGGATCGCGCGACATGCGGCTTTCCATCTTGTCGAAGGCGCCATACACGATGCGTTCGGCGGCTGACTTCTTGCCGTCAAGCATGATCGCATTCATGAGGCGGGTCACCACCTGATCCTTGAACTTCGGATCCGGCAGGATCTCGCGTTTTTCCGCTGCGCGGCGACGTGCCATATCTCGTTCCTACTTCGGTCGTTTCGCGCCGTATTTCGAACGGC
>JBPCVQ010000262.1:0-8453 GCA_051010395.1 Geminicoccaceae bacterium | reverse complement strand
TGACATTTGAGCGCGTGTACTCGCCGCCAGAAGCTGCAAGGGTTCGCGTTCGGAACGGATGGATGCTACATCGCTGTTCCACGCCGCCATTTCCAGATGCTTGGCCAAGGTCGAAAGCTTGAATGCTCCGAACGCCCTGGCGCTGCTCTTCAACGCATGCGCTTCGTGGCGCACGATCTTGTGATCAATTTCGTCGAGGCCGGCTGAAATGCGCGCGCATCGGCCATCCATTTCATCAAGAAAGGCTGACAGGAGGTCGGTCAGGGTTGCAAGACCGATATCGCTTTCCAGCTCCCTCAGGATGCTCATATCGATGATTTCATCCGCCGCATTGGAACAGCCAAAGGTCATGGACATTACCGGTTCACCGACAAACGCCTGTTCACCCGAACTCAGCATCTCCTTGCACACCGCCAGCAGTTCCTCCCGACGGTACGGCTTCACCAGATGAGCGTTCATGCCGACCTGGGACAGTTCCTCTGAAATTGTTGCGAATGCATGGGCGGTAACGCCGACGATAGGAACGTCGGAGAATTTGCGAATGCGGCGCGTCGCTTCAATGCCGTCCATGACCGGCATCGATACGTCCATGAGGATCATATCGAAGGGCCTATCGCGCGCGGCCTCAACCGCCTGTGCCCCATTCTCCACGGCTACGCAGGCAAAGCCGGCCCGGCGTGTGTGATGCTCGGCGAGCTCTCGATTGGCCCGGCTGTCTTCCACAATAAGGATGCGTTTGCCTGAAAACTGCACGGCGACTTCGGATGCGTCGGCCCACCTATCGGTCTTCCGGCAATCCTCAATCTCGGGAAAAACTGCTTGAACCAATTCGCTGAGCTCGTAGGGAGCTTGCCAGTGATCCTTTCCTAGGAATATTGTCATCTTGGCAGAAGGTAAGTTTTCATCAGTCGAAGCTTGCGCAGCCTGATTCGTGATGGCGACATCCAGTTTTTCTTCGATGTCGGTGGTGTCGACGACGGAGCCACCAAGCTTTCTAATCTGCTCACGGAAAATTCTGGATAACATCAGGGGGACTGAAGTGATGGCAAAGGTCAGGCCCTTGAACAGGTCGTAAGGGTAGGCCTGCACCGCGCCATCAGCTTGCTCGCAGAGGACTCGAAGAGAAAATCGGCTTCCATGGCCCGGTTCACTTGAGCAGGAAATTTCAGAACCCAAGGCTTGGGCGATCGACTGCGAAATCGAGAGCCCCAGTCCCGTCCCCCCGAACTCTCTTCGATAGCCCTCATCGATCTGACGAAAGGGCTTGAACAATCGGTCGAGCTGATCGATGGCAATGCCAATGCCCGTGTCGATCACGCTGAAGTTGAGATAGCTCTTATTGTCACCACCTGGACTGTTTTCCAGCCTTATCTCGATGCCGCCTGCCTTGGTGAACTTAATCGCATTGCCAACTAGATTCATCAGCACCTGGCGAAGGCGGGCCTCGTCCGAAATCACCAGACTTGGAACGGAAGGATCGATGTAAACCGCCAAATCCAGACCAGCCTGCTCAGCGCGCACCGCTAGCAGTCCGGCAACCTGCATGACCATCGCCACTGGCGAGAAGACGACCATGCGCAGCGAGAACTCACCTGCATCGATCTTCGATGCATCGAGCACGTCATCAATCAACGTCCGAAGCGCTTGCGACGATTCGACCGCCATCGTCAGGTAGCGCTGATTGTCAGGGGCGATTTCTCCGTCCCCCATGGCTTCGAGAGCGCCCATGATCCCGTTTATTGGTGTCCGTATCTCATGGCTGATCATGGTCATGAAGCGAGTGCGCATATCAGCGACGTGCTCGGCCGCAGTCTTGGCTTCCAGGAGCTTTTTTTCGTAGAGACGCTGCTTCGTGACATCGGTGATCGCGCCGACGACCCGAAGAGCCTTGCCATCCTCTCCGGTTTCTCTCATGCCGCGACATTCGATATGGCGCTCCTCGCCGCCATCCCTTTCGATTGCCTGATCGACCTCGAAACGCTGGTCCTCGCCGTGCGTGCAAGCCATCAGTGAGGATTCGGTGGCCCGCGCACTTTCCAGCTTCAACCTCGACATCCAGGCCTTCAGCGAAGCCTGGGCGTCGCCCAGCTCGAAAATGTCCCGGAAGGCCCTTGAGAACCAGAACTCGTTGGTTTCCGGAATCCACTCCCAAAGCCCGTCCATGGTGGCCTGGGCTGCAAGGCGAAACCGTTTCTCGCTTTGCTGCGCCGCCAGTTGAGCCTGCTTTATGTTGCTGATGTCGGTGCGGACACTGACTATATAGCCTGCCTTGGTCTTGAGTTCCTGTGCGCGCAGATAGCGACCATCGTCGAGCCGTTCATCATGAACGCCTTTCGGATTCCGATGGTCGGCGAGCCGGGCGGCGATCCATTGTTCCTTGTTGTCCTCGGCGTCACGATACTGACCGCGTTCTACGCCAGCGCGCAGGATGCCTTCGAAGCGAGCGCCGGAAACAATGAGATCAGCACTCGTCGCATGGAACCTCCGGTAGTTCTCATTGCAAAGAACCAACCGGTCCTCCGGATCATAGAGTGCGAAGGCGTCGGGAAGCGCTTCAATGGCATCTTCCAGAATACCTTGGCTGAGCAAGGCCTGATCGCGTGCGGCGTCCGATGCCTGACCCAGTCTCTCAATCCGCCTGTTACTGACTATCATGAAGAGGGCAAAGAGCAGGCCTGACGCCAAGAAGCCCGCCAGGCTGACATAGAGCCTTTCCGCATTCTGCGATTGTTTCTCGATGATCGCCGAAATGCGCTGTGTCTCGCTGGTTTGCATGAGCGCGGCGAACTTTTGAAAGTCTCTTACATGATCATGGAGCGCACCGCTTAGGACATCCAGCACTGAATGTCTGGGCGGATCTTCATTGAGAGCGGCAAGCATGTCTCGGTCAATGGTCCGAAAGGCTCTGATCAGGTGATCGGCGTTATCGATCAGACCGAATTTCTCGATCGATTCGCGCAGATGCCCCTCTTTGAGGAGTACAACTCGGCTGGCGGCGATATCAAGGCGGAGGATCACGTCGTCATGGCGTCTTGACACCGGTTCGACCGTATAGCTGAGCAAGGCGCTTCGGAGCCGGTCAAGCTCGAACGGTATCTGCCAGCTGGCCCAGCCCACGCTTTCAACGATACGGTGGCGGAGTAGATCATCACCATTGCGCAGACCGGCAATCGCCCAGAGCAGACTGCCGGCGAATAGAAGCGCGATGCTTATGGCGACCAGCCATAAGGATGCCCTCGCGGTGACCTTCATGGTCATTCTGCTAATGCTCAGCGAACGTCGATACGCGCTAACTGCCAGATCCAATAGGCATTGACATCGGTGCGTTGCAGGTCTTGGTCGTCATCGCGTGGAAAAACCAACCAGATCGGCCCCTTGTCGCGCACGGACATAGGCTTGCCGTTCATCGACAACGCCAGCATGGCGCCATGTCGCTCCGCGAAGTCTCTGGGAATGGCGACCGTGTAGTCGTTGATTGCAACCGCTGAAAGCTCGCCGCCCAGGACATCGGCGGCAGCCAGCACATCCGCGAGCTTAGGGCCGGAAAACCGTTGCATGCCCTCAGTCCAGTCGGTGGTCGTCTCGATCACGTTCATGCCAAGCGTTTCAAGCATCTGGCGATCGAAGACTACAACCTTGTCGGCATCAGCGATCTCCAAGAGGCTTTGTCCCTTTGGCGCACTGAATGTGTCGGCCAGTGCAGACATCGGAAGCAGGAGACAGAGTGCCAGCCAAGCAAGTCTCATTCTCAGTTCCCTTGATGGTTGTCTACGATGGTTAGCCAAGTGTTAAGCGACATTCCTTTACGCAGCGTTAAGGAGGTCCGAAAATTGTTCGGTCATCCGGTCAAGAACTGCACTCGCGACCTCGGGATCGTCGGCCTCAACCATCATGCGCAACAAAGGTTCGGTTCCGGATGGGCGCACCACGAGACGGCCCTGGCCCGCGAGCTCCCTTTCCGCATCGGTTACCAGACGCTGAACGCTGCTGGTCCGATCCGACTGTTCCAAGCATCGCCGGTCCGCCAGAGGGAGGGTGCGGTGGAGCTGCGGCAGAGGTTCGAAGCAATCGCAGACCTCCGAGACACGCCTGCCGTTGCTGACGGCGATTGCCGCGATCTGCAGGGCGGCGACCAGACCGTCCCCGGTGGTTCCGTGCTGGGCAATGACGATGTGCCCGGAGGGTTCTCCACCGATGTAAGCACCGTTCGTCCGCATGGCTTCGACCACGAAGCGGTCGCCGACGGCTGTCCGCAGCAGTTCGAGATTGAGCCCGGTGAGAAAGCGTTCCAGACCGAGATTGGTCATCACCGTGCCGACGATGATCGGACTGTTGAGGCAGGGGCGGCGGTAGGTGTCATCGACAATTGCGGCGATGATTCTGTCACCATCGATGACCGTTCCGGTCTCATCGACGAGGATCAGCCGGTCGGCATCGCCATCCAGGGCGATGCCCATATCAGCCCCCTTCTCCCTAACGGTTCGCGCTAGAAGGGCCGTATCGGTGGCGCCGCAGCCGGCATTGATATTGACGCCATCAGGATCGACGCCGATTGCAATCACATCGCCACCGAGCTCGAAGAGAAGACGCGGCGCAATTTCATAGGCGGCGCCGTGGGCGCAGTCGACCACGACCTTCATGCCTTTCAGCGACAGGTCGCGCGGAATCGTACTCTTTATCCGTTCAAGATAACGTCCGCGGGCATCCTCGTAACGTCTGGCCACCCCTGTGGTCCCACCTTCCTGCCAGGTGTTTTCGTTGACCAGTCGTTCGATGGTCTCTTCGAACACGTCCGGCAGTTTGTAGCCGTCCGATCCGAAGAGCTTGATGCCGTTGTCGGTGTAGGAGTTGTGTGACGCCGTGATCATCACACCAAGATCGGCGCGCATCGAGCGTGTCAGAAAGGCGACGGCCGGCGTCGGTATCGGGCCCAGCAGCATCACATCGACGCCTGAAGCGATGAAGCCCGCCGTGAGCGCTGGCTCCAGCATGTAGCCGGACAATCGGGTGTCTTTGCCGATTACCACACGGCGATCGCGGCCGCCGCCGCGGAGCAAGGTTCCCCCTGCACGACCGACTGCAAGCGCCACTTCCGGGGTCATGGGGTAGTGATTGGCGGCCCCGCGAATGCCATCGGTACCAAATAGCGTCATGTTGTCCTCCTCCTTCATGCAGCTTCCGCTCGATCTGTCCTTAGATGCTCAATCAGTTTATCGAGACCGTCGATCAGCGGCCATTCGGCCTCGAAGCCCAGGATTTTTCGTGCGAATTCGGGATCGCCGGTGGAACGCTGGATGTCGCCGCGTCTGGCTTCAACCAGGCTGACCGGAACCCTCTGTCGGCCCGCACGCATCACAAGCCTGGCAAGCTCGTTGATGGTGGTGGTGCTCCCTGTGCAAGCATTGGCAACGAGAGGGTAGGTGATCGGCGCCTGATCGATCGCCTGCATGGCCGACGTTAAGGCCCGCGTGATATCCGCGACATAGATGAAGTCACGACTTTGCTCGCCGTCGCCGAAGATCTGGATGGACTGCCCGGCTAGAGCCTTCTCCGTGAAAATTGAGATGACGCCTGAATAGGGCGATCTCGGATCCTGGCGCGGTCCGTAGACATTGAAGAAGCGGAGGCCTGCATTCGGCACATTGTGGACCAGCGAAGCGACCCGACCGTGGAGTTCGCAGGCATATTTGTCCGCGCCATATGCGGTGAGCGGCATTGCATCGTCGACCTCGCTAAGGAGGGCGGCATTGCTGTCTCCATAGACAGCGGCGGAAGAGGCATAGACCACGGGCCTGGGCGAGCTGGTGTCATGGCGGGCAGCTTCGAAGACGTTGACCGTGCCTGTTAGGTTGATCCGATGGGTCTCGGCCCAGGCTTGATTGGAACGCTCCACCGAGGCGATGGCGGCCAGATGAAAGATGGCATCAACCTCGACGGTCGCCTGCCGAACGACGTCCGGATCGGTAATGCAGCCCAATGTCACGTCAACGTCGGCCGGAATGTTTTTCCGCTTGCCGGTGGACAGATCGTCCAGGATCCGGACTTCATTGCCATCCTTCAAGAGGCGTTCGACCAGATGCGAGCCGATGAAACCACAACCACCCGTGACCAAAATCCTACTCATGTCAGACCCTCATGCTTGGCGCTGTCTCTGTCGATATCAGCAAGTGTCATGCCAGCCCCCTATATCTTTGATTTTCCGCCGATTTTTCTAAATCGATGAGATGAGCTCGGCAGAACGTCGCAGATCGCACCGTTCGCCACTCGCAGTTTGGGCGTAGACCGCCTCAATTCGCGGAACGATGTTTGAGAGGGCGTAGCATCTCGCGATTTTTGCGTGCGCCGCCGCCGACATCAGAACCTGCTCGTCGGCCGGCATGCCGAGCCAGCGCCGGACATGGTCCAAGAGACCGTCCAGATCGTCTGTCTCGGCGAGAAAACCGTTCTTGCCATGATCGATCACGTCTGGAAGCGCGCCATGACCGAAAGCAGCGACGGGAACGCCCGCCGCCATGGCTTCCAAGGCGGCGAGCGGTAGCCCTTCCGCTCGGCTGGTCATGACCAGAAGGCCGATGTCTCGCCAATGGGGCCGCATGTCGGCGACGTGGCCGGCGAAGGCGACATTGGCCGGCGCCGCTGCTTCAAGTTCGGCCCGCAACGCACCATCACCGAAGATTGTGGCGCAAGCACCGGTCTCTCTCGCAAGTTCCAGGAAGCGGTCCGGCCCCTTGATCGGCGCCAACCTGCCGACGAAAGCGATGCGCTCGACATCTCTCCGGGCGGGCGGGTCGGCCGGACAGGTGACGAAATTCGGGATGACGACTGCGCGTGCGAGCCTTTCTTCGATCTCGCGGCTGACCGCGATATTCCTGGAGAACAAGGCGCTCAGGCGATCAAGGGCTGTGTAGACCGCTACTCTTCCCTCACCTGAATCGCCGTTGTGAAAAGTGGAAACAACTGGGGTTCTCGTCACAAGCCCCGCAAGTCGACCCAAAATGCCGGCTTTGTAACCATGGGTATGGAGGATGTCGGCCGGCCTGGCTCGAAGCCTCCCGATCAGCGAGCTCAAGCGACCGTCAAGGGCTTCGGTGACAATGCGCTCCTCCGCCAGATATTCGGCAAGACGATGGTGGCCGTGGTCTTTCAGGAACCACAAATGGGCGTCGTGGCCGCGGGACGCCAATGCCGGCAACAATAAAGCGAGATGGCTCTCAATGCCGCCGAAACCGCTGGTGTCGACCAGATGACGGATATGCATGGGATCAACCCCTCACGGTAAGCGCATGGCTCCAAAAGGCGGCATAGCGAGCCGCCATCCGCTTCGCACAGAACGTCTGTTCGATAAACGCTCTCGCCGACCGCCCTCTCATGCCAGCCAACGCGGCGCGAATACCGACCGCAAGGGCTTTGGGGTTTTCGGGATCGACGACTAGCCCGCTTTCCGGATCGACGGCATTCGGCACGCCGCCCACGGCGGAGGCGACCACGGGCGTCGCACTGGCCTGTGCTTCCAGGATCGCCATTGGCAGCCCTTCACGTCGCGATGGCAGGCAAAAGAGATCGATCGCGCGATAGAAGGTCGGCATGTCATCGATGGCGCCAAAGAACAGGATCCGATCGGCAAGTCCAAGCGCTCTCGCTTCGGCTTCGAGCGCTTCGGCTTCACTTCCGGACCCCGCCACCATGAGCTTGACGTCAGGGTCGAGATGAACCATCGCCGAGAGGACCACGTCCAATCCCTTCACTCTTTCGAGCCGGGCGGCGCAGCCGATGAGCAGGCCATCTTCGGGAAGGCCGAGGCGCCTTCGCGCCACCTGCTTGTCGCCGGGCTTGAAGCGCTCGGTATCAACACCGTTTTCGATCACGCTGACCGGCTGCTGTCCGAGATAGCCCGCAGCACATTCAGCAACGGCCTCCGTGTCGGCGATATAGGCGGGACGGAGCAGCTTCAGGAGCAGGCGCTGGAGCTTTCTGGCTTTGGGATTGGCCAGGTGCCAAGCGTCATGTTCCGTGTGCACCAGGTTCGGAACGAAAGCGAGGCATGCGGCCAGACCGCCATAGAAAAGAGGACCGATATGATGGGTATGAACGCAGTCAAAGCGTCCCCGCCGGAGGTGGGTCACAAGACGCATCAGGCTTGAGGGGCTGATGCCCGTCGGCTTCTCTAGCCAGGTGAGCCGATCCCCGAAGGCCGAAAGAGCGGGCCAGGCGGCCAATGCCTCCTCCCGGTTTCCTTCGAGGCTGAGGACATAGATCTGGTGATCAGGGCCGGCTTGGTGAATCATCTCGAGAGCCATGGTCTCGATGCCGCCACGAACCAGATGCTGCACGATGTGGACGACCCTAAGTGGTACTTTCGGCTCGGGCATGGCGGAGCATCCTCCTGATGGAAAAACGTTTCGGCTTTGGCATGTCGAACAAGCACTCCGGTGTGGCGAGGACCGGAATGCGGC
>JBPCVQ010000261.1:0-8519 GCA_051010395.1 Geminicoccaceae bacterium | reverse complement strand
CACCAAACCGATATCATGCCGCCCACCGAGATGGCGGCCTAACATGACCATGGAAAACCTGATCAGCAGACTGAAATTGTAGCTTAAAATTCCAACGTCACTGTCCGGCTAACAGGGAGCGGCTCTGTGGACTGCTATACGCGAGAAGCTCTCGCGACGTCTGCCAGGATAGCTTTCAAGGCTTATCAGGTGATCGAAGTGCTGGATAAGTTAGCCAAGGTCAGAGGCAAACCGTGCAGCATTCGGGTCGACAATGGCCCGGAGTTTGCCGGTCGGCTCCTCGATCAATGGGCTTTCCTGAACAAGGTCGAACTCGATTTCTCGAGGCCCGGAAAACCGAGCGATAACGCCTACATCGAGGCCTTCAACAGCCGACTGCGACAGGAGTGTCTGAACGCTTCTTGGTTCCTATCAATGGCCGATGCGCGACAGCGGATCAACGAATGGAGAGATGACGACAATGAGCAACGGCCGCATTCTAGCCTCGGCAACTTGACACCGAGCCAGTTCGCGGAACAACTAAAACCCGCCCGAAAAGCTGCTTAACAAAAGGACCAAAAACAAGGGCAACTCCCTGTCGCCAGCCGCTCTCATAGCAGCTGGATCGGTTTGAAGGGGGCAGGTCAAGCGAGAGAGTGGCTGCAACGGTGGCGGTCGTTTGGACCGCTCCTGATCTCGAACTGCCTCTAGGATTTAGCTGCTGCTACCCATTTGGCAGTATCGGCAAAGGCCTGCAATTCGATCGCTTGTCGACCCCGAAATCTCCAGACATGGACAATTGGTCCATCGGCGACCTTGTCCGTACGCCGATTCCTATAGGCTTGGCGCATCACTACCACGATACGATCGTCCGCCGCGAAGATCTCGTTGATGCTAAATTCAGTCAGGTCCCAATCGCCAATAAGGCCATGGAAATAAGCAACTAAATCAGCTTTGCCGTGAGCTTGCCGGCTAAACTCGATATGGCGTGAACCGCCCAAAGTCGAGTTTAGCTGAAAGTCATCACTGACCAGGTCCAGCCACACATCAGCACAGCTTCCACCAGAGCCTGCCCATATGGAATATAGATCCCGCAATTGATCATATGTTGAGGCGCCGATCGTCATAGCGGCACCCCTCGATCCTCCGCCTGAGTTCTGATGGTATCAATCATTTTTGCTCTCAATAGTAGATCAGCACAGCAATACGAGAAGGTTGTCTGCATCTTGCTCTCGAAGCAAGAGCAAATATCTTCGAGGAGCTTAACAGTGAGTGGCCGATTCTGACACCAAGCCGGCCCGCCCTGAAGATCGGCCCCCGCCAAATCCCAATCCCCAGAAGCGTAAAACGCTTGTGCCTCACGAAAGTGAAAAAATGAGACATAAATCGTTTTGTGCTGAATGCGCGCTACTCAAGATCACCAATGAATTTACTGACAGTGCGAGGCTGTTAGATTTAGGCTAGTGAAGACCTGCTGACAACGGGCCTTTCTTATTGTGATCGATAACATCCTGGTGGATCGCCAGAAACCGGTGACGGGCGTGCTCAACGACCATATCTGGCTTCTTGTCGTCGATAGGACGGACATCCTCCCAGCGCACATGCCAAGAAGGTTCGTTGACCTCGCACGAGATCTCATGTTCGACATCGGTCTCATCAAGAACGCTGGGTGGAAAACCAGCGCGGTTCACGATATCGTCTATGACTTCCCTCGCGACATTCTTGCCTGGAACGAGAGTTCCATCGTCAAGAGCGTCACGGATCGAAGAATAATGTCCTTCTATTGCCATCCCTTTGTACGGAACGATGAATAGGGCCTCAAGGGCGAGGCCGTCACTGGTAAGATCTTCAAGTCTGGCCGCAAGTCGCAATTCTTCGCAAAGCGATGTCACGTCCGCAGCATTTTGCTGGCTTGGGGTGATCGAAATTGCCGTGACAACGCCTGCCACCTGCTCTCGCTCATCGTACACGGAATGGCCAAGCAACAGGTCAATCGTGAAGGTATCATTCTCTGCGGGCTTAGGTTCCGATGTGTTGCCAACAAACGGCATGAATGACACGAGCAATAAAGAACTTGTCGAGAGAAATGTTTTCATCGCCCAATTTCCCTATTGGATCCTACCCCAACGGCAGGAAGTTCTTTGGGCTGATTCTAGCACTGCAGGATTGCGATCACTGTGAGATTTGCCACACTCATATATGATTTTCTTATGCAGAGAATAGGAATTTCTTATGCGGAGATTCATAGGAGAGTAAAGCGGCGGTTTCCGAATTGGGCGCTTCGCCTTGGAGGCCGCAATCGCACAAGCGTCAAATCAGGTCCACGAAGCGCTTCGTAAGGCAGCTCTTGGCAGTGCGCCCTGGCAATTCTCCTATGATCCCCGGAAAGATTTTGTAGGGGAGATTATGCGATTGAGCGAAGGCCTTGCTGCCTTGCCTGGTCTCGAACTGGTTTTTGCGACCCGATCGAACGAGGTGTTCGTGCGCATGCCGCCAACGCTGATCGAGCGACTAAGGCAGCATGACATTTCGATCAACGACGAGGAGCTGGGCGGTTCGTTTCGTGACGGCATGGAACACATCAACGGATGAGGTCGACAGCCTTCTCGGCGCGATCACTCAGCATTGCGGTTGATGCATCCGATCTGGCTTATCGGGCGCAGGGCAGCTCCACTGGTTCACGGCACAGGCACGTTCCGGATGGCGGCGTGGTCTGATCCGGCCTGACATGGAGGGAGCCTCAATTGATAACTTTTCGAATGGGCTCTTCGGCCGTCAGATCACCGGCAATTCTGCTGGCGCGCGGGTCGTCAGCAATTCGGCGCCTCCCTCCCGGACTACGATGTTCTCCTCATGCACCATCATCAGCCCGTCGCCATAGGAGAGGGAGGGTTCCAGCGTCAGCACCATGTTTTCTTCGATCACCGTGCCGTCAAAGGCAGCAATCGATGGCTGCTCCGTCAGCTGCATGCCGAGCCCGTGGCCCAAGCGCCCGATGTCGCCGCCACTGTTGTCCATCTCGGCGATCACCGCGTGCATGGCATTGCAAAGGTCGCGACAGGTGTTGCCCGGACGTGCGGCTTCCAACCCAGCCTCGGTCGCGCGCCAGAGGACGTCATGGACACGGCGGGGTAGGTCATCGGGTTGGGTCACGGCCCAGTTGCGGTCAAAGTCGCAGAAATAGCCATCGAAGGCGCAACCGGTATCCATCATCAGCACATCTGCGGCCTGCAGCGGACGGCGCGATGGCGGTGAGATGACGTCGACATACCCCCCTCGTCCAGCGGAGCCGACGAGATAGGGAACATCATCGGCGCCAAGCGCCAATGCTTCGCGGCGGAAAGCGCGGAAGGTTTCCTCCAGCGGCTGTCCCTCCGCCACGATCTCCGGCACGCGCGCGAAGGTCGCGGAGCCGACCCTGCAGATATAGGAGAGCTTTTCGATCTCGGCGGAGGATTTCACCAATCGCAAACGCCGCACGATCCCGGTGGCATCGGCAATCGCCAGGCCCGGCAGCCCTTTGATCAGCCGCTCCCAATCACCGAGCGGCATACGCAGCGACGTCTCGTGGCCCTTCAACACACCGATCCGCGCTTTGCGTCTGGCAAGAGGAGATAGAAGCCCGGTCAAAAGACCGATGCCGTCATCATCCGGCGCAGGGGCGCTCCATGTGCGGATGTCCTCGATCCAGCTTTGCCGCATCAGCGCAGCACCGATCTCGGGGATGACGGCGACAGGCCCGCCTTCCACCGGGACGAACAGGAACCACGGCCGGGTCGGGCTTTGCCAGAAGAGGGTCTGGAACCCGCTGAAGTAGCGGACCTCCGGCTCGGTCATGAGCAAGAGCCCGGACAGCCCCTGCTCGGCCATCAAGGCTTGGGCCTCCCCGGTGCGCGTTTCGAACTCGGCGACGGGAAAGCCCCGCTCCGGCGCTTCAGTCTGCATCTCGCCCGTCCATGATCATGGTGAAAGCCGTGGCGTTGATTTTCAGGACGCCGGACCGCACGTCAAGACCGAGCCTTCGACGATGGCATGGGCCGAGAACTCGGCGAGTTCGCCGCGCCAGATCTGGCGGTCGAGGCAAAATGGTTCCCCTGCCTCTAAAACGGCTCCGGATCTCCTTTACCTAGGGATAGCTTGCTGGTGTATACCAGAAAAAGTCGACACCGGGGGAACGGCCATGGCAGCGCTGACAGAGGATCAGAAAGACCGGTTCTGGCGGGATGGCGTCATTGTGATGGAGGACGCCGTGACGCCGGAAGAACTGGCGAACTTACGCGAGGTCTTCAATGGTTGGGTCGAAGAGAGCCGCGGGCATGAGGACGACTATGGCGGAACGCTGGACGGCCGCGCGCGTTTCGACCTGGAGCCCGGACATACAGCAAGAGCGCCTGCGCTTCGCCGAGTGCAGTCGCCCGAGGAAGTCTCCGACGTCTACGCCGATGTGATGCGCAATGCCCGTACCGTTGACTTCGTCGCAGAGCTCATCGGCCCGGCGATCAAGTTTCACCACGGCAAGGTCAATTCGAAGCTGCCGGGAGCGGCGACCAAGGTGAAGTTCCATCAGGACTTCACCTTCCAGCCGATGACCAATGATGACCTGATCACGGCTCTGTTGTTCATCGATGACGTCACCTTGGAAAACGGACCGCTCGAGGTCGTGCCTGGTTCACATAAGGGACCGCTCTATTCCCTTTGGCATGATGACGTCTTCACCGGCGCCGTTGCCGATGAGGTCGTCGGCGAGCACAAAGACAATATCGTCAAGTGCACGGGCAAAGCGGGCTCCGTCTGCCTGATGCATTCGAGCCTGTTGCATGGCTCCGCGCCTAATCTCTCGGACGAACCGCGCACGCTCTATATCGCAACCTACTATGCCGAGGATGCTATCGAGCTCAGCCCCAACGCTCTGCCCAGTACGCTGACCCACGAGCTGGTGCGCGGCGAGCCGTCCGGCCGCGTGCGCTGCTCCTCCTACGAGATGCTCTTGCCGGAAGTTCCGAAGGATACGTCGTTCTTCGCGCAACAAGAGGCACCCGAGCGAGGCTGACCTTTGATCCGTAAGACCAGTGCGCGATCAGAAACACTGCCGCTGAAGTGCTGCGTTGGCGTCGAATGGCCGACGCCCTTCGCCTGCACAGGAATTCGATGATGCAGACTAAACTCCCGCCTCATGCGGAGGTCGTCATCATCGGTGGCGGTATCCATGGCTGTTCGGTCGCCTATCACCTCGCAAAGGAAGGCTGGACGGATGTCGTCCTGCTGGAGCGCAAACAGCTGACATCAGGCACCACATGGCATGCGGCCGGGCTGGTCGGGCAGTTGCAGGGCAGCCACGCTACCACCGCCTTCGCCAAATACGGGATCGAATTGCTGCAGGACATCGAGGCCGAGACCGGCCGGAACCCCGGCTACCGGCCCTCCGGTTCGATCTCGATCGCGGTGAACGAAGAACGCCTGGCGGAGCTGCAACGAAAGGCGGACTTCGCGTCCCTTTTCGGTATCGAGGCGCATTATCTCGACACGCCCGAGATCCTGGAGCGCTGGCCGCTGATGAACCCGGAGGGTGTCCTAGGCGGCATCTACATGCCAAGCGACGGCTCGGCCAATCCCGTGGACCTCACGACTGCTCTTGCCAAGGGTGCTCGGATGTACGGCGCTGACATCATCGAGCATGTCAAGGTCGAAGACGTGCTGCTCAAAGGCGGCAAGGTCAGCGGCGTACGCACTGAACAGGGCATCATCAAAGCCGATGTCGTCGTCAATTGTGCCGGCATGTGGGCGCGGGAGCTTGGCCGGCAGAACGGCGTCGGCGTGCCGCTCCATGCCTGCGAGCACTACTATCTGGTGACCGAGGCGATCGACGGTCTGCCGAGCGATCTGCCGGTGCTCCGCTCCTATTGCGACGGCACTTATTTCAAGGAGGATGCGGGCAAGCTTCTGTTCGGCTTCGCCCACAACCACGGCAAGCCCTGGGGTGCTGATGGCATTCCTGAGGTTTTTTCATTCGATAGCTTGCCGTTCGTCGAAGACGACGTGATGGATGTCCTCGAACTCGCCATGAACCGGGTGCCGCTCCTTCAGAAAACTGGCATTCGCACCTTCTTCAATGGGCCGGAAAGCTATTCCTATGATGGACGTTTCACCCTGGGCGAAGCGCCGGACATCAAAGGCTATTTCATCTTGGCCGGGGTAAACTCCACCGGCATTCAGTCCGGCCCAGGTGCTGGTCGCGCAATGGCGGATTGGATCATGAAGGGTCACCCGCCGATGGATCTCAGCGAGATGGATCCGAGTCGGTGCGAAGAGTTCCAGGCCCGCGATATCTACCTGCGCGAACGTGCACCGGAAACGCTGGTGCTCACCTATGCGATGCACTGGCCCAACCGTCAGCGCGAGACGGCGCGCAACCTCCGCCACTCGCCGTTCCATCATGCTCTAGAGGCGCAGGGCGCCTGCTTTGCCGAAGTGCAGGGATGGGAACGTCCTGGATGGTTTGCGCCCGATGGCGTGGTGCCGAGATATGCCTACAGTTTCGGTCGACAGAACTGGTTCGACTACGCCCAGGAAGAACAGAAAGCCGCACGCAAACAGGTCGCGATGATCGACTACACCATGCTCGGTAAGCTCATGGTCGAAGGCGCCGATGCCGAAGTCTTTCGGCAACGCGTCTGCACCAACGATATGGCTATTGCCGACGGCCGGGTGGTCTACACGTTGATGCTGAATGAACGGGGCGGCATCGAAAGCGACGTGACCGTCGCACGCCATGCCGAGGACGCCTTCATGGTAATGAGCTCGATCGCGTGCACAAGACGCGATCACCTGCATCTGCACGATCACATTCAGCCCGGCGAAGACGTTCGTCTCCGCGACGTGACGCCAAGCTTCGGCGTTCTCGCGATCACGGGGCCGAAGAGCCGTGACTTGCTTGCTGCGATCAGCGATGTCGATGTTTCAGGTGAGGCCTTTCGTTTCAGCAGTCACCAGGCATTCTACATCGGCCACGCCAAGGTCTGGGCCCAGCGCCTGTTATACGCGGGCGAACTTGGCTGGGAAATCTTCGTCACGCCGGACTTCGCAGAGCATGTGCTCGACGTCCTGATGGAAGCCGGGAAGGCCCACGGCCTGCGCCCGATCGGAAGCGAGGCGCTGAATGCACTGCGCATTGAAAAGGGCTTTCGGCATTGGGGACATGACATGGCCTATACTGAGGCGCCACACCAAGTCGGCTTCGAAATTCTCTGCAAGCCTGAAAAAGACATCCCGTTCATCGGGCGCGATGCTTATCTGGCACGCAAGGAGGAAAACCAGAGGCCCTTTCTTTGTTCGGTCAAGTTGCGTGATCTGGCGCCGCTTCTGCATCACAACGAACCGGTGCTTCGAGATGCCGAGGTCGTGGGTTATGTAACCGCAGGAGCTTATGGCTACGCGGTCGGAGCCGCGGTGGGTCTGTGCTTCGTATCGCTGCCGGAGGGTGGAACAGACAAGCATGCGATCGAACACGGAGATTATGCCGTGACGGTCGAGGGGCGGAAAATTGCTGCCGACATCAGCCTGACGCCGTTTTACGATCCGGCAAGCAAACGCATGCTGGCCTGAACCGCTCCGTGGCGAAATAACGGAACAAGCGTGATCGAGCTCTGGGCTTCAGACTGCCTACGCATGGTTCCTAAGTCGGATTTGATCTACCGATGGGTCAACTCATACCGTTTTCAGTTTGAAATGACCTTCTTTATCCACGGCTGATAGCATAGGGGTTTGATGCGGTTGGCGTCATCTGCGACGGCATTCCAGGCTTGGCAGCAGGCATCGATGATGGCGTTTTGATCCTCGAACATACGAAGGCCTCGCTGGTTTCAGGTGCGGCGGCGGCGAAGATATAGGCCCGTTCGAACCGCTTGTCGCAGCGCCCCGGCGGCTGCTTCCCCTTTTGCCACCAGCGATGACAGAGCCCAAGGCACGGAAGCATGCCCCACATGCCCGATGTCGAGAGCCGTTTGCCGAAACGCATCTCGGCAAAATCGCAGAGATCAGCAAGTGTCCAGGCGCATGTGCCATCGCGCGTCGGATCGGGTGTCTGGAAGACTTTGGCCAGCAGAACGGCCTGTCCGCTCTCGGTGAGCTTCTCCGGATTGTGCCCCTTGGGCTGATCACAGAGCCCGTCAATGCCGTCCGCATTGTCGCGGATCACCCAATCCCGCAAGGTCTGGCGATCCATGCCGGCAGACCGTGCTGCCGCCAGTCGCGTCATGCCGTCCAAGGCATTGGCGATCGCCGCCATCCGGGATGCCAAGCGACCGTTCTTCACTCGCCGCGCCAAGACGCGAACCTCCAATACATCATGATGATCGGCAATCGGCAAAGCTGCTCCCATACCTGCTTCTCCTCCCGCTTTGTTGGCAGGAAAGATGCATGATCGAAGCCTCTACCAAAAGGCGTGCAAGGTGAGTCATTTCATCGCGGAAACGGTATGAGTCGACTGATTTGGCGAGCACTACTCCGGCGCGCAATGATGCAATCCACTGTCGAACTCGAAG
>JBPCVQ010000260.1:0-2789 GCA_051010395.1 Geminicoccaceae bacterium | reverse complement strand
GAACAAGTCTTGCGGGACTATCATGAAGCGATCGAGTCATTTGAAGGTGAGTCCTCTGCCAGCTTCTTGATTGTCGATCCTGGTGCCGACATGTCGAGATAGTCGCTAACTCAAGGCCTCGCAAAACTGTTGCATAGCGTGTCTGCTATGTCTCTAAGTCAGCTTCCCAAACTTGCGAGGTCCGCCAGGTCCTGTTTCCGCTGCCGTACGCGATCGTTGTAGCTCTTCTGGTTTTTGGTGCAGACGAGGCTATAGGGTCGTCCTTGTTTGTCAGTTTCCACATCGACATCGGATTTTGATCGTCGAATTGTGTCTTTAACGTGACGGCGCTTGGCTTCCGCCGCCTTGAAGGCCCAGCGTTTCTGTTCAGGGTCATCAAGGAAGTGGCCGAGCTCATTGCAGTGAGGGCAGTGGCATGTGAGCGTACTGGCTCGTCTCCAATCTTTCGGCGCTTCCAAGGGCTCGGCAATGCGGGCGCCCAAATGCTCGCGGCAAGCTGTGAGCAGGCGCTGTACCGGTAGACTCGTGACGGTCTCGGACCCAATGAAACGACAGAGAGCTGGAACAAGTATGCCATCGAGACGATAGCACTTGGGAGATCCGAGGATGAGATCGGCTGCTCGATCCGAAAGACCGAGATCGATCTTGCCGAGCGCCATCATCAGATCGGCGACAAAGTCTGAATTCGGCCGCTCATCTCGGTAGGATGGCTCATTGTTCGGCAGGCCCGGAATGGCTTCGACCAAGCGCTTCGCAGCCTTGTCGAAACGACCATCGGGAAACGCATGGACCGCACCAAGCAGAAGATTGCCACAGCCGCAGAGTGACGTCGCTACGTTACCGGCGATTATGTGTTCGATGACGGCAGTCGCCTGTTTGAGCGGTAACAAACGGACCGCGGCAATGATCGCATCGTTGTCGCCTCCTTTGTAGTCGCCGCCAGCCGTGATGCTGGTCAGGAAGGCGTTGATCAGGGTGGTATCCTCCAACCTCGCAAGCAGCGTAAGCATCTTGGCCGCATCGCTCGGTGCGTCGTCATCGCCCGGATACCATCGCCGCATTGTCCAGCTAGAGAGCATATGCTTAGCAAGCAGGCTCTAGCCTGACATCGGAGAGAACCGTGTTACCGGCAGAGACTGAAATTAGGAGGACTTGCCAACAGGCACGCAATAAGAGAACGGCACGCCTCTGGCGTGCTCTACGACGAAACGGCCGTCACCCGGGCCATGAGGCTTGCCGGCATCTCCAAAAGAGAGGCGCTGGGTCTCAGCGCCTCCTTCCCTGCCTGGTCAGGCTGATCAGCCCTCGCGATCGCCCATGAAGTAGAGCAGCATGTGGAACAGGTTGATGAAGCTCAGATAGAGCGAAAGAGCGCCCATCACCGCGAGCTTGGTGTTGGTCTCGCTTCCGGCATGCTCGGCGTAGTTCGCCTTGATCGTTTGGGTGTCGTAGGCGGCAAGGCCGGTGAACACTAGGACGCCGATCGCCGAGATCGCGAACTGCAAGGCGCTCGAACCGAGAAAGATGTTGACCACGCTTGCGATCACGATGCCGATCAGCCCCATGAACAGAAACGAGCCGAACTTCGAGAGATCAGCCTTGGTGGTGTAGCCGTAGAGGCTGGCGGCGCCGAAGGTCGCAGCCGTGATGAAGAACACGCGCGCGATGCTGGCACCGGTGAACACCAGGAAGATGCTCGCCATGGAGAGACCCATGACGGCGCAGAACGCCCAGAACAGCATCTGCGCAGTCGAGGCCGAGATGCTCTCGATCTTGAACGACAGGAAGAACACGAAGCCGAGCGGGGCGAGCATCACCGCTCATTTGAGCGGCGTGCCGAAGATCGGCGTGTAGAGGGCTGGCGTCGCAGCCACGAGGAACGCGACCACGCCGGTCAGGGCAAGGCCCATACCCATGTAGTTGTAGACCTGCAGCATGTGCTGCCGGAGGCCCTCGTCGAAATCAGCCGTCGAGGTCCAACCGCCTGCCGTGCTGCTGCGGTCGGAAAGGGGTTCAGCCATCGTTTGCTACTCCAACGCTAAGGAAATCCGGCCGAAGCACGGCCGGCGGTTGCCGGTTGATAATTTGGTACACGTCTAGAATTCGAAGTCGTCCGGATCGTCGAACCCCGCCCCCAGGTCTTCCTCGGGCGACGTCGCCTCGCCACCAACCCCTTCCATGCCGGGCTCGCCGGCGAGCGCATCGTCCGCGTCGAACGCACCCATCAGGAGGTTGCCGAGGACCACGCCGCCGGCGACGCCGAGCGCGGTCTGCATCGCCCCGCCGAGAAAGCCGCCGCCGCCCCGCTGCTGGTAGTCGCGCAGCCGCTGCTGCGCCGCGGATGGCTGCGCCTTGCCCGGCACCTCGCCGCCGCCGAACAGGCCGCCGAGAAAGTTGCCGCCGGCGGGGCGCTGCTTCAGTTCCTGCTCGAGCTGGCCGATGCGGTCATTCGCCGCTTGTAGCGCTTGTTCCTGCACCAGGATCGCCTGGGCCATATAATAGGGTGCGGCGGCCTGGGTGCCGAGGCGCTGGACGATTAGGCCCTCGGCCTCGGCGTCGCGCGGTCCCGTCTGCCGTTCGGCCTGCTCGAGCTTGTCGAACAGCCCGTCGATGATCTGTCGCTCGTTCTGGTCCATCTCGTCCTCACCCCGCGCCGGACGCATTAGTCCGGCCGCATTGCCAGCGGGATCTGCCGCTACAGGATCGTGTCGTCGTCGGTGAACTGGCGAAACACGCCGAACCCCGCCTCGGGATCGCCGGTCAGCACCACGCCGGCCGTGACCAGCGCC
>JBPCVQ010000259.1:0-30335 GCA_051010395.1 Geminicoccaceae bacterium | reverse complement strand
AGTCAATGAAGGCCGACATTCGGCCTGATCAGGTGGCCGGATGGCCGCTCTCGAGCTTGTCTCGGGGGAGGAAAGTCCGGGCTCCATGGAAACACGGTGCCGGGTAACGCCCGGCGAGGGTGACCTTAGGGAAAGTGCCACAGAGAGCAGTCCGCCCTTCGGCGCGCCGGCCTTCGGGCTGGTCGTAGGGGTCAGGGTGAAAGGGTGCGGTAAGAGCGCACCGCGGGGCCGGTAACGGTCCCGGCAGGGCAAACCCCACCGGGAGCAAGACCAAGTAGGGACGACGGCCCCTCTAGCGGGGGCAGGCCCGTTTCCAGGCCGGTCGTTCGGGTCGGTCGCGCGAGGTGTCCGGCGACGGGCATCCCAGAGGAATGGCCATCCAGCGGCCTGTTTCCCACAGGCTGTGGACAGAACCCGGCTTACAGGCCACCTGATCACATTCTCTTATATTAAGATATGCTTGATAGTAGAGAGAACAAAAGAAGAACAAAGTTAAAAGCCATCGACTTTCAGACCAGCAGAGTATCTGTCTGCCTCGAGGGATTCTCGCAGAAACCCTCGCTTTCCAAACTATAATATCATTATTATTGTGCCTTTTCAGTATGTTGCGAGGTGTTCTTGAAATCGGGCCTTGACTGCAAATTAGCGTAACTTTAGGGTGAATTCCCTGCGAAGCCTAATCGATCTCTGTATAGATCAAGTCAGCAATCTGCATGTTATGGCCTACCAGGGCGTGATGATGGAATTTGCCATGATTTATTTAACCGCAGGCAATAGAAATCCCAGGTCGTTCAGGTTTTATCCGATCATTTGTTGCTCAGATGTTCTAGTTCGCGTGAATGAAGTTTGAGAGCATGGCCGAACTTAACCAAAGCGCGATATTGGACTCCGGAGGCCATGGCCACCTACCGGTCATGTTGGAAGAGGTTCTGGACGCTTTAGCGGTGAAGCGGGATGGCGATTATCTCGATGGCACGTTCGGCGGCGGCGGTTACAGCCGGGCAATTTTGGAAACGTCGCCTCGACATTTGATCGGTCTGGACCGCGATCCGGACGCTGTTGCGCGCGGTCAGGCGCTCGCGCGGGCGAACGAAAAATTCACCATGCTGGAGGGGCGGTTCGGCGCGATGGTCGAGCATCTCGCCGAGATCGATATCGACCAGCTGGATGGCATTGTGCTCGATATCGGCGTGTCCTCGCAGCAGATCGATGATCCCGAGCGGGGATTCTCCTTTGCGGCGGACGGTCCGCTCGACATGCGCATGCAGGCGGACGGCGAGACGGCAGCGGACGTGGTCAACGGCGCCGATGAACAAACATTGGCCTCGATCATCTACCGCTACGGCGAGGAGCGCGCCAGCCGGCGGATCGCGAAGGCGATCGTCAAGCGGCGTGGCGAGGAGCCGATCACCCGCACCGGCGAACTCGCCAAGATCGTGGCTGACGTCCTCGGCCGGCGCGGCAAGATCGATCCGGCAACCCGCACGTTCCAGGCGCTGCGCATCTACGTGAACGACGAACTCGGCGAGCTCGAACGCGCACTTGCTGCTGCGGAAACACTTCTCCGTCCAGGCGGCCGCTTGGTGGTTGTGGCGTTTCATTCGCTGGAAGACCGTATCGTGAAACATTTCCTGACGGCGAGAAGCGGACGGACGGCCAACCCGTCCCGCCATCTGCCTGAAATGATGGTTGGTGACAGGGAGCCACCGAAATTCAGGCCGCTCTCCAGGCGTCCCTTGATGCCCTCCGATGCTGAAACTGGAGCTAATCCGCGCGCACGCTCCGCACGTTTGCGCGCTGCTGAACGGTTGCCCTCCTCTGAAGGACTCTCACGATGCTGAAGCTTGGTCTCGTTAGCTTGACGATTGCGATTATGGCGGCCTGTGGTGTCTATGGTTTGAAAAACCGTGTGCAGATACTGGAGAAGGAGCTGATCTCGGTCGAACGCATGATCGAGAAGGAACAGATTGAGATCAAACGGCTGAAGGCCGAATGGGCGACACTCAGCCATCCGGAGCGCCTGGCCCGCCTGTCCGAGACCCATCTTGACCTGAAGCCCGCAGAGCCTCGTCAGATCATCGCGATCTCTGACATCCCGGTGCGCGATGGCCTCGGCGGCGCGCCCGGGCCGGCGCTGGTCAGTTCCTTCGTTCCTTCCACCGCTTCGCTCCGGCAATGAAGGACGGGGTTTCCCATAGTGATCGTCGCCGACGGACACGGCCCAAGGCCAAGGGGGCTGGCCTCGAAGTCCGTCAGGCGCGGGTACGCCTTCGTTTCCTGGCGGTGCTTGGCCTTCTCGGCTTTGTAGCCCTTGGGGCGCGGCTGACCGATCTCGCGGTTCTATCGTCGAGCCCGCCCTCGGGGGATCGCTATGTCGCCAAGCCCGAGGAAAACCAGACCCGGCGCGCCGACATCACCGATCGGAAGGGGCGGTTGATCGCCACCGACTATCCGAAGGTCTCGGTGTTCGCCGATCCGGCCGAAGTGATCGATCCCGGCCAGACGGCGGCGGCCCTGACCAAAGTTCTCGCCAATCTCGACGCGGGCCAACTTGGCGAGCGCCTAGCGCGTAGGAATACGCGCTTCGTCTGGATCAAGCGCCACATCAGCGATGAACAGCAGCGCAAAATCATACGCCTTGGCCTTCCGGGCGTAAAGTTTCGCACCGAATATCATCGGGTCTACCCGCAACGGGCGCTGACGTCCCATGTGGTCGGCTATGTCGGTGTGGAGAACCAGGGGCTTGCGGGTATCGAGCGCAGTTTCGAAAATCGCTTGACCGCCGAAGGCTACTATGATGGGCCGCTCAAGCTCACCCTTGATCTCGGGGTGCAGGCTGTGGCTCGGGATGAGCTGAAAAATGCGGTTCAGCGCTTTCAGGCGAAAGGCGGCAGCGCTCTGGTGATGGAGGCCGGGACAGGTGCGCTCCTGGCCGCAGTCAGTCTCCCGGACTTCGATCCGAACCACTATCAGCACTCAGACAAGACATCGCGCTTCAACCGAAACATTCAAGGCAGCTACGAGCTTGGCTCGCTGTTCAAGGTGCTGACCGCGGGCATGGCGCTCGATTCGAACGCGGTCAAAATCACCGATCAGTTCGATGCGATCAAGCCGTTCAAGATGAACCGATACCGCATCAAGGACTTTCATGCCAAGAAGCGCCGGCTCAGCATGCCCGAGGTGATCGCCTTCTCCTCGAATATCGGTGCAGCGCAGATGGCGATGGCGGTCGGCACGGCAGCCCAGGAAGATTATTTCCGGCGGTTCGGTCTTCTGGAACGCCACCCGATCCGGCTGAACGAGGTCTCGCGACCGCAACGCCCGAAGGTCTGGCGCGAGATCAATACCGTGACGGCCTCCTACGGCCACGGCATCGCCGTCTCGCCCCTGCAGGCGGTCGATGCGGTGGCATCAGCGATTTGCGGCGGGCCTAGGCGGCCGGCCTATCTTACGTTCGAAGCCGGGATGGAGACGCCGCTTCGTCCGGCCGCGGTGGATGATGAGACGGCCGCGAAACTGCGCTGGCTGATGTGGCTGGTGGTCGCCGAGGGGAGCGGCAGCAACGGCAAGGTTCCGGGCTATCTGATCGGCGGCAAAACCGGCAGCGCCGACAAGGCGGGCCCCAAGGGTTATGGCGATCGGCGTTTGCTGTCTTCCTTTCTCGGTGTTTTTCCGATCGAAGGGCCGCGCTATCTCGTCCTGGTCACCCTGGATGAGCCGAAGGGCGACGAGGCCACCCATAATCAGGCCCATGGCGGTTGGACGGCCGCACCGACCGTCGCCAACATCATCAGCCGTTCCGGGCCGATCCTCGGCCTGCCGCCAGCCGACCATACTGCCGAGCGCTGGTTCAAGGACCGGCTCCTGGTCGGTGAGGCCTATAACGGCCGCTTGAAAAAGACCGAGCCCAGCTTTTCGGCTGTCGGCGAGGGCGGATGGGTGCAGCCGGCCGTAGCATCCCCTGGAGGAGGCGAAAGATGCGGCTGCGGCGCCTGCTTGACCCCGGGCTAACGTCGGGCGCCGACAGCGGGTCGAGCCTCGACCTCGATATACTATCGGTGACAGCTGATAGCAGGGAGGTTCTGCCCGGTACGTTGTTTGCGGCTCTTGCCGGGTCCAAGGTGGACGGCCGCGACTTTATTGAAGATGCCGTCAGACGCGGTGCTGTCGCGGTGCTCGCCGATCCGTCCCTTGCGGGCCGTGAGATCGGGGTTCCTCTCATCCTGGACCCGGAACCCCGTCGCCGTCTTGCATTGATCGCCGCTTGCTTCTTCGCTAGGCAGCCACGCCGCGTGGCCGCGGTCACCGGCACCAATGGCAAGACATCGGTTGCGAGTTTCGTTCGCCAGCTTTGGAGGGCGTTCGACCTGCAGGCGGCGTCTCTCGGCACACTCGGACTCGAAGCGCCCGGCTTCGAAGGCGGGCCCGAGCTGACCACGCCAGATCCGGTTCGGCTGCATAGGCTCCTGGCCGAGCTGGCGTCAGCCGGCGTTGATCATTTGGCGCTGGAGGCTTCCAGCCACGGCCTCGATCAACATCGCCTCGACGGTGTGCGGCTGGGAGCCGCTGCCTTTACCAATCTGTCGCGCGATCACTTCGATTATCACGGCAGCATGGACGCCTATTTCGAAGCCAAAACGCGGCTTTTTCGAGAGCTCCTGCCCGAAGGCGGTACGGCTGTCCTGAATGCCGACATTCCGGAATTTCCGAAGCTTCTCGACATCTGCAAGACGCGCAGGCATCGCGTGACGACGTTCGGCAAGGCGGGGAACCAGATCAAGTTGCTTGATCGCCGACCCCGCCCCGACGGCCAGGACCTCACCCTTGACGTGCTCGGGCAAGTTCATGAAGTGGCCACGCCACTGGTAGGTGGTTTTCAGGTGGAGAACTTGTTGGCGGCGCTTGGTCTGGTGCTGGCGACCATAGACCTGCCGGCGGCTGAGGTGGTTGCGGTGCTTGGTCAATTGAAAGGTGCGCGCGGACGGCTCGAAGTCGTCGAGGGAAGTAATGAGGGGTTTTCGGTGTTTGTCGACTTTGCCCATACGCCCGATGCGCTCGCCCACGTCCTGGATGCGCTCCGGCCTCACGTCGAGAGGGAGCTTTCGGTGGTTTTCGGCTGCGGCGGCGATCGTGATATCGGCAAAAGGCCGGAGATGGGGAAGATAGCGGTTGAACGCGCAGATAAGGTATTTATCACCGACGATAATCCGCGTAGTGAAGACCCGGCGGCGATCCGGCGCGCCATTCTCGAAGCAGCGCCCGGCGCGATCGAGGTGGACGGCAGGGCTGAGGCCATTCATCTGGCCGTCAGGAAACTTGATGTAGGAGATGTGCTCGTCATTGCGGGCAAGGGACATGAGACCGGCCAGATTGTCGGCTCCAGTGTCTTTCCTTTTGATGATGCAGCGGTGGCGAGAGCGGACCTGGCCGAGAGGGCCGGGAAAGGGGGGAGTGGCCCCGACGTTTTCAAGCATGGATGCAGACGTTGAGCGGAGCTCTTTGGAGCGCAGATGAAATTGCGGCAGCGACCGGCGGCAAGGCCTCTGGTGGTCATGGTGGTGGCGACTGGTCCGTAGCCGGCATGTCGATCGACAGCAGGACCGTGCTGCCCGGTGAACTGTTCATTGCGCTTCGCGGCCCCAACCATGATGGCCATCGCTTCGTTACGGCGGCTTTGGATCGTGGCGCTGCCTGCCTGGTCGACAATGTTTCGGCCAAGCTCGCGGATACAGCGCCCTTGATCAAGGTCGAGGACACGATGGAGGCGCTGAACGCTCTGGCGCGAGCAGCGCGTCTGCGCTCGGACGCCAGGATCACGGCGATCACCGGCTCGGTCGGCAAGACGGGCACCAAGGAGGCGTTGAAACTGGCGCTTTCGCCGCAGGGGCAAACCCATGCGAGCGTCGCCAGTTTCAACAATCATTGGGGTGTGCCGCTCAGCCTTGCCCGCGCGCCGCGCAATGCCGTTTACGAGATCTACGAACTCGGCATGAACGCGCCCGGCGAGATTGCGGATCTCGCCAAGCTGGTGCGGCCGGAGGTGGCTGTCATCACAACGATCGCACCCGCCCATCTCGGCCGCTTCCCGTCAGTCGATGCGATCGCGGAGGCCAAGGCGGAAATCTTTGATGGCTTGATGCCCGGCGGCACGGTGGTGCTCGATCGGGACAATCCGTATTTTGCTGCGCTGAAGGAACGGGCGCAAGGGGCCGAATGCGGTCGGGTGATCAGCTTCGGCAAGGCGAATGACGCCGACGCCCAACTGCTCGCATGCCGCCTGCAAGCCGATGGCAGTGATGTGCGCATGTCACTCGATGGCGTCGAGTTGCGTTACCGGGTGGGTGCGCCTGGGCGTCACTGGGTCAAGAACAGCCTGGCGGTGGTGGCGATAGCGGCAGCGATGGGCGCCGACCCCGAACGGGCTGGCGAGGCACTCGCCTCCTTTGAGCCGCCGAAGGGGCGTGGCGAGCGGCATCAGATCGCGAGGAATGGCGGCACGGTGGATGTAATCGACGAGAGCTACAACGCCAACCCGACCTCGATGCGCGCGGCGATCAGCCTTCTCGAGAACAGCGAGGGGCGGCGGATCGTGGCGCTGGGTGACATGCTGGAATTGGGTGAGCAGAGTGCGAAGCTCCACGCCGAACTCGTCGAACCTCTCGCCGAGAGCAAGGTCGATCGGGTGTTCACCGTGGGCTCGGCCATGCGTCATCTGCATGCAGCCCTGCCGAAGGATCGGCGCGGCATTCATGTCGAGCAGGCGGACAAGCTGGTGCCTATTCTCGCGAGTGAGCTGGCGCCGGGCGACACCATTTTGGTCAAGGGCTCGCTCGGCAGCGCCATGGGCCAGGTCGTGGAGGCTCTTCTGACCGGCGGCAAGCCCGATCGAGCGTCGTTCGGGGGGCGGGGCTAGGTCATGCTGTTCAACCTCCTCTCGCCGTTTGCCGATGAGTTCGGTCTGTTCAATCTCTTCCGCTATCTAACCTTCAGGACTGGCGGTGCGGTGCTCACGGCACTCGTGATCAGCTTCGTGGTTGGCCCGCCGCTGATCCGCTGGCTGCGCTCCAAGCAGGGTGAAGGCCAGCCGATCCGGGAGGATGGCCCGCAGACCCACCTCGCCAAGAAGGGCACACCGACCATGGGGGGCGCTCTGATCCTCCTGGCGATTTCCTTATCGACCCTCCTTTGGGCGGATCTGACCAACGGGTATGTCTGGGCCGTGCTGATGGTGACGCTCGGTTTCGGCGCGATCGGCGTGCTCGACGATTATCGAAAGTTGACCAAGCGTTCGAGCGACGGCATCTCCGGCCGGGCGAAGCTCGCCTTTCAAGGCGGGATCGCTCTGGTGGCGGCCGTGTGGATCGCCCATATCACCGGCGATCCGCAGGGCACCGGGCTTGCCTTCCCATTCCTGAAGAATTTTGTCCTGCCGATGGGCTGGTCGTTTTTCCTGTTCGCGGCCTTGGTGATGATGGGCACTTCGAACGCCGTTAATCTCACGGACGGTCTCGATGGTCTGGCGATCGTGCCGACCATGATCGCAGCGGGGTGCTTTCTGATCATCGCCTATCTCGTCGGCCATGCGCTCTATGCGCCCTATCTCGGCGTCATCTACGTGCCGGGAACCGGCGAGCTCGCGATATTCTGCGGAGCACTGGTGGGGGCGGCGCTTGGCTTTCTCTGGTTCAACGCACCGCCCGCCATGGTGTTCATGGGCGATACCGGTTCACTTGCCACAGGCGGTGCGATCGGCACGGTGGCTGTGGTCACCAAGCATGAGCTGGTGCTCGTGATCGTCGGTGGTCTGTTCGTGCTGGAGGCGGTCTCGGTGATCGTCCAGGTCGCGTCGTTCAAACTGACGGGCAAACGCGTTTTCCGTATGGCGCCCTTGCATCACCACTTCGAACAGAAGGGCTGGGAGGAGCCGACCATCGTCATCCGCTTTTGGATCATCGCCGTGATTCTCGGCTTGATCGGTCTCTCCACCTTGAAGCTGCGCTGAGGCGACATGCTGACTTTGCCTCACTATGACGGGAAGATTGCTGCCGTTCTCGGCCTCAGCCGGACCGGCCTTTCCGCCTGCCGGGCGCTCGTGGCGGGCGGCGGGCGCGTCTGGGCTTGGGATGACGACTATGATCGGCGAAAAGCGGCTTGCGGCCTTGGCGTCACGATCGTCGATCTCAATCTTTGCAACTGGGACCGGGTCGAAAGCCTGATCCTCAGCCCCGGCATCCCCCTTCGCCACCCCAAGCCACACCGCTTCGTCAAGCGGGCCCGCGCTGCGGGCGTGAGGATTATCGGGGATATGGAGCTGCTGGCGGAAAATCAACCGGAGCGGCGGATCGTCGGCGTGACCGGCACCAACGGCAAATCCACGACCTCCGCGCTCATAGCCCACATCCTTGGTCACGCAGGAATTGGCACACAGCTCGGTGGGAATATTGGCTTGCCGGTACTAGATCTATTGCCTAAACCGGTAAAGGACATCTATGTATTGGAATTATCGTCCTATCAATTGGACCTAACCGAGCGCCTGAGATGTGCTGTGGCCGTGATCTTGAACCTTAGTCCCGACCATCTCGACCGCCATGGCGGCATGGCTGGGTACCTGCGCGCCAAGAAGCGGATTCTGCGCAACCAGCAGGCGGGGGATTGGGCGGTCATCGGGATCGATGACGACCATGGGCGGAAAATCGCGAAAGAGCTGCGCGCTGTTAGTGACCGAAAGGTCGTCCCGATTTCGGCGGCCCGTCAGGCGGAAGGTGGGGTTTATGTATCCGACGGCCAGCTGATCGACGACCTCGATGGTCAAACTGTCGATATCGGTCGGGTCGACGGTTTTCTTCATCTCAAGGGCGTCCATAATGGCCAGAACATCGCGGCGGCCTATGCTGTGTCTCGTGCGATGGGTGCCGAGCCTGACGCGATCCTTTCGGGCATGGCGAGCTTTCCCGGTCTTGCCCATCGTCTGGAGCTGGTCGAACGGATCGACGACATAGCTTTCGTCAATGACAGCAAGGCGACCAACCCGGACGCAGCTTCGCGCGCGCTCGCCGCGTTCGAGAACATCTACTGGATCGCTGGCGGCCAGCCGAAGCAGGATGATCTGGATGCGGTCTTACCGCATCTCGATCGGGTGCAGCGCGCCTATCTGATCGGCGAAGCGGCCGAGCGTTTCAAGACGCTGCTCGACGGCAAGACGGACTGCGTGATCAGCCACACGCTCGATCAGGCCTTCCATGCCGCAAACGATGACGTCAGACGCGATGAGGCCACCAAGGCGACGGTGCTTCTCGCACCTGCCTGCGCGTCCTTCGACCAGTTTCCTAACTTCGAAGCCCGAGGCGATGCCTTCCGTCATCTGGTCGACAGCCTCCGCGTGGCGCCAAGTCCGGCAGCCGCTGCAAGCGGTGGCGGAGGTGGATGATGTTTGATCGGACGGAGAGGGGCCTGCTTGCGCGCTGGTGGTGGACGGTCGATCGTCCGCTCCTCGGTGTGCTCGGGCTCCTTGCGCTGTCCGGCCTCATCATGGTGTTCGCGTCCAGCCCACCGGTCGCGGTCAGGCTCGGCCTGCCGTCCTGGCACTTCGTCACCCGTCACCTGATCTATCTGGCGCCGGCCGTTCTTCTCCTTTGCGGCTGCTCGCTTTTGTCGCCGAGGGGTGTGTACCGTGCGGCGACGGCGCTTCTCGGGATTTCGCTTGCGATGCTGGTGGCGGCTCTGTTCATCGGCGTCGAGACCCATGGCGCGACCCGCTGGATCTCGTTCGGCGCTTTCGCCGTGCAGCCGGGCGAGTTCGCAAAGCCCGCCCTGATCGTGGTGGGAGCGGCGACACTGGCGAGAGCGCCTGGACTGGACAATGCCTGGCCGGTCCTGGGCCTTGGCATGGTCACGATGCTGCTGCTTTTGGCACAGCCGGATGTCGGCATGGCATTGATGGTGGGCGCCGTCCTCGCGGTGCAGCTGTTTATCGCCGGCCTTCCCTGGCTCCTGGTGCTGGCCGCCTTGGGCATCAGTCTTCTGATTCTATGGCAGGCCTATCACTGGTTCCCCCATGTCGCAGGCCGTATCGACCGTTTCCTCGATCCGGCGAGCGGCGATCATTATCAAGTCGGGCTTGCCTTGAAGGCAGTGAAGAGTGCGGCCTGGTTCGGCTCCGGTCCTGGTGAAGGACGGCTTAAGAATCAAATCCCGGATGCGCATAGCGATTTTGTGTTTGCGGTTGCCGCCGAGGAATTCGGCCTGATCGCCTGCCTCCTGCTTATCGGGCTCTTTTCCTTCATCGTCTTGCGCGGCCTTCGGCGCACCGAGTTGGTGTCCGATCGGTTCGCGTTGATCGCAGGGGCAGGCCTGCTCGCCCATTTCGGCCTACAGGCGATGGTCAATCTCGGCGTCAATCTTTCGGTGCTGCCGGCAACCGGAATGACCTTGCCGTTCATCAGCTATGGCGGCTCGGCGCTTTGCGCGATGTCGATCGGGATGGGCATGTTCCTTGCCTTGACCCGCCGCCGCCTCGGCCATGGGGCGGCTCCCCCCGGAGCGTCGCCATGAGCCAGCCGGTCATCATCACGGCAGGCGGCACCGGTGGGCATATGTTTCCCGCCCTTGCCCTTGCAAGCGAGTTGGAGCGCCGCGGTCGGACCGTGGCGCTCGCCTGCGATGAACGGGGTGCGCGCTTCCTTCCGGAAGAGACGCCGTGGTTCAAAGTGCGTGCGTCCAGCCCGTCTGGATCGGTCGGCAGGCGTTCTTCCGGTATTTTCAAGCTGGGGTTCGGCCTTTTGCAGAGCTGGTGGTGGCTGAAAAGGCAGCGGCCGTTGGCCGTTGTCGCCTTTGGCAGTTATGCCTCGGTGCCGGTCGGTGTGGCCGCCGGCATGTTGAAGCTGCCGCTTTTGGTGCATGAGCAGAATGCCGTGCTCGGCCGCGCGAACCGTATGATCGCCAAGCGCGCCACAGGTCTCGCTTTGACCTTCGCCGAGACGGAGCACGCCGAGATGATGGCCGAGGATCGCCATGTGCTGACCGGCAATCCGGTCCGGCCGGAAATCAAGAAGCTGATGGGCGATGCCTATCGGCTGCCGGCTGAGGGGGAACCCTTGGATGTGCTGGTGATCGGCGGTAGCCAGGGGGCGAGGGCGCTTAGTGATGTCGTGCCGGCGGCCCTCGATCGCTTGAGCGGACGCGAGCGCTCGCATATTCGCCTGACGCAGCAATGTCGGCCCGAAGATATCGAACGGGTCGAGCAGACCTACAAGAATCTGGGCTTCAAGGCGGAGATCAAGAGCTTCTTTGATGATCTGCCCGCACGTCTGGTCAAAGCCCATCTGGTGATTTCCCGCTCAGGTGCGTCCAGCGTAGCCGAGATGCTGGTGCTCGGTCGACCGTCGATCCTGATCCCGCTGCCGTCTTCGCTCGAAGGCGATCAGCTGGCGAATGCCAAAGTCGCCGATGCGGCCGGCGCCGCCTGGCTGATGGAAGAAGCCGATCTCACCGGTGAACGCCTGTCCGATCAGCTCCGCCTTTGCCTGGAAAAGCCAGACCAGCTCGCCGATATGTCAGGCAAGGCGAAGGCGCTCGGACGGCCCGATGCGGCGGAAGCGCTTGCCGATGCGCTGGAGCGCATGATCCCCGGCTTCAAGAAGGGCCCCGCGACCAAGAGTACCGGCAGCAAGCCCGGCCGGCTGGAGGTGGCGGCATGAGGATGCTTCCGATCGATGTCGGTGTGATCCATTTCGTCGGTATCGGCGGGATCGGCATGAGCGGCATCGCCGAAGTGCTCGCAGCGCTCGGCCATAAGATAAAAGGCTCGGACATGGCGGAAAGCGCCAATGTCGAGCGTCTGCGCGCCAAGGGCATCGACGTGATGATCGGCCACGACGCCGCCCATCTCGGTGAGGCGCGCGTCGTCGTGATTTCGTCCGCCGTAAAGGGCGATAACCCCGAAGTCGTTGCCGCCCGCGCCGGGCGAATTCCCGTCGTGAAGCGTGCGGAAATGCTTGCCGAGCTTATGCGCCTCAAATGGGCGATTGCTGTCGCCGGCACCCATGGCAAGACGACGACCACGTCCTTGGTCGCAACCGTGTTGGAGGCGGCGCGTTTCGATCCGACCGTGATCAATGGCGGCATCATCAACGCCTATGGCACCAATACGCGCTTCGGCGCGTCCGAATGGATGGTGGTCGAGGCTGACGAAAGCGACGGCACGTTCACGCGCCTTCCGGCGAGTGTCGCCGTGATCACCAATATCGATCCGGAACATCTCGATTTCTATGGTGATTTCGAAGGCGTGAAGGCGGCGTTCGAGACGTTCTTGAACAATCTCCCCTTCTACGGCTTCGCTGCGATGTGCGTCGATCACGCCGAGACCAAGGCGCTGTTCGACCGGACGACGGATCGCCGGTTGATCGGATACGGTTTCGATGAGAACGCCGATATCAGAGCGCTCGAACCGACCTTCGATCCCGATGGCGCGGTGTTCGATGTCGAGCTCAGGGATCCGATCAGCGGTGAGGTCACACGCACACTTCGGCGTATTCGCCTTGCCATGCCCGGACGGCACAATGTGCTGAATGCGCTTGCCGCGATCGCCGTTGCCAACGAACTCAAGATCCACGACGACGTCATCCGAAAAGCACTCTCCAATTTCGGTGGCGTCAAGCGGCGTTTCACCAAGACCGGCCAGGTCGGCGGGATCACCGTGATCGACGACTACGGCCACCACCCCGTCGAGATCAGAGCGGCCCTCGAGACGGCAAGGGCCGCCAGCCAGGGACGTGTGATCGCGGTCATTCAGCCCCATCGTTACACTCGCCTTGAGGCCCTGTTCGACGACTTCTGCGCCTGCGCAGGCGATGCCGACATCGTTCTGGTCACCCCCTTCTACGCCGCGGGCGAAGCGCCGATCCCCGGCATCGACCAGCAGGCGCTGGTCGCCGGACTAAAAGAGGCGGGCGTGGGTGACGTCAGGCCTGTGGAAGACGCCGACGATCTTGCCGACAACATAACGCAGCTGGCCGTGCCAGCAGATATGGTGATTTGTCTTGGGGCGGGGACGATTTCGGCCTGGGCGAATGAGCTGCCGGCGAAACTGGCCGCGCGTCTTGCACCGGGACATGCGGCATGAATGCATCCTTCGCAAGTCGGCTTCCCGAGGTGCGTGGCAAGATCGCGTTCGAGACGCCAATGGCGCCCAAAACCTGGTTTAGAGTAGGCGGTCCGGCACGCTGCTGGTTTCAGCCGGCGGATGTCGACGACCTCGCGGATTTCATGGCGTTGAAGCCGGTCGATATCCCCGTGCTGCCGATCGGCGTCGGCTCCAACCTTCTGGTCAGGGATGGCGGTGTCGATGCCGTGGTCATTCGACTGACCGGTTCGCTCGCGCGCGTCGACGTGGACGGCCATCGGCTGACCGTCGGCGCCGGCGTCACCGACCGCGGCCTCGCCATTCAGGCGTTGGAAGCAGGGATTTCCGGCTTCGAGTTCTATGTCGGCATTCCCGGTACGCTTGGCGGCGGGGTGCGCATGAATGCCGGCGCCTATGGCAGCGAGACGGCTGATCTGATCGAGCACGTCATCGCCATGGATCCGCGTGGCGGATTGCATGAACTGTCCGCCGAGGACCTTGGCTTCAGCTATCGACACTCCGAGTTGCCGGAAGGCTGGATTGCCGTTGCTGCGGTGATGAAAGGGACGCCTGGCCGCCCGGATCGCATTCGTGCGCAGATGGCCAGAATCAAGGCGGAGCGGGATGTCGCCCAGCCGATCCGGGTGGCGACCGGCGGATCGACTTTCAAGAACCCGCACGGGCGAAAGGCCTGGGAGCTGATCGATGCGGCCGGCTGCCGCGGGCTCATGCACAAGAAGGCGCAGGTCTCGGAAAAGCACTGCAACTTCCTGATCAACGCCGGCGGCGCCAAAGCAGCCGACATAGAAGATCTGGGCGAGTTGGTGCGCGAAAAGGTGAAAGCAGACAGCGGTGTGTCGCTCGAGTGGGAAATCCATCGCGTCGGCCGCCAAACCGACGCTCGCCCCGCGTGTGTGTTGGAGGTGGCGGCATGAGCCGGCATGTCGCGGTTCTCATGGGCGGGCTTTCCGCCGAGCGCGAAGTGTCGCTCACCGGAGGGCGTGCTGCGGCCGAAGCCCTCGAAGCGCGTGGCTACCGCGTCAGCACCATTGATGCGGATCGGGACCTCTGCCGAAGGCTGGCGGCCGTCAAGCCAGATGTTGTCTACAACGCGCTGCACGGTCCCTATGGCGAAGACGGCACGGTGCAGGGACTGCTTGAGATCTTGGGCATTCCTTATAGCCATTCCGGTGTGCTCGCCTCGGCACTGGCGATCGACAAGGCGATGGCCAAGACGATGTTTGCCGCGGCCGGTCTTCGTTGCCCCGAAAGCATCATGACCACCATTGAAGCGCTCGATGACGGCGCTCACATGGAGGCGCCCTACGTGATCAAGCCTAATCGCGAAGGCTCGAGCGTCGGCGTCACGATCATTCGGAAGGACGGCGAGAAACCGCCGCTTCGCAACAGCTGGCCCTATGGTCCCGATATCATGGTCGAACGTTATATCGAAGGTCGCGAACTGACGGTGTCGGTGCTTGGCGCTGCAGGACAAGGCGATCGCCCGCTCGGCGTCACCGAAATCGCTCCGAAGCGCGGTTTTTATGACTATCACGCCAAATATACCGACGGCATCGCCGATCATATCCTGCCCGCACAAGTCGCACCTGCGACCTATCAGCGGGCCATGGACGATGCGTTAGAGGCGCACCGCGCCCTCGGTTGTCGCGGGGTCAGCCGTGCTGACTTCCGTCTCGCCGAAGACGATCCGGATGAGCTCTATCTGCTCGAGGTCAACACCCAGCCCGGCATGACGCCGCTGTCGCTGACGCCGGAGCAAGCTTCTCATGTCGGCATCGACTTCGGTGATCTGGTCGAACAGCTCGTGGAGGAGGCAAGATGCGACGCCGCATGAGCCTGGCCGCCATCCGCAGCCAAACCTGCAACCGCGCACCGCTCAGGCCGCGCTGGTATTGGCCCGTGCTGCACTTCTCAGGCATAGCCGGTGGGTTGATCGTCGGTCTTGGCACGGGTGCCTGGCTCGGTTGGTCGGGAACTGTGTACGCCGTGACCTCGGATCTCACGGACAAGGCGCTTGGCTTCACCAGCGGCGCCGGTCTGGAGGTGCGCGCCGTCTACGCCGACGGCCGCGAGCACACGGATCGAAAGGCGCTGAAGGATCAGCTCGGCATTTCGATTGGCGATCCCATTCTCGGCTTCGATACGGTGGCGGCGCAGGCGCGGCTCGAGGAGCTGCCATGGGTCAAGCGGGCAAGTGTCGGCCGTTTTCTGCCGGATACCATCAAGGTCCGTCTGGTGGAGAGAAAACCGCTCGCGATCTGGCAGCATGAAGGTTCCTATGCGCTGATCGACCGCGAAGGCGGCGTGATCGTCGACAAGGTCAGCGGGACCGAGGTCCGGCGTCATTTCGACGATCTTCGTGTGCTCGTGGGCGAGGGGGCTCCGGATCGTGCGGTGACCCTCTTCAAGATGCTCTCGGTCGCGCCCGAACTCTCGGCGCGGGTCAAGGCGGCGAGCTGGGTGGGCGATCGGCGATGGACGCTCCGCCTGGACAACAAGATCGATGTGCTGCTGCCTGAGAGGGCGCCGCTGGAGGCCTGGCGCTACCTTGCAAAAGTCGCCAAGGAGCAAGCGCTCCTGGATCGGGCCATCGTGACGATCGATCTGCGCCAGGCGCCGATGCGTATGCGCCTTAAGCTCGATGAGACCGCTTCGGGGAACAGGCAGGCATGAGCGAAGCCGACGTCATCTCCTTCACGTCAGGCGCTCAGCGTCCGCTGTCGCGTCAGGAGATATTGGGTGTGCTCGACGTCGGCAGCACCAAGATGTGCTGTCTGATCGGTCGCAATCGGCCAGGCCGTGGGGCTGAGTTGCTGGGGGCCAGCTATCAGCTCGCCGAGGGACTGAAGGCGGGCGAGATTGTCGATGTCGAAGCGGTCGAGGCTTCGGTGCTGGCGGTAGTGCATGAGGCCGAGCAGCAGGCGGGCGAGACGCTTCGCGATGTCGTGATCGGCGTCACGGCCGGACGCCCCAGCTCCAAGCGGACGGTGGTCGAGCAGGAAATCGGTGGGCGCGCCGTGACCACGAACGATCTGATGCGTGCTTTGTCTGAGGCAGAAGATCGTATCCGCGAAGACGGTGTCGAATGCCTGCATGTTCTGCCGGTGGAGGTGACCCTGGACGGCGGCCAGCTGCTCAAGGATCCGAGAGGCATGATCGGCCGAAAGCTCGCCGTGGAGACGCATGTCGTGCAGACCGGATCGGTCGCGCTGCATAATCTGGTGGCTGCCGTCGAGCGTTGCCATCTCGACGTGCAGGGCGTGGTTGCCAATGCCTATGCAGCGGGGCTAGCCGCCCTCTCCGAAGAGGAAATGGCGCTGGGTGCGCTGGTGCTGGACCTGGGCGGTGGTGTGACCGGAGCGGCGCGTTTTGCCGGAGGCAAGCTGCAGGAAATTCTGAACGTGCCGCTCGGCGCTCATCACGTTACCCAGGACCTGGCGTTCGGTCTTTCAATCGGCAGGGATCAAGCCGAGCGATTGAAGACACTTTATGGTAGCGCATTGGAGCATGCTGGTGATAGTCATGAGCGAATCGAGGTGCCCGGCATCGGTGACCCCTCGGCGCCGCCATCACAAATCGTGACACGAGCGAAGCTTACGGAAATCATTCGCCCTCGTGTCGAAGAAATTTTTCATATTCTGCGCGATCGCCTTGGTGATCGCATGCCGCCGCTGGCCGGACGCCGTCTGGTGCTGACCGGTGGCGGCAGTCAACTAGAGGGAACGATCGAGCTCGCCGAAGAGGTGTTCGACATGCCGACGCGCTTGGGAAGGGCGCGTCCGCTTGCCGGCTCAGCCGCTTTCGACGATCTCACCGCCGCGACCACCGCCGCCGGGCTCCTCTCCTGGGCTGGGCGGGACGACGGAGGCCTGACCTATCGGTCACCCAGGCCGACGCCGGCGTTCACGGCAAGACTGGCCAAGGTTGGCCAATGGCTGAAGGAGAATTTTTGAGTTTTCTGAACTTTTGAGTCCGAGCCGGGAAAACGGCCAGCGCTCGGAGGAAGGGGCTCTTGGGAAGGAGCCATACTGGAGGAGGAGTTAGGAAGGAATGACTATCAACCTGAGCATGCCGGTAACGCATGAACTCAGGCCACGGATAACCGTGGTCGGAGTTGGCGGCGCTGGAACCAATGCTGTGAACAACATGATCACCTCACATCTGGAGGGGGTCGAGTTCGTGGCGTGCAACACTGATGCACAAAGCCTGCATCAATGCCTGACCGAGCGCCGTATCCAGCTCGGCAACACCATTACCCAGGGACTTGGGGCTGGCGCTCGGCCTGAAATCGGTCGAGCCTCCGCCGAGGAGGCGATCGAGGAACTGCTCGATCAGCTCAACGGCAGCCACATGGTGTTCATCACCGCCGGCATGGGCGGCGGCACCGGGACGGGTGCGGCGCCTGTTATCGCGCGCGCGGTCCGGGAACAGGGCATCCTCACCGTTGGCGTGGTGACCAAGCCGTTCCACTTCGAGGGCACGCACCGCATGCGGGTCGCCGAGGGCGGGCTCGCCGAGCTGCAGCAATATGTCGACACGCTTTTGGTGATCCCGAACCAGAACCTGTTCAGGCTCGCCAACGAACGCACCACCTTCGCCGATGCGTTCAAGCTCGCCGACAATGTGCTGCATATGGGTGTTCGCGGCGTCACCGACCTGATGGTCATGCCTGGTCTGATCAATCTCGACTTCGCGGACATCCGCACGGTCATGAGCGAGATGGGCAAGGCGATGATGGGGACAGGGGAGGCCGACGGCGAGCGCCGCGCGGTCGAAGCTGCGGAGGCGGCGATCTCCAACCCGCTCCTGGACGAGGTGTCGATGAAGGGTGCGCGCGGCGTGCTCATCAACATCACCGGCGGCATGGACATGACCCTGTTCGAGGTGGACGAAGCCGCGAACCGCGTGCGGGAAGAGGTCGACCCAGAAGCCAACATCATCGTCGGCTCGACCATGGACGAGAGCATGGACGGGCAGATGCGGGTTTCCGTTGTGGCCACCGGCATCGACGCTGGCGACGGGCCGTCCTATGGTCAGAGTCAGGCGGCGGCCGAGCCGCAGCCGACTGCAGCGCCGACCTTCAGGCTTCGGCCGCAAGGTCAGCAGCCGACGGGCGGTCAGGAAGGCAAGCGAACGTCAATGAGCTCAGGCATGCCGGAGGTCAAACCGATGACCTCGTCCTCGCCGGACGGCGGTTTCTCGCCCGACCAGCCGAGCAGCATGACCTCGCAGGCCAGCAGTCCCGGCGGGATGACGCCCGGACTTCGTCCGCAGGCTCATCACGGCGATGAGGTGGTTGCATCCGCAAGGCGGCCGAAGCCTAGCTTCAATAGCCACCACCCGCCGATGACACAGCCGCCGCCACAGGCTTCGGACTGGGGGCAGACGCGCATGCCCGAGAGGGATCTCTCGCGTGCCCCGAGCCTGTTCGAGCGGGTTACCCAAAGCTTTGCTCGGCAAAGGCAAGAGCATGTCGAACCGCAGCCTGAACCCGCTATGGCAGGTGGTGATGCGCCCGAACGCCGTTCAGCGTCGAAGGATGAGGATCTCTATGACATTCCGACATTCCTTCGCCGATAGAACAGTATGAACGGCGCATTAACCAAGAGATAATAAAAAAAGACCGTAGCTAGTTCACGGTCAGGTTGTAACAAACTGACACGAAGTGTGATTTGTGGCCTCCATCGCGGATTGTTAGATATCCGCATGGAGGCCGTGTTTTTTTTGCCTCCCATGGCGATCGGTTTTGATCGAATGGTGGCTGGCGTTGAAGTTTGAGAGCCACCGGGAGTTTAGGAATGTCGGTAAACCAGCTTGATATGGCGAACGGTGGGCAGAATGGCATGCAGCATACGCTGCAGACATCAATCGGTTGTGTCGGCGTGGGGTTGCATTCCGGCGTGAAGAGCACCCTGACGCTGTATCCGGCCGAGGCCGACAGCGGCATTCGATTTGTCAGAAAGGACCGGGAGGGCATGACGCCGATAAAGGCGCTGTTCGACCAAGTCTGTGATACCACGATGTGCACGACGATCGGTCAGCGCGATGGTGCGATGGTCGGCACTGTCGAGCATCTGATGGCCGCCCTCGCTGCCTCGAACATCGACAATGTCCTGATCGAGCTCGATGGGCCCGAAGTCCCGATCATGGACGGCAGTGCTCAACCTTTCATTTTCTTGATCGAATGCGCTGGGCTCGCCGAGCAAGATGAGCAGCGGCGCTGGATCAAAATTCTAAAGCCAGTCACCGTAACCGCCCACGGCAAGAGTGCTCGCCTGGAACCGATGGCGGCGGACGAGATCACAGGTGAGTTTGGCTCTTCGATCCCATTCGAAGTCGATTGTCGAATCGAGTTCGACCACCCCTTGATCAAGAGCCAGTCGCTCCGCCACAGCTTGACGACGGGTCGTTTCAAGACTGAGATCGCGGGCGCTCGCACCTTCGGTTTTGCAGAACGGGTGGAGGAGCTTTGGTCTCGCGGCCTCGCTCTCGGCGGCTCGCTGAAGAATGCCGTCGTGGTCAGCCAGGACAAAGTCTTGAACGAGGATGGCCTTCGCTACGAGGATGAATTCGTCCGCCACAAGGTGCTGGACTGCATAGGCGACCTTTATCTTGCAGGTGCGCCGATTGCCGGGCGTTTTGTCGGCGACTGTGCCGGCCATGCCATGCACAACAAGCTGCTGCGTGCCCTGTTCGCCGATCCCACGGCCTGGCGGATGACGGCCGAGCCGTTTGCTGGCGAGCAACCTCTCCCGCTTCGCCGCGCTGCCAGCGCCTGAGGGCTCCTTTCCGGCTTTTCGCCCGATCGACCTCGGTACCGTTGACCCGCAAGCATTCCTGGTGCTTTTTCCAGCGTCTGGGCCTCTCATTGGCAACCCCGCACCATTTCTTCACCGACGATCGGGCGGATTGGCTTGACAGTCGGTGATACAGTTTCGATGTTTGGTTCGGTCCAAAAGGAGCGGATATTTGTCTGGATTTCGAGTAGGTCTCGGGCGAACGAGCCTGGTAGCGTTCGCCTTGCTTCTCGGCGCTTGCGCCGGTGACAGCATCGAGGACGAAGCTTATGTCGAGCGGCCGGTCAACGACCTTTACAATACAGCGTTGGATGAGCTTGAGAACGGCAACAATACGCGCGCGGCTGCCGCTTTTCAGGAGGTCGAACGTCAGCATCCCTATTCCCAATGGGCAACCCGTGGGCAGTTGATGGCCGCTTACGCTTTTTTCAAAGCAAGCGAATATGATCAGGCGGTCAGCGCTGCCCGTCGCTTCATCGATCTCCACCCCGGCCACAAAGATGTGGCCTACGCGCACTATCTGGTCGGCATCAGCTACTACGATCAGATTTCCGATGTCGGTCGAGACCAGAAGATGACCGAGCGTGCGTACAAAGCTTTTGACGAGCTGATCCGTCGTTTTCCAGAGAGCTCCTATGGCCGCGATGCCAGACTGAAAGCTGATCTCGCCCAGGATCACCTTGCGGGTCGCGAGATGTCGATCGGACGTTACTATCAGCGAAAGGGTAAATTCGTCGCGGCAGCCAACCGTTTCAAGGCCGTGGTCGACCAGTACGAGACCACAACCCATATCGAGGAAGCATTGCATCGGCTGACGGAAGTCTATCTGGCGCTCGGTATACGCGGCGAGGCGGTAAAGTCCGCAGCCGTGCTCGGCCATAACTACCCGACGAGCGATTGGTATCAGGATAGCTACGCTCTCTTGTCCGACGACGAGACCTTGCCGGACCCGAAAGAGGGCGCCGCCGGCAGGAAACCGCCTGACGGTGGCGGGAGCGGCGAGGAACTGGTCGAGCCGCCGGAGGATGCCCAAACCGGGCCGGCGGCCTGAGCGGCCGATGGCGTCATGCTGACCAGCCTGTCTATCCGCGACATCGTTCTCATCGAACGCCTCGATCTGGAGCTGGGCGCCGGCCTTTGCGTCCTCACCGGCGAGACTGGCGCCGGCAAATCGATCCTGCTGGATAGCCTCGGCCTGGCGCTTGGCGGTCGTGCCGACCGGGGCCTTTTGCGGGCCGGAGCGACGCAGGGGTCGGTGAGTGCCGTCTTCGATCTCCTCGAAGCCAAGGCCGTCGAACGGCTGCTCGAAGAGCATGGGATCGAGGCTGACGATCAGCTTCTTCTCCGCAGAACCCTCGGCCAGGACGGCCGCTCCCGCGCTTTCATCAACGATCAGCCCGTGGGCACGGCACTCCTCAAGCGCCTCGGCGAACATCTGATCGAAGTTCACGGCCAACACGACCAGCAAGGGTTGCTGGACCCCTCTACGCAAAGGGCATTGGTGGATGCCTATGGCAAGCTCGGGCCGGGTCTCGCCAAGGTTAAGCGCGCGCATGGCAACTGGCGGGACGCGGAGGAGGCTTACAAGACACTCGAAGGCGAGGTCGCCAAGGCGGCTGATGATATCGACTATTGGCGCCATATCCTTGCCGAGCTCGATCAGTTGGCGCCTGAGCTTGGAGAAGAGGAGGGGCTTGCAGAAGCCAGGTCCAGGCTGATGAACGTCGAGAAGATTGCCCAGGCGATCGACGAGGCGATGGCGGCGATTGCCGCCGACAGCGGTCTTGCCGGGCGCCTTGGGAAGGCATCGCGGGCGTTGGAGAGGGTTTTGGAGAGCGCTGGCGACGTATTGGAGCCGGCGGCTTCGGCATTGGGACGCCTTCAGGTCGAGCTCGACGAGGCGATATCGGCGCTGGAACAGGCGGGCCGGGCGCTGGCCGACGGTGAGGATAGCCTTGAGACGACCGAGGAACGCCTGTTCGCCCTTCGCGCCGCAGCCCGCAAGCACAAGGTCCAGGTCGACGACCTCCCGGGATTTCGCGATCAGACCGCCGCCAGGCTTGCCCGGGTCGAGGCGGGCGATCAGCATCTGGCGGCAGCACGGACGGCGGCGGACGATGCCCGAAAACACCTGGTGAACGAAGCCGCAAAGCTGACCAAAGGGCGGCAGAAGGCGGCGGATGCGCTGTCCAGAGCCGTGATGAAGGAATTGCCGCCGCTGAAGCTGGAGCGCGCGCGGTTTGCCATTCGGCTCGCCCCGCGTCCGGACGGCGAGATCGGCGAGATCGGCGCGGAAAGGGTGCAGTTCGAGGTTGCGACCAATCCCGGTCAGAAGCCAGGGCCGCTCGGCAAGATCGCATCCGGCGGCGAACTCGCGAGGCTGATGCTGGCGCTCAAGGTTTCGCTCGCCATGACCGAAGCCCTGCCGTCTCTGGTCTTCGATGAAGTCGATGCCGGTGTTGGCGGCGCCACCGCCGATGCGGTCGGTGACCGCCTGGAGCGGCTCGGCCAGTTCGCCCAGGTCCTGGTGGTCACCCACGCCCCCCAGGTCGCCGCCCGCGCCGGCCAACACCTGCGCGTCCATAAGGCCGCGACCCGCGGCGGGGCGAACGTATCCGTGACTGTTCTGGAGCCGGAGGAGCGGCGGGAGGAAATTGCGCGCATGCTGGCGGGGGCTGAGATTACTGATGCGGCTCGGGCCGCGGCCGAAAGCCTGCTCGCGAGTTCCGCATGAACGGCGACGGCCAGTCCGATGGCGACGGCCGTTCCGTTGACACAATGACGCCCGAGCAGGCGGAGGAGGAGCTTGCCTTCCTCGCCGAAGAGATCACGCGGCATGATCGGCTGTATCATCAGCGGGATAAGCCGGAGATATCGGACGCCGACTATGACGCGCTTCGCCGCCGCAATCAGGCGATCGAGGCGGCCTTTCCCGAACTGACCCGGGTGAACAGCCCCTCCCACCGGGTCGGCGCCGAGCCGGTCGAGGCGTTCGGCAAAGTCCAGCACAAGCTGCCGATGCTCTCTCTCGACAATGCGATGAGCGATGATGACGTCGTCGAATTCCTAAAACGCATCCGGCGATTTTTGAGCATCGGCGAGGATGAGGTGATCGATATCACCGCCGAGCCCAAGATCGACGGCCTCTCTGCGTCCCTCCGCTATGAGGACGGGATATTCGTGCAGGGTGCCACCCGTGGTGATGGCGCCGTCGGTGAGGATATCACCCAGAATCTGCGCACCATCAACGATATCCCTCTGACGCTCAAGACCGATGCCCCACCGCCGGTTCTCGAAGTGCGGGGCGAGGTCTACATGACCCGTGACGATTTCCTGAAGCTGAACGAGCGGCGTGCCGCCGCAGATGAACCCGTTTTCGCCAATCCTAGAAATTCCGCCGCGGGCTCGCTTCGCCAACTTGATTCCAGGATCACGGCAAGCCGGGCGCTTCGCTTCTTCGCCTATAGCTGGGGGGAGGCCGAGCCTCCGATCGATGGAAGTTACTACGGCTTCATCGAACGGCTGAGCACCTATGGCTTCCAGACCAACCCGATGACCCGGCGCTGTCTGACTGCGGACGAACTTGCGAGCTATCACGGGCAAGTCGCTGCCGAGCGTCATGCGCTCGTTTATGATATCGACGGCATCGTCTTGAAGGTCGATCGGATCGATCTGCAGCGGCGCCTCGGTTTTGTCGGGCGAGCGCCCCGGTGGGCAATCGCGCATAAATTTGCGGCCGAGCAGGCGACGACAAGGATCAAGGAGATCACGATCCAGGTGGGCCGGACGGGCGCGATGACTCCGGTCGCCAATCTGGAGCCGGTGACCGTCGGCGGCGTCGTGGTGTCGCGGGCGACGCTGCACAATCAGGATTACATCGAGACCAAGGATATCCGCGAAGGCGACACAGTCACCATCCAGCGTGCCGGCGACGTGATCCCACAGGTGGTCGAGGTCGACCTCACAAAAAGGACTGAAGGCAGCCAGCCTTTTGTTTTTCCCGAAACTTGTCCCGTCTGTGACAGTCTTGCCGTGCGGCCGGAAGGCGAGGCGGTCAGACGCTGCACCGGGGGGCTGATCTGTGCGGCCCAGCTGACCGAGCGCCTTCGCCATTTCGTCGGGCGGGATGCCTTCGACATCGAGGGCATCGGCAAGAAGCAGGTGCCGCAGCTCTTGGAGGCCGGCCTGATCGAAGGGCCTGCCGATATTTTTCGGTTGGTCGAGAATGAAGAAAAACTTGCCGCGCTCGAAGCGCTTCCGGGATGGAAAGAGAAGAAGGTCGACAACCTCAAGCGTGCGGTCGCTGATCGGCGGAAGATCAGCTTCGATCGCTTTATCAATGCGCTCGGCATCCGCTTCATCGGCGAGACCAACGCCCGCCTGCTCGCCCGTCACTATGGCACGATCGGCGCGTGGCGTGCAGCGATGCTGGCGGCATCGGGAGATGATGAAGAGGCGAAGGCGGAGCTGGAGAATATCGACGGCGTCGGACCGAAGGTTGCCGAGGCTCTCATTGAATTCTTCGGTGAGGCCCACAATCTCGAAGTGCTCGACGATCTCACCGCTATGGTCGAGGCTGAGCCCCTGGCTCCGCCCGACGCCTCGGGCTCGGTGTTTGCGGGGAAGATCATGGTGTTTACCGGATCGCTGGAAGAGATGAGCCGGGCGGAGGCCAAGGCGACCGCTGAGGCGCTGGGCGCGAAGGTGGCGGGTTCCGTCTCGGCGAAGACGGACTATGTTGTGGTCGGCGCCGATGCCGGCTCGAAGGCCAAGAAGGCGGCGGAGCTGGGTGTTTCCACGTTGAGTGAGGAAGAATGGCTGAAGCTGGCGCGACCTTCATGAAGACCTTGCTGCTGCAGGGGCTAGGTTATTTGTTTCTTGTGCTGGGCGTGCTCGGCATGGTCCTGCCGATCCTGCAAGGATTTTTGTTCCTGGCGATCGGCCTCATTATCCTCGCGAAATCAGCGCCCTGGGCTGAACGTTTGCTTGAGCGTTTTCGTAAACGTTACCCGCAGGGCGGCGCCCTCATCGACAAGGCCGAAGCCAAGGTCGAGCAATGGGGCCAGAAGGCCGCTGCATTCTTCAGCGGTAAGTCCTGACCTCTCTTTTTGACAAGACGCCGCCGCCATGATGTTCTGGGTCGAGCGTGGGCCTTCGTGGCCGAACGCCAGCCGTCAAATAGGAAAGAAGCCATGACCAGGATCGGAACGCTCACCCTTGGCATGATCCTGGCGGGGTCAGCTGTCGTTCAGGCGGAAACGTTCACTTGGTCCACCGGCAGTGATCCGAACACGATGGACCCCCATGCTGCAGCGACAGCGCCGGTGCTGGGATTTCTGAACAATATCTATGAAGGTCTGGTGCGGCGCGGGGCGGACATGACTCTGGAGCCGTCCCTCGCCGAAAGCTGGGAAGCGATGGGCAGCGATGGCTGGCGGTTTCGTCTGCGGGCCGGTGTGACATTTCATGACGGGGCGGCGTTCGATGCGGATGACGTGCTGTTCTCGTTCGAGCGGGCCTCCGATGAAAACTCCGACATCCAGGCCTTTTTTGCGACCATCGATCGGGTCGAGACGCCGGACCCGCTGACCGTCGAGTTCTACACCAAAAAACCGGATCCACTCTTTCCCTCGGGCATCGCCAACTGGCTGATCATGGATCAGGGCTGGACCAGCGGCAAGGGAGCCGCTGCCCCGGACAAGGAAGGGGGGACGGCCACCACATTCGAGACCAATGGGACGGGACCTTTCCGACTTTTGTCGCGCAATCCGGATGTCGAGACGGTGCTGGAGCCCTTCGAGGGCTGGTGGGGCGAGATCGAGCACAATCTGACCAGGGCCGTTTACAAACCCTTGAAAGCGGATGCGACACGGGTGGCGGCCCTCATCTCCGGCGAAGTCGACATGATCGAGCCGGTGCCGCTCCAGAACGCGCCGAAACTCGAAGCCACCGAAGGCATCGAGGTGTTGAGCGGCGTCGAGAGCAGGGTGATTTTCTTTGGGTTCGATCACCAGTCGGAGGCGCTGGCGCTCGGAGATGCTGGTGGAAAGAATCCGCTGAAGGATGCGCGCGTCAGGAAGGCGATCTATCAGACGATCGACGCTGATGCGATCGTGCAGCAGGTGATGCGCGGCAATGCCCAAACCTCCGGTCTTTTGATCGCGCCCGGTGTGAATGGCTACAAGGCCGAAGACGACGTCCGCATCCCCACCGACCGCGAGGCCGCGGCGGCTCTACTCAGCGAGGCAGGCTACCCGGACGGTTTTTCTGCCACGCTCCGTTGTCCGAATGATCGCTACGTCAATGACGAGGCGATCTGCACCGCCGTTGTCTCGATGCTCGCGAAGCTCGGCCTCGACGTCACCCTCGACGCCGTGCCGGTAAGCCAATATTGGACCGAGCTGCGCGCAGGTCAGTTCGACATGTATCTGCTCGGCTGGTCCCCCGGCACCTTCGATGCCGAGCACCCGATCCGTTTTCTGATGCACACGCCGGATCCCGAAAAGAAACTCGGGAGCTGGAATTTCGGCGGCTATTCGAACCCGATGGTCGACCAGCTGTTGCCAAGCATCCAGCAGGAGCTGGATGAAACGGCGCGGCAAGCGATGATCGACGAGGTGAATGGCGTGCTAAAGGATGACGCGGTCTATGTGCCGCTGCACGTGCAGCCGTTGGTCTGGGCCATGCGCTCGGGCGTCGAGCTTCGGCAGCGGCCGGATAACTTCTTGATCCTTCGGTGGGTGAGGGTGCAGTAGCGCACCCTCACCTCCAGGAGAAGTGGGCTGCCGTAAACCAACTGCGATCAGCGGACTATTGCACGGTGATCGTGATCTCCCGCGAAACGACGGGAGGCTGATGCGGTGTATGATTGTGATCACCTAGAACAAGCTGAAGTGTATGCTCACCTGGAGCTAGATTGAGGCTGGCCTCTGTTTGGCCACCACTGAAGTGACGAAGGTTTTCACTTGCTGGGAGTGGTCGATCGAGCGGCGGCAGTTCGATATCGATCAGCAGATGGTGGTGTCCGGTCCCCTCATGCGACGAGGTGATCGGCGCAATGCCCATACGATCGAGACCGAACAGAACCCGCACGGGGTTGGTCACGACGGCGCCATCCGCCGGCGAGATGATATAGGATACGGCGCCAGGCACCGATTGCGTGCTTCCACCGACATTGCCCAGCGCTGGCGCGAGCTGGGCCACGAACTGCTCGGCTTCCGGGTCCGGTCCCGTCGATGGTGTAAGTTCGACCGGCGCTGTCGCCGGCGCCGTCGCTGGCGCCCGTGCCGGCACAGGCGCCGGTCGAGGCTCGTCCGTCACAGCCGGCAACGGAGCCGCCAGCTGTGGCGCATTACTGCTTGCTACCGGCGCGTCGTTGAACGGCCAAAGATCTGGAAAGCTAGGAATCAAGCTACAGCCGGAAAGTCCCGATAAGCTCAGAATAGCCAGGGCGCGCAAACAATAACGTCTCATGAGTAACTCCCAATCGACCTGTTTCACATATCCATCCCCGCAGTTCCTGTTGTAACTGCAGTCGGTAGTGCTCAGTAACCGCCAACCACGGTGCAATACTGCGTATAAGCACCCAGGAGGATGTGTTTGAATTGTTCCTCTATTGTTATCACCTTGGTGATCGAGGCATTTCTCTGCGCGGCAGCGACGGTCGAGTCGCCAGAGGCGTAAAGGCCGAGAACGCCCGAGTTACAGGCCTGGCCATAACGCAGTGGTTCCGAGCTGTCGTTCTCGAAGGCCGTCACCGGTGATGAAACTTTGGTATAGAAGGCTCCATTGTTGCCAGCCCGAGGCCAGTTGGCGCAGCCGGTTACCAGCAAGAGCACAATGAGAGCGGAGCCAACTTTCAGCGAAGACTTCATGGTTACCCCCCAAGAGACATTGTCGTCATTCCGCGGAACGACAGTTCAGACTGGCAAATGCTCTTAAGGTGCTTGGGGCAAGTTGCCCAGGCCGATCCGAAATTTTCGGTCGAATGCCAGATAAGTGTGACATAAGCGCCAAATTGAGGGGTAGTATTTTACGTATGTTGATTGTAAATTAGCCTGGGAACGCTTTGAAACTGCTTAAAAAAATCCCTGGGTTGATTGGGTCTATTTTTGTCTTCCCCTTAGGTGGAATATCCACGACATTTGCTTCCCACGGCGCTTGATCCAACAGCCGATCTTCATCGGGCGGTTATATGAAGTTCTGCCTACCCTACCCAGGGAAGTTCATGCCGCGGCCACGCCCCTAGTCCAAAGGCTCTGTGTTGGTCATCAGCCAGGCCTTCGCCGATTCAGGCAACAATGGCAGCAAATCCTGCCGGACCAGGGCGTGATAGGCCTCGATCCAGGCGCGTTCATCCGTTGTCAGCAGGGACGCCTCTATCAGTTTTCGATCGAGTGGTGCTCTCGTCAGATTCTCGAACTCGAGAAGCTTGCGTTCACCGCCATCGGGTTTGCCGGCCTCCTTTACGGCAACGAGATTTTCGATGCGGATGCCGTAGGCGCCGGGTTTGTAATAGCCGGGCTCGTTCGAAAGGATCATGCCCGGCTTCAGAGGGACGGCTCCGGTCTTGGCGATCCTGGCCGGGCCCTCGTGGACACAGAGGTAACTGCCGATGCCATGGCCCGTGCCATGGTCGAAGTCGAGGCCGGCTTGCCACAGCGGGTGACGGGCGAGGGTGTCGAGCTGGGCGCCGCTGGTTCCGACCGGAAACTGGACACGATCCAGGGCGATATGTCCTTTGAGCACTAAAGTGTAACGCTCGCGCATCTCAGCAGTCGGCGTCCCGACCGCGATCGTCCGGGTGATGTCGGTGGTGGCGTCGGGATATTGACCGCCGCTATCGACCAGATAGAGGCTGCCGGGTTCGAGGGTTCGATTTGACTCCTCGCTAACCCGATAATGGGCGAGGGCTGCGTTCGGGCCTGAGGCGGAGATGGTGTCGAAGCTTGGACCGCGATAGAGCGGGTCCTTTTTGCGCTCGGCTTCAAGGGCGGCGGCGGCGGCGAGCTCCGTTACCTCGTTGCCTCCGGCGATGGCATCGCCGAGCCAGGCGAGAAAGCGGGTGACGGCGGCGCCGTCTCGGATCTGGGCGGCTCTGGCGCCGTCCAGCTCGGTCTCGTTCTTGATTGCCTTGGCGAGGATGCAGGGCTCGGCGTTTTCGATGATCCGTGCGCCCGCGCTTGCGAGCTGCTGCGTTAACTGGACGTTCGTCCAAGCTGGATCGGCAAGAACTTTTTTACCGGACGACCCAAGGTGATCGAGGCTGTCGCCCAGGTCCTGGATGGACCTATGCGAAATTTCGTTGCCGAAGGTTTGACCGGGACGCAGCTTCCTCTCGTCCAAGAAAAACTCGACGGCGCCGTCTTTGTGCAGGAGGGCGAAGGCGAGGGTGAGGGGGTTGAAAGGGACGTCGCCTCCGCGGATGTTCAAGAGCCAGGCGATGCTGTCGGGCGCGCCGATCAGAGCGACGTCCGCACCGGCTTCCTCGACCTTCTTGGCCATGCGCGCACGTTTGTCGTCGCTGCTCTCGCCGGCATAGATGACATCAAGCGTGTCGATCGGCGCGATCGGCATCGGCGGCTGGCTTGGCCAGATCGTATCGACGGGGTTCGCGTCAAGCGGGATGAGTTCCGCGTCGGCCTTGTGGCAGGCTTTCTGGAATCGCTCGACTTCTGCTTTGATATGCAGATTCGCATCGAAGGCCAGACGCTGGCCTGCGGTCAGAGTCTGACCAAGCCACTTGGCGGGCGGTGTTTCGATCAGGTGCGCACGTTCGAACAGCTCCGCATCGAGCTGCTGTTCCGCCTGTACGGTGTAGCGACCGTCGACGAAGATGACAGCACGATCGCCGAGCACCACCAGCATCCCCGCCGAGCCGGTAAAGCCGGTGAGCCACGCCAGGCGCTGGCGCGCGTCGGGGATATATTCGTTTCGATGCTCATCGGTAAGCGGAAGGATAAAGCCATCTAGGCCGAGCCCGGCCAGCGTTGACTTGAACCGCTGCAGCCGGTCGGCGATGGGTTGGGGCGGGTTTGCGCTCCTCTTGTCGAGGAAAGCCAGGCGACTCTTGAGAAGATCACGTAGGCTGGCGGCGTCAGAGGGAGCGATGAGGTCGAGCCAGGCGTCGGGATCGAAGCCCCTGGGGGCGGCGAGGACGCCTTTCAGGATGTCGTCGATCTCGTCGATCGATTTCTCGATGCCGTGAGACGCAAGCGCCCCTGTCAGCCGGCCGTCATCCGTCGCCGCCATAACCCACTCCCGATGAACTCAGACCCACGTGGCCAGTAACAAGCAAGTCAACCCCAGGGCTGGCAGCCCTATTTGGCGGGAGCCATGATCATGATCATCTGGCGGCCTTCCATGCGCGGGAACTGCTCGATCTTGACGGTTTCGCC